>JANYBK010000050.1 GCA_025360805.1 Methanomicrobiales archaeon
AAATATAATTCCTGCCATTAGCTTTGCCTATCCATTTTTATCTCGTGCCGGTTAACGGCGGGGATAGGGCCATCAAATTAGAAATCGGTTGGTTTGGGCTAATTTGAGAGTCTCCATTTACTCGCAGAAAAAATGCCATAATTAATGTAGTACCTATTCGTTAATATCCGGTAAATGTCAGATCTCCTGCAGATTGCCCGGAAAAAACAGGATGCGATTGATGTTGTTTGTATGTCCGGCAGGCTTGATACAAATACTGCCATCGACGCGGATGCAGAACTTAAAAATGTGATTGCATCAGGAGCATACCAGATAGTTCTCAATTTTAAAAATTTAAACTATATCAGCAGCTCCGGTCTCCGCATACTTATCGTAGCCTTGAGGGAAGTGAAAAAAAAGCAGGGCGATCTTAAACTTGCCTGTTTAAAACCTCAGGTAAAAGAGATCTTACATATAGCCGGATTTGACCGGCTTTTCTCATTGTACGACACTGAGGAAGTGGCTGTTAAAAGCTTCACGCACGTTGCCATTGATGAAAAAGAGAGACGGATCCTGGATGCGATCGTTTCTACGCTTGATATCGATGAAGAGCGGCGGCGTACTGAAGAAAGTCTGCAACAATCAGAGATCCTGTACAGGGCCATATTTAAAAATACCGGGACTGCAATGGCCATTGTCGACGATGATCTGACCATCTATCTGGCAAACACAGAATTTGAAAAAATGGTTGGTTTTGCAAATAAGGAACTGGCAGAGGTAATCAGCCTGCTGTCTTTTGTTGTTTGCAATGACCTTGGGATAGTGACAGAATTCCATGAACTCGTCAGAAATGGGGCAGACAAACTGCCACAACATTATGAATTCCGGCTTAAGGATCGTTATGGCAATATCAAAAATGTATATGTGATCCTCGATATGATACCAGAGACTCCTCGAAGAGTCTATTCACTCCTTGATATAACGGAGCTACGTAAGATTGAAGAAGATCTCCGACATGAACTGATAAGAAAACGGGAATTTCTCATCCTTGCCGCCCATGAACTCCGCACTCCTCTTCAGCCGGTTATGGGATACCTTCAGCTCATGCTTGACGATCCGGATTCCTATGGTATGAATGCGGATGCTAAAGTAATCCTTGGCAAATGTTCAAAAAATATTGACCTGATGCGGGAGATTATTGAGCACATTCTCAAATTGAGCGGTCTGGGATACGGCCCTGAACAGATGCTGCCGAAATTCAAGCCGAATTACAGGGAAATTTCTCCGCGACAACTGCTAATTTCGTATATCACTGTCATTCGATGTTCCAGCGATATTACCATAGACATCACAATACGTGACGACTTAAAAATCATAACAGACAGCGAATATTTTTTCCTGATCATCCAGAGCCTGATATACAATATCATCAGGTATTCGAAACCCCCTGCAAAAATTGAGATCTCGCATTATGATGATGAAACCAATAATTATTTTTTGATAAGAAACAGCAGCGCATTTATTGCACACGAAATCATTCCCAATGTGTTCAAGCCCTATTATGTGGGCGATGAATCGAAGTTGCTCGAAAAATCCGGCGTTATCGGACTTAGTCTTCCGGTTGCAAAACAGATGGCAGAAAAATTACACGGGGATATTACTGTAACCAGTAATCCAGAGAATGGAACTGTATTTATGCTCGTATTATCCAAGTCCGCCACACCGGGCCAACTTATTTAAACATTTTTTTCAACTTGAACCCGGAATTAAATGAGTGAACGTCTTATCCCTTGTAGCAATTTTTGACATCCATGTTAAGGAGTAGCATAGACCCTGTATGAAACAAAAAAGTAAGATTATGATCTTCTGGCAAGGAGAGATATTCCCCCTAATGCCGCAAGTACCGCTATGAGATTTATAATCGCAATGATGTCTGGACTAATGCCGATAATGTAAAAGAAATCATACATCCCGAATAACAGGAATGTTACAGCAAAGAGGTATCCTGCTGGCTTTTTCAGCACCATCCCTGCATAACACCCTACGAGCACTATTAAAAATTCAATGACAATTGAAATCGGCGTTAATATGTCAGCAATTATCATATATTGAACATTTTTTTAATGGGATTTAATTTTTTTCTCTGTCATTTTTATGATATATTTTTTGTAAGGCCCCTACCGAATATTCCGGATCTGCTTCCACACTCTTTGATTTTACTCAGCTTGTTTGATCAGAGATTATTATTGTATTCAATACGATGTGGAAACATAGGCATGTATAGCCATAGACGCATTTACCGGATAGCAATGTGATGCAGGAATTTAGAATTGGAAGATAATACTCTTGCTGATTTTTGTCCCAACGAGAGAATAATCGTAACCGTGTTAGTAATCGATGTACATGAATCTGTCTGCGCTAAATTCCGGGTTTAAGATAAAAGTCCTGCCAGCCTCGACAGTTACAAGAGCGAGAAATGACAAAAATGCTACCTTGTGCAGGTTATTTATTTTTTCTTTCTGGATGTGATGAAAAAATATTCAGATATTAAATCGGGACAGCTTCCAGGAAAAAAGAAAATATATCTATCAAAAGAAGATGAAAATAAATTACCATGGCAGAAAAAATAAAATGCGAGTACTGTGAGAAGGATGCCATCGGATACCAGGGATTTGGGTGTTGCTCAGCCTATGTGTGCCTTGATCATGCTGATAACTTGGTTCTTTCTCTCAAACCTGGGGAAAAACTGGCATCAGGAGAATGTTACTTTGAGCGGTACTAAAATCACTTGATTCAGTTACTTACAATCAAGATTCAATTACGATTGCCTGGGGTTTTATAATCTCACATAAATCCGGATCCCGATGTTTCTTATGGATCTTTGAAGTTTTTTATTATGTTCAAGTCGATTGATTACCGCATGAGCGGATACATTCATGCAATAACAATAACCATACTCAACTAAAAGAATTATTTTCAACCCCCTCTCAGACACCCGATTCAGACCAGCTGAAATTATCGAGTTCGGAGAGGGGGATGACCAAACAGGAGAGATACCCGTTGACTGGCGAAATGGATCTCAAATTAGAAGCACTCTCGAAATATATCGTGACCAGCCCGTCATGGGCAAAGTCGCTTGCCCTCATTCTCATTCTCTCCGGCTGTGTTGAGGTCATGTCGATTTTAGGAACCGGAAAATCTTTTACTCACCCTAATATCTTTCCTGTCACCGCATACCTCCTCCCGGCACTCGCAGCACTTGCCCTGACACCCCTTCTGGCCCGGTGGTTTTCCGGAAAATTAGATTACGGCTGGTCCGGACTCACAGCGGCCATCGGTCTAATCATATCTCTCTTCATCTCACTCTCGCCAATCCTGCTTATCAGGTCCTCGTTTCCTGTCTTTTTTGCAATCTCACTTGCTATTGTTTTTACGTTCAGGATGCTCCTCCTTGCAGCGGTTGTTGATTTCCACCTAAGGCGGGTTGTAATTCCCGCTCTTCTTCACTCCGGAATCGCTGTTCTGGGGGCGGCACCCTTCCTCGGATTGCATTTCGTTCAGCTTTCTATTCTCCTTCACATCGTCTTTGCTATTGCTGTCCTTCTATTCATCATCGTTATCGAACGCCCGATGAAGGCAAACTTCAAAGTCGGACCACTCGAACTGGCAAATGCGTTTCTTGCTCACCTGTCAGAAGGCAGCAAAAAGCTTGACGATTTCTTCAGAAGCATTGGTGAGAGTGTTGTTGTTCCACAGGTTTCTCTCGTTATGCAGCGGGAAGCAAAAGAGGAGATCATAGTAACTGTCCCAAACGTCCATCCCGGTCCCCTCGGTGAGATTGGTGGGAGTAATCTGCCAAAGATCCTTCACGGGATACTCGGTAACGGCTCGATGGTCTTTCACGGTTCCGCGTCGCACGATTTTAACCCGGTTGATGAGGTTGAAGTAAGAAAAGTGGGAGCCGCAGTAAAGCAGACCCTCCCCCCATCCTGCTCAAACACTACCTGCACCGAATCGGTGAGGTCCCGGTGCGGATCTGTGGATGTGCTCACACAGGCATTTGGAGATACCGTCCTAATAATTGCAACCCGTTCACCGCTAGTCACCGAAGACCTTGAATTTTCTGTCGGTTATGCCATCATGAAATCCGGAGAGAAATATTTCCGTCATGTTGCTTTTGTCGATGCCCACAACTGCATGGATGCTTTGTCTGACGGGGTCCACCCGGCAACAGAACTCGCTATGGAGTATGGTGGCGCTACAGATGCCGCGTTTTCCGCAACTGCACAAAAAAAGCAGATCCCGTTCTCTGCTGGATATGCGTCACGGGTATTCCCGTTCTCACGGCAGGAGGGATTTGGCGATCTCGGCGTACAGGTTCTTGTCATAGAAGCAGGCGTACAGAAGACTGCTTACGTCCTCTTTGATGGCAACAATATGCAGACCGGTGCCCGTGACGAGATTCGCAGGAGATTGCTCTTCCATGTTGACGAGTGCGAGATTACCACAACCGATACCCACGTTGTCAACACCATCTCCGGAAGAAATCAGGTTGGACTCAAGGTCAACGTAGATGCATTTTTCCCACTGGTGAAAGAAGCGGTCATGGAAGCCATTGCCGATACCGCCCCTGCCCGTTCCGAAGGATCGACTGCATGGTGCAAGGGGATTGTGGTCTTTGGCTCGCAGCGAATCTCCCAGATTGCTTCTACAGTCAACAGCATGATGGGGTTCATACTCCCTGTAGCTATCATCATTCTTTTAGGCGCCTTTTTAACGACTGCGATGGCGTATTTCGTTCTGGTGTATTAGATATTTTTTAATTCCCATTCCTGACCCCAAAAAAAACATAGATAATTTAAGGCGTTTTCCCAATCACATCAGGTGCAGATCAAATAAGAATCCCCACCTTACCCATGAGAAATAGCAAAAAAAATGATCCCTGTGGGTCATACTCAACCCTATTCCACTTTTCATTGAATGCATAAGCTAACTGAAATTCTCACGCAGCAAAATTAGACAGCGATCAGATCGCGCCAGGATCGAAATCAACGAGAAATAAGATCCGTTCCAATTGCGTTCTTCTCTCCGGCATTTTACTCCGAATCAAGATGTCATCTGCCGAAGAAGCAATCAAAATCGATCTCGAAAAAGTATCGATTACTATTGCAGCATCTGACCCCAAAAATACATACAACAAAGTGATCACCGTCCCTTGTGAAGCGAGATTGAGTAAAAAGCGTTTTACCGATGGGGTCTTGGAATTAAATCTGAAAAAATATCGTTCCTGATACGAGGTCGTTGCACAAATGCAAAAAATGTCTAAACCCGTCGCAAATTGAAGAGATTTTCCTACCGAGTCTATAAACAACCATCCATTTTTCGAACTGTGCAACACCCTCATACATTCTATTTATTTTAATTGAATACCCCGCAGCTTGCTGCGGGGATGAAGGAAGGCGATCTAAAATCTAAATAAACCCTGACGCACCCAATATGAAAAACTTACATCTGTTTAGGGGAAAGTCTGGTGGCGGTGCGAATCATGCCCCGCTGCTTGCAGCGGGGTGCACCGACACAATTTGACTTATCGGTGACCAATCCATCCAGGAATATCGTTTCATATACATCTACCACAACTAAAGTCGTGGGATTCTCACTTCATCGACCTGAACATATTCCAGTATATTGACTGGAACAGAGGATCTGGTTTCCATGAGCGTAGATTCGGGTGTGCCCTACCCTACAGAGAATGCTCTTTTTACATTACCAACAAATGTCGACCCATCAATCCACATGACTGATGATGGCAGGTGCATCTGGATGAAAGGGACAAGAGACGTGAGGGGACAACCCCTGTAGTAAATTATGGAGAAGGCATTCGTTCTGTAAATGGGATTGGTAAGACGTTTGACATCCGGTAACGAAACGTAAGACGATACTAAAAAAAATTGATTGTGTCCAAAGATCGGCTAAGATAATATCCTGAATGGGATGATCTCATTGTTAGTCCAAAACAAAAGGAGACCACCCCAAATGGAAATTATAGTCCCACTGCAAGTAAAAGTTTGCCTTCCAGAAGATGAAGTAG
>JANYBK010000106.1 GCA_025360805.1 Methanomicrobiales archaeon
CGACACCGGATTTCATCCACGAAACTCTGGAATGCGCTGCGGGAACGTGGTGTCGTTGACGGGGGTAAGTCCGGGTATGAACGGATCTGGTCAGGGGTCCGGCTGAAATATGAGTTGGAGCGGATTGTTGCTGAGAACCAGCGCATTGGCCAGTCATCTCTTTACTGAGTATGAATGAAAATATTTTACATAAGTCCGGGCAAAAAGACAAAAAGTACCCTGTTTAGGGAAAAGTCTTACGAGAAATTGGTACAGAAAAAAGATTGCAGAAATGATGAATATTTTGTCTTTTTGCCCGGAAGAATAACCTATTCCTCTATGGGCCAATCCCCATGTGAGGTTCCGGGCGAGGCATTTGAGGGCGAGCCGTTCGTAGATCCCTGAGTTGAACTGCCGCTTGAGTTCTGAAAGTGACCATTGGTTTTGTCCGGATTCGATTTCATAAAACCGGCGCTCATTCCGGTTATCGATATTCATGAGGAAGATGTAGTGCGACCAGCTGAGAGTAAATCGGGGTATGAATAAGTCAGACAGTGTCTGACCAATTGGTGTTTCCGTCAGTACTTTGGCTGGCAATTGCGCAGACAGTGTTTGCGCAATTTGCGGAGTTGAATCCTGATATTCGATATAAAACAGGCGCATGTATTTGAGATTAGTTGTTGAGAAACCACGACCAATTTCTTCGGTCAGCCGGTGTGAGAGTTCTGTCAATATTCGCTCCCCATATTCCGCCCGTCTGCTTCCCTCCTGTTCATACTCCACAATCCGCCGGCCAATCTCGAAGTTTGTGGCGACCTGAAGGGTGTTTATGTTCTGGCTGGCGGCCTTACGAGCGCTTTGTACCAGCTCCCGGATCTCTATAACGAGAGGGAGGAGGGGTCCTCTATTGGATTTTATTATTGAGGTTTTGGATTTCATGGTTGAATCACGTTCCTTATCCAGAGTGTCGAAACTCGTGAGGATAAGGAACCCGGTTGGCGGTGTGAAAGTGCGGGGAAATGGTAATGGAGAATTTTTTTGCCGGGTAGATCATCGGGTTCAATGCCGGTGTTGCGGCCGGGCTGATTGCCGGGGGTGTGCCATTGTTCTGATATCTTCCGGAATGGTGTGTGTCAAAGAACCCAGTGGCGGGACTAATTGGGTGGGGGAAAACGGGTATTAAAGGGAAATTATACAGTTAGGATAAGGTCGGTCTAAAAAAAAGAATACACTTTTTCCGGTGCCCGTACCTATACTCTCTTTAACGTGTCCAGCGCCACGCTGTAAGGGTCGGCGTCGTCTACGTGGGTCAGTTCAATAGTGTCAGTTCCGATGAGCTCGCCGGTCGTGTAACCGTTGACATTCTCGACCAGGGCAAACGTTTTACCATCGCGCCCAATAACACCGGCCATCGCAAGCGTCCCGGTGCTGTTAACGCCAAACTTCAGATAGCCGGAAAAAAGCCGTCCCTGCTGTTCCGTCACTACCATTGTTATCGGCATTTTGCCATAGTCTGTAAACCCAATTTTCTCTTCATAGCCCAGCATCGTACCGGACCAGGTTCCCTTAAGGCTCGGGGTAGTCGGGGTAGTCGGGGTCGTTGATGCAGCCGGTGTTGCAGATGGTGCGGTTGCCGTACACCCACAGGCAAGCACAGCAAGGATAATGACGAGAATAGTTACTGCAATCTTCATACAAATTGTTTTGTTCTACGGGAGATTGGATAAACGTGTGGGTTGTGCAGCGTGGCGATGGGAAAAACCGTTTTTTATGGAAGGAGGGATTCGGGGGGTCTGGAAACAGTTTTTGTAATCGCTACATGCTCTTTTGCCAGATCGGTGAGGTTCTGGGCTTTTTTCATCCGGGTTCTGTCAGGAATACGTGAAATCTCAAAACTGACAGCATCACTGGTTACCAGTGTCCAGTCCTGGGTGCATCGCATCAGGATCTCCTTGATGGCTTCTGCTTCAGGATGAATGCAGTTGATCTTCTGGTCGTCAAACGGTCGTCACAGGCAGCACACATCGAGATAGACTTTCATAAAAAAAACCTCCTGATTCACCATTTCCTTATGGAATCAATAAATGATTCTGTTTCCCGGGGATGATGTTCAAAAGGGGCTTTTTGCCCCTTAACAGCACGAAAAAAAAAGCCCGGGTCCCCGACCGACACGGTAAATTCAAAAAATTCTTACCCTGTCAATGTCTAAAATATCTCTTACATGGGACCTGTGAAATGTCCGTTCTGCAAGCCTTTTGCCGATGATATTGTAGCAAAAAACGAGCTCTGCTATGCCCGCTGGGACCGGTTCCCGGCCAGCAAGGGACACCTGCTCCTGATGCCATACCGGCATACGCCAACTATTTTTACTATGTCAGTTGAGGAGAAGGTTGCAATGTTTGCCCTGATCGATGAATGTAAAAAAGTGATCGAAGAGAATTTTACGCCAGCCGGGTACAACATCGGGTTCAATACCGGTGTAGCGGCCGGGCAGACGGTGATGCACTGCCATTGTCACATGATCCCCCGGTATACCGGGGACGTCAAAGAGCCCCGGGGCGGGATACGCGGGGTTGTGATGGGGAAGAACAGTTATTAAAAAAGGAAGTTAACACTTTTTTTGGTTCGCATCCGTAGTGTTTCCGCAGGAATGTTTTTTTTAATTCAGGAGCACGACTCCGGCATTCAGGCACGTGGCGATGCAGACCCAGGCAAGGTAGGGAGCGAGCAGCATGGCGGCAGGTTTTGACACCCGGTAGAATGCCACGATCGTTGCAGTGATCAGCGCAAGCAGCAGGAAGATATCAACAAGGCCGGCGATGGGTGATTGCAACCCGAAGAAGAGGACTGACCATACGAGGTTTGCCACAAGCTGGAGTGCAAAAATAAGCACACCGGTCTTTACGGATTTTTTCTCCCACCCTTGAGAAACGACAAGGTACAAGGAGATCCCCATCAGGATGTAGAGGACCGTCCAGACTGGGCCAAAGACGTAACCCGGTGGCGTGAACCAGGGTTTGTTGACCGTGGCATACCAGTTAAGGATCCCGCCCATTGTGAGGAGGCCTACGATTGCACCTGAAATTACGGGTACCAGGATACAGACCGCTGCAAGTGTTGCCGAACGTAGCGTGACCATATATTTCACTGGAGGGGCGGAGGTGATGAGGGTATCGGTTGAGGATGCTTAACAAGGGCTCTGCCCATCGGTTGTATTGGTTTACGGGCCAGTAATGATGAGTGCAAATTGAAGATGGTTGAGAGTTTCCTGTCGGATACAACATCGGGTCAAATTTCGGTTCGGGGACGGGGCTGATTGCCGTTAGATTACCATTGTACTGATATCTTCCGGAATGGCAGGGATGTGCCGGTCTGTGAGTAGTTGGGTGCGGAGATGTGACGCTTATTAAAGGTTCTGACATGAAGCGAAAGGGCCGGAAAACTGATTCAGAACGGATAAAAATCGTAGCTAGCGAACAAATTGCACATTATCCATATCAGCAAATTCGCGATCACCGGTCAGGAATGGTATATCCAGCCGGTTTGCGACAGAATACCCGACACAATCGATTGTCGAGAGTTTCTTTCCCAGACCTGATGCTTCCTTTCTCCTTGCTGCACCATAACAATAGTCTTCGTCACGGGTTGCCTGGAGAGCGACCATTTTTCTTACCGTCTTTAGAATCTGGGATGCATTCGTGGGATAATTTCTGCACACGGCAAATCCTACTTCACAGATATTAAATTCTGTTGTTATGAGGCGCTCGGATTGAAAAGACCGGTAATTTTCATTCCCTTTTAACATCTCGATAAGAGCATACGAATCGGCAAAATACGAGTACATGATTTTAGTCGCGCAATTCATCTTTGAGTGCCTGAGTATCGATCTTCCAGTCAGGCAGCAGTCCGAAAAAACCCTTTGCGGCAGGTTTTTTCTTTGTAGCCCGGGCTGTTTTCCCGGTGCCGGCTGGAACCTGGACCTGCGTGTGATTTTTTATCATCGTCGTCATAGAGCGGAACCTGTTGACTATGTTTCTTGTTGTATATGAAATAGATTTCTTTTCTTTTAAAAAAACATTATGCGAACCTTTTCTGGTATAGATCATCAGTCGTAAGCAGAGCAACACCTCTTAATTGCTGCTGAGTTCAGGTTGCATTATGTATGTTTAACAATATTCCTGCACATACGTTCCAGATGTTCAATAGCGCCCTTTGATCGGATAGGATCGAATATCAAATAATTTATAATGGTTCTTCTCCAAAATTAGGATGACATAAAATATACCAGAAGAATAATCGACCTCCGTTTGAGATAATTCATTGCCAATGAACCCCAAACGGAGTAAATACGAAACCGTATTCAGGAACTTATTTTTCTTCACTGGAT
>JANYBK010000123.1 GCA_025360805.1 Methanomicrobiales archaeon
CTCATACTGACAGAATCGACAAGGAAAAATATAATTCCTGCCATTAGCTTTGCCTATCCATTTTTATCTCGTGCCGGTTAACGGCGGGGATAGGGCCATCAAATTAGAAATCGGTTGGTTTGGGCTAATTTGAGAGTCTCATTAGAAGTTATCAAGGAGCCGATGTTCATCCTGCTGGTCGCAAGCGGCCTGATCTATTTTGTGCTCGGTGATGTAACCGAGGGAATCATGCTGATGAGTTTTGTATTCGTCATCATCGGCATCACGGTATACCAGGAACAGAAGACCGAGCGGGCCCTTGATGCGCTGCGGAATCTATCCAGTCCCCGTGCACTGGTTATCCGTGATGGTGAACAGAAACGGATTGCCGGCCGCGAAGTAGTTACCGGTGATATGCTCATACTTGTCGAAGGTGACAGGATCGCAGCCGATGGCGTCCTCATCTCTTCCAATAACGTCTCTGTTGATGAATCACTCCTTACCGGTGAATCGGTCCCGGTCCGGAAAATACCGTGGGTCACGGGATTAAAGGTAGAACGACCCGGTGGTGATGACCAGCCGTTTGTCTACTCGGGAACACTGGTTGTTCAGGGCCAGGGTCTTGCCGAGGTCCGGTCCACCTGCGCTCGGACCGAGATGGGCAAGATTGGCTGCGTCCTGCAAACGGTGGAGCGGGACGAGACCCGGCTCAAGGGCGAAATTTCACGGATTGTCCGGTCAATTGCCATCGTTGGCCTCATCCTGTGCACAATTATCGTAGTCGTATATGGTATGAGCCGGGGTAACTGGATTGAAGGGCTCCTTGCGGGAATTACGCTTGCGATGGCGATCCTGCCCGAAGAGTTCCCTGTTGTCTTAACTGTATTCCTCGCGCTTGGCGCATGGAGAATCTCTAAAAAAAATGTGCTGACCCGGCAGGTGCCCGCGATAGAAACCCTGGGTTCGGCAACCGTGCTTTGCGTGGATAAGACGGGCACACTCACCCAGAACAGGATGACCGTACAAACCTTTTTTGCCAGGGGACAGTTTTGCACCCACGATGCCACAGGAAAAAATTCGGTACAAGAGATCTGTCATGAACTGGCAGAGTTTGCCATTCTTGCCTGTAAGAAAGATCCTTTCGATCCCATGGAAAAGGCATTGATCCAGCTGAGGGAAGGCGATTTAGGAAAGATCGAACATATCCATACCGGCTGGGAGCTTATTGTGGAATACCCGCTCTCACCTGAACTGCTTGCGATGTCAAATGTATGGAGGTCGCCCGTCGGAAATGACTATATTATCGCTGCAAAAGGAGCTCCGGAAGCAATAGCAGATCTGTGCCATTTCGACCAGACAAAACAGCAGGCACTTGCAGTCGATATCAACACGATGGCTTCGGAGGGACTGAGAGTTCTTGGCGTGGCAAAGGCATCTTTTAAACGGCCTGAACTTCCCGGCGGACAGCATGATTTTTTGTTTACCTTCCTTGGGCTTGTCGGGTTTGCAGATCCCGTACGCCCGCAGGTTGCAGACGCTGTGAAGGAATGTTATACTGCAGGAATCCGGGTTGTCATGATCACCGGGGACTACCCGCTGACTGCAAAGAATATCGCCCGGCATATTGGCCTTGATGACACCGATACCTGTATCACGGGTACTGAGCTTGACGTAATGAGCGAAGCGGAACTCTTAAAGAAAATCCGGTCGGTCAGCATCTTTGCAAGGGTAGTTCCGGAACAGAAACTGAGGATTGTCAATGCCTTAAAATCTGCCGGTGAGGTGGTAGCGATGACCGGCGATGGGGTGAATGATGCTCCTGCCCTGAAATCTGCTGACATCGGTATTGCCATGGGCGGGCGGGGGACGGATGTGGCCCGGGAAGCATCCTCCCTCGTACTGCTCGATGATAATTTTACGTCCATTGTATCTGCGATGCGGTTGGGACGGAGAATCTTTGATAACTTAAAAAAAGCAATGGCGTATATTTTCTCCATCCACGTTCCCATTGCCGGCATGTCGCTCATTCCTGTGCTCTTCAACATGCCACTGGTCCTGCTGCCGGTACATATCGTTTTTCTCGAATTGATTATCGACCCTGCCTGTTCAATCGTGTTTGAATCAGAAAAGGAAGAACGGAATGTAATGAACCGTCCTCCACGGCACAAAGAGGAAGGACTTTTTACAAAAAATTCCCATTCCCGACCCCCTCCAAAAAGTGTCATTAATTTCATACCGTAACCTTTTGCGCAACACCCCAAAAAACTT
>JANYBK010000130.1 GCA_025360805.1 Methanomicrobiales archaeon
GGAAGGGCGGGGGACTGCTTGACATCCGGGGCATTGACGATAACAAGAAGATGGTGGTGGATCTCGATGTCTAAAGAGGAACTGGAAAAGAAGTCGATGACGGCGTTGCTCAGGATTGCAAGCGCATGGTACGACCAGATGAAGGCAGGTGAGATCCCCTCCATCTCGCTTCCCACGCGAACGAAATATAATATCGAATACGATGATGCCAGCGAAGTCTGGAAATATGGGGACAAGGAGAGTATGCGCACCGCTGCGTCTGCCAAGAGCGCTACACACCTCCTGAAAATGGCGTACGTAATTGGGTTTATCAAACAACAGCTGAAAGAGAATCGCTCGTCAACACTCAGGGAGATGTATTACATCTCGGAGGGTTGGAAGCGGGCGAAATTTGGGGCTCAGGAAGAGAGCAATTTCCTCATCGAAGACCTTGAGATCATCTCAGAAGTCCCGCGCGAGGGTTTCCATCTCCATCCCGAAGAGAATGGCGCATCCATTTACGGACCTATGCGGATCCGGGAAGAGACCCGGAGGGGCATGCGGGCGATTCATTGCCAGGATGATGTGGGGCAGGCCGGGTATACGATCCCCAACAATGTTGAGAACATCGAGTTTGTGGATCATGATGCCAAATTTGTGATCGCACTCGAAACGGGTGGTATGTATGACCGGCTTATCGAGAACGGGTTCGACGAGGAGCACAACGCGATCCTTGTGCACTTAAAAGGCCAGCCGGCCCGTTCCACCCGACGCATGCTCAACAAGATCAGTACGACCTGGAATCTTCCTGTGATGGTTTTTACTGACGGTGACCCGTGGTCGTACCGTATTTTTGCCTCGGTTGCTTATGGTTCGATCAAGAGTGCGCACATGTCGGAACTGCTGGCAACGCCAAAGGCGCAGTTTTTGGGATTGCAGCCGAGTGATATCCGGGATTACAACCTGCCGTCCGATAAATTATCGGATAAGGATGTTGAGGCTCTACATGCGGAGCTGACTGATCCCCGGTTTGCAACGGAATACTGGAAGAAGCAGATCAATTTACAGATTAGTTTGGGACTGAAGTCTGAACAGCAGGCGTTTGCTGCGCGGGGGCTGGACTTTGTGACTAAGACGTATTTGCCGGCGAGATTGAGTGAGATGGGGATAATTTAGGTTAGAAAAACTGGCAAATGTTGGAATAAAAATTGATATGAGTGTTTCAGTTTCTGACGTGAATTGTTCAGCCTTATTATTTCGGTAACCACTCTTGTTTATCTGTTTTTCCCGTTATGCATATCGCTGTGTTTTCAGGAGCCCGGATCTTTTCTTGCTGCATTCAGCATATCTGACAAAGACTCTTTTAACGATATCCGGAGACTCCAGCCGGTAGTGCGATGAATACGGGTATTATCACTCATTTGCGAAGGTATGATAATGGGTGGTGAAGATGCCGGAAGGTGCAGCGGATAAATTTCACCGGTAATTTCCTGCAACATGTCGATCACCGTGGAAACAGCAAACGTTTTTCCTGAACCGATATTGAATGCTTTTCCCGCGCAATCCTCCCTGAATTTTGTGTGGATAAGCAACATCCAGTATGCTTTCACTACATCCCTTACATCAATAAAATCCCGGGATGACTGGATTTCAAGAAGATCAAGACTTCTCCTTTTCCCTTGTTCAATTTCGATCACCTGTTGTACAATTCTCCCGCACACGAAAGATGCTGGTTGAGAAGGCCCAACGAGGTTAAATGGTCGCGCAACTGCAACCTGACACTTTTTGGTTTTATTGTATGTCAGGCACAGGGAATCCTGAGCTGCTTTACTGACCCCATACTCTGAAAGAGGTTTTAACATACAGGTCTCAGGAATCGGCGTATTTCCTGCGTACCCATATACGGCAGAAGAACTGATCACAAGGATGCGGCATTCCGGGTTTATTTTTAGTGTTGCATCGAGAATATTTTGCGTACCGGTAACGTTTGTCTTTTGCATTTCCTGAAGAGAACCATGGTTCAATCCGGCAAGATGGATAATGGCATCTGGATTTACGTTAGATATCACCTCCGTCATTTTATCAGGATCGAGGATATCTCCTTGAACCCAGGATATATTTTGAGTACGAGAAAAATTGGCAGGTGCATTTCTGCCAAGACAGGTAAGTCTGATATCCTCCTGGGTTGACAGGAACTCGATCATATGGACTCCGGAAAACCCGGAGGCACCGGTAATGAGCACCTTCATGGGAGGAATCGATCTT
This sequence comes from Methanomicrobiales archaeon, assembly GCA_025360805.1. GTDB lineage: Archaea > Halobacteriota > Methanomicrobia > Methanomicrobiales > Methanospirillaceae > Methanoregula. The sequence continues at coordinate 2,245 of JANYBK010000130.1, forward strand.
TATATCGTTCAAATTCTTCAATTGAGCGTGCATAATCATCCGGTCTCCCGATATCGAGCCAGTAACCGGTATGGGGATAACTGTACACTTCCTCTTTATTTGCAATCAGAGCATACATCAGTTGGTCAAACCCGAAGGGAGTGTCTGCGGGGACAAAATCGAGAATTTTTTTCGAAAAAACATACACTCCCATGCTGACATTGAAATGGTAGGTGGGTTTTTCCCGGAACGCGATAATTTTCTTCTCGGAATCCGTTTCAAGGACCCCGAAATCAATATTCGCATCCCTTTGGTACGTTGCAACGGTTGCAATGGCCTTGTGTCCTTTATGAAATTCGATGAGTTTTTTATAATCAAGATCTGTAAGGATATCACCATTCATCACGAGGAATGTATCTTCGAGTTCCTCGACCAGTCGAAGCGGGCCGATAGTGCCAAGGGGTGTTTCCTCATGAGAATAGGATATGTTGAGGCCAAGCGTTTTGTTACTGTCCAGGTACGCATGAATTAACTCATGGAGATACCCTGTGGATATAGAAACCTTTGAAAAACCACACCTTTTGAGTTGCCTGAGGATAACTTCGATAATGGGATAATCGCCGATCGGCATCAGGGGTTTTGGAAGCACGGTTGTGTAGGGAAGCAGCCTTCGTCCCTTTCCTCCTGCCAGAATAATTGCCTGCATCTATTCCTCCTAAACGGTGTAGCTTCCTGTCTTGTAGGATGAGATATGTTCTCTCATCCACTCAATCGTATGAGCAAGTCCGTCTTCGAGTGTGTACTGAGGTTCCCAGCCGGCAAGATCTTTTGCTAACCGGTTATCACAAAGAAGTTGCATGACTTCACTCTTATCAGGACGGATTCGTTCTTCGTCGCAGATAATTGTAGCATCCGGATTCATCTGTCTGATGATGAGTGCCGCCAGTTCTCCGATAGTTATTCCCCGGCCGGAACCGGTGTTAACCGTTTTTCCCACCGTTTTTGGGCTCTCGGCAAATTTGATAAAACCCTGTACGGTGTCTGCAACATAGGTCAGATCCCGGATCGGTGTAAGTGATCCAAGTTTGATGGAATTGGACGTGAGAGCCTGGGTGATGATCGTGGGGATAACAGCCCTTGTGGACTGGCGGGGGCCGAACGTGTTGAACGGTCGGATGGTAGTTACTGGTAATCCGAAAGAACAGTAAAATGATTCTGCAATTTTGTCCCCCCCGATTTTACTTGCGGAGTAGGGGGACTGTCCCTGGAGTGAGTGCTTCTCATCGATAGGTGTGTATTGTGCAGTCCCGTATACTTCGCTGGTCGATGTATGGACAACGCGTTTTACGTTTGCATCAAGACACGCCTGCATAATATTAAGGGTGCCTTTGACATTGGTGTTGATGTAGGACTCGGGTGCTACATAGGAATACGGTATGCCGATGAGTGCAGCGAGATGGAAAACATACTCTTTTTCCAAGACTGCCTTTTTCACAAACAGGGAATCAGTTACATCACCTGCTATAACGGAAAGGTTTGGGGTTTTGTCATTATATCGTCCTTCGAGCATTCCCCAGTCGTTACGGGCATTGTAATGCACGAACGCGGTGACCTCCGCACCTTTGTGGAGTAACTCATCAACAAGGTGACTGCCGATAAATCCTCCGGCCCCGGTCACCAATACCCGTTTATCCTGCCATTTCATGATCTGTCCTGTCTATATGTTTTGATGAGTTCCAGATAATCTTTCTCTGCTTGTGCCATCAGGATATTCCACTGGCCGCGCTCAACGATTGTCTTGCGTGCTGCAATACCTAGTTGAGTACAGAATGCAGAATCCTGGGCTAATGCAAGAATACTTTTTGCAACGCTCTCCGGTGAACCTGGGGGAATAAGAAGCCCGGATTTCTGGTCCTCTATCCATTCCGGAATTCCCCCAACAGAAGTGGCGATGCAAGGCAGACCACTTGCCATCGCTTCCAATATCGAGACAGGGGTTCCATCGGATATTGAAGTTGTGATAAATATATCTGCGTTCCGGTAGTCTTTTGGGACCTCAGTGTAATCTGTTTTTTTCTTAAATGAAACGAGATCAGAAATACCAAGGGAGGAAACGAGATCCCTGATTTTTTGTTCATCGGGTCCCTCTCCTTTGAGAATGAGACGGAAACTGCTATTTTTTTGATACGCAAGGGCAAAACCTTTTACGAGAGTTTCATTATCATATACCGGAAAGAATCCCCGGTTGGAGAATATTTTAATCGTGATCCTGTTACAATCTTTTTTATCTGGTATTGGTGCGAAAAGATCCGTGTCAATACCAAACGGAAGATAGTGAATTTTATTAGCCGGGATATTAAAATCAGCGCTGATATGGTCACTAATATTGTGCGATACTGCGTATACAAGATCTACACTGGTAAGGACCTTATTTGTATATCGATGAATTAATCCGCTCTTTTTTGGGAGAATGAGAATGTCATCACCCCAGGCTGATACAACTGAAGGATGAACGTTTAATCCAAGGAGATGGAATCCATACTTTGCAATGAAATGAGCATGGATAAGATCCGGCTTGATTTTATGTACGAGTTTTTTTATTGCGATATGACAGGGGATAAAGGAAAGGTAGAGATTTTTCCAGCGTGAGGTAATCACATGTTCATTGACCTCAGTTATATCCCGTCCCATTGGGTCATAGGTAATAAGGTGAACTTCGTGTCCCTTTTGGGCAAAATATTCTACCCAACGCTGGGTATGGATGCTGCGTCCGTCAGCGATGAAGCAGAGGATCAAGATATAGGAACTCCTATTAGTATTAAGCTCAAATGTGATAGTATCTCTACACTATACAAAATTTTAAGTTTTTTCATATTTTGTCTCTTATGGGGACGAATTATTATCAGCCTTGCCTTTTTTGGCCGTCATTGTCTGGATTTTTCTCTCTCTTAATTCTGGAAAAATGATCTCTACAAAAATATGTTGGCTACTCCTTTGAAGAAATAAGGTATGGAATCGCAATGATGACCGGATTGCCAAACCCGCTTTCCTGCGCGAAATACTAACATCACTTTTCTTTTCCGATAGGATATTAGTTCATCGATATGGGGAGAATTAATTTCCTTAAAATACTTCATTACCACTTTCTCTTCAGCCATCATTTGTCTTTTAACATTACTGCTGGCGTTTTTACTATGAACCGTGTACTCCCCGAGTACATCTGATATAAATCCCCAATTGATGTTACTTTTTGTAAGACGAAGCCAAAGTTCATAATCTTCTGCAGTTACTATCCTTGGATCTTCAGAAAAAACTCCAAACCGGTCGAAACATTGTTTTTTTATCATAACTGCAGAGGTTGCAATTTCTGTGTTTCCGTTGTAAAGAAGCGTTTTATAAAAAATCTGATGTGGGGGTGTTGGAATTAATGTATTTTGTAATATGCCATCTTTACGGATCCAGAGTCTGTGACATACTGCATCAGCACCTTGTGTAATGTAATCAAGACATGTTGATACTTTTGAGGGGTACCAAAGATCATCAGAATCTAAAAATGCGATAATATCACCTCTTGCCAGATGAATTCCGTGATTTCTCGATGCTGCGATTATTCCTTTGTTGGAAAATAACACATATTTAATCCTGCGATCACGGATTGATTCAACAATTTCGTTGGAATTATCTTCAGAATAATTATCTATTACAATTGCTTCCCAATTCTGGAATGTCTGGTTTATTACCGAGTGTAATGCCTTTTGTAACAAATCTGCCTGATTATATGTAGGAATAATTACAGATACTATGGGCTTATGGCTATTCATGGTATTAAGCAATCCGAAAATTGTTGTTGGCAGAAAAGAAGAGTATTATCAATTTCCAGATCCAGACTCCCTTTAAGACTAAATCCTCTTGCCTTTAACTTTTCAATTGAATATTTTAATGGCACACACTTCTCATTGAGTAACGGTTCCGGACGCACTATTGGCGGTGTGAAATTAAACATTAATTTGCAGCGTTCCTGAATTCTTGTTGCCAGCTGAATAATGGATACCGAATTTTCCCCACCCAGATTAAAAATTCCATCTCCAATTGCGTCATCCTGCAATTGGATCATATGAGAAACCGCTCGTGCCACATCATGAAGAGTGATAAAATCTCTTTCTTGTATTCCAGAGGTTTTAAGTCGCATCTGTTTGGTTGTTATTGCCTGTCGGCAGAGATCATTTCCAATAAGAGACCATCTGTCAACTTTGGCATTGATCGGTGCGCCAATACTATTGGAAAGTCTCAGGACAATACCTTGAAATTTTTCTTGCCGGTTCGCTGCGAGGACAAAATCTTCTGCAGTACGGTGCGAGATCGCATAGGGATGAACCGGACGGGGAATAGTAGTTTCAGATATTGTCCCTTCAAGAGGTGAGCGATAAATATGCGCCGTTGAGAAATAGATGAATCGTTTCACTCCGGCAGTTTCCGCAGATTTCACGAGTTTTTGTGTTCCAAGACCGTTGACGAGAAGAGCTCTTCCGGGATCATTTAAGGAATCGATTTCATTCAATGCAGCAAAGTGGACGATGATATCAATATCTTTACAGGAATTTTTTAGATCCTCATCATTAAGAATATCCAGTTTGATGCAGTGATAACCTGAAAGCCATTCTGGTAATACTGCTGATGCCGGATTCCTTGATGTAACAAATATTTCAAAATCGGGATCCCTAGTCAGCCATTCGGCAACTCTTCCCCCGACATATCCCAGTCCACCTGTAAGGAGAATTGATCGAGTCATTTGTTTATGAGCTCCCATTTGTAGGGAATGCTGGGGTCGTCGGGATTCTTTCGCTCAATTTCATTCGGGTCATGAGGAATCGTTGAACAGTTTGCAACAATTGAGGGAGTAGTTCCCACGCCTTTAAAACCATTCCAGACAAGTGGGGGAATCTGAACAAGGCAATAATTCTCCGGCCCAAGGAAAATTTCCTGCAGTTCTCCACAAGTCTTACTGGCATTACGATCATCATAGAGAACGAGTTTGATAGTGCCGAATGGTACTGCATAATTCAGGGTCATTTTTTTATGGATGTGCCATCCTTTGACTACCCCCGGATATATGGATGAGAAATAGATCTCACCAAAACTGATGAAATCCGGATCATCATTTCGTATCATATGCATAATTTTGCCACGTTCGTCAAGGATTTGCCGAAGCGGTTTAACAAAAACACCTTCGATCATTATCAACTCTCCATATATTCAATAATCTGTTGCCGGGTGATAGATTCCGCGCTTTTTCCTTCTTTCACTGATTTATACCAGTTTGCAGTCTGCTCAATAGTTTTCTTAAAACCCCATCTGGGATACCAGCCGAGATCATGATGTGCCTTATCACAATTCAAGTGAAGAAGACCTGCTTCCTGGGGATCACTGTCTCTTTTAGTTATTTTAATTTCACCGTTACCCCACACCGAAATCAATTCATTTGCAACGTCGTGTACAGTATGCATTTCCCGGTTTTCAGGACCAAAATTATACGATCCTCCAAACTGCTTCGGGTTTTCATATAAGCATGAAGCAAGGAGAAGATAGCCGGACAATGGCTCTAGTACATGCTGCCAGGGTCTGGTGGCATGGGGATTTCTTAACTCAATAGGTTTATTTTTTTCGAGAGCTCTGATGCAGTCGGGTACAATCCGATCGGTGGACCAGTCGCCACCCCCAATCACATTTCCCGCTCTGACACTTGCAGATCCGAATTGCGGCCTATCGTTGAAAAAAGAGTCCTGATATGCGGAGTATACGAGTTCGGCAGCTGCTTTTGAAGCACTGTAGGGATCTTTGCCGCCCAGTTCATCGTTCTCACGATATCCCCAGCACCATTCTTTATTTTTATAACATTTATCGGAAGTTATTGTTATCAGGACTTTTACCGAGGGGGTACGCCTTACTGCTTCAAGAATATTGACAGATCCGCCAACATTGGTATCAAAAGTAAGTTTCGGTTCATTATAGGATTTTCGTACGAGGGGTTGGGCTGCGAGATGAAAAACAAACTCCGGCTGAATTTTTTCCATGAAATCATGAATCTGGCTAAAATCTCGTACATCCCCATCCTTATGTTGAATCAGTTTTTCGAGGCCTAGTGCAGCGTAATGATCATAATCTCTGTCAGGAGGCAGGGCTAATCCATATACCTCGGCACCAAGGTGATGGAGCCAATACGCCAGCCACGAACCTTTGAAACCGGTATCTCCGGTTATCAGTATTTTTTTATTCTGGAATATCTCGTAACCGGTCTTCACCAGATCACCCAGGGGGCTTTCTTTTGTTCGTAGAGCTGATTGAGAAGCTGGTATTCCCGTGAAGTATCCATCGGTTGCCAGAACCCATCGTGTTTAAAGAGCATCATTTCGCCATCTGCTACAAGGTTCCGCAGAGGTCCCTGTTCAAAAACATTGTCTTCTCTGTCATCGATGTAATTGAAAATCTCATTCCGGCAGACAAAAAAACCTCCCGATATTCGTCCTCCGGTTGTCTGGGGCTTTTCATTGAACTCAGTGACCCGTCCGTGATCATTGCACTGGAGTTCTCCGAATCGGCCTGGGGGTCTCACACCAGTAACTGTGAGGATTTTTCCATGCGAATGATGAAAGTCGATCAATTTTTCAATGTCAATATTGCCAACTCCATCCCCATAGGTAAGCATAAAGTTTTCCTCTCCTTGAAAATACTTCATAACGCGTTTTATTCTTGCACCGGTCATTGCATTCTGTCCGGTTTCAGCAAGTGTTACTTTCCAGTTTTCTAATACCTGCTTATTATGATATTCAATCGAGTTTTTGCCGCTGATATCAATGGTAAAATCCATCATGTGGGAACGGTAATTTGCAAAAAAATCCCGGATAATGTCACCTTTATGACCTAAACAGAGGGTGAAATGATCATGCCCCCATGATGCATAATATTTCATGATATGCCAGAGAATGGGATACTCTCCAATCGGGATCATCGGTTTAGGGATATTTTCTGCCACATCGCGAATCCTGGTTCCATATCCTCCACAAAGAATTATTACTTTCATGTTTCAGACGCTCCTTGGAAATGAAAAATAAATTCAGATTGAACATTTATGGTATTGTTCTTTGGCGTTATACGTTTAGCTTCAATATTTATTTTCATAATATGGTAGTAACCTCTTAAAAAGAGATTCTGTGTTAACCTGTCGTTCTGATCCATGTAGATATTTATTTTTTTGTAAGGCGGGAATAAATGTTATAATATTCCTGTGCAACGTGGTTAATATCAAACATTGCTATTGATCGCGATCTGCATTTCTGTGAGAGTACTTTCTCGTTTTCATTATTTGACAGACACCATTCAATTCCTCTGGCAAGACTATCCGCATCATAAATCTCAGCGAGGTAACCAGTGGATTTATGCTCAATTATGTCCCGCGCTCCTCCGGTATCAAATGCAACAACCGGCGTTCCACACGCCATTGATTCCAAAACGGTAAGACCAAATGCCTCCTGAATTGCCGGTGAAATATAAACATCGGATGCTGAATACACAAGAGATAATGCAATTTCGCCGGATATTTTTCCTAAATTATGGTGAGGGATTCCTGCAGAATTCATTTTGGGTGTCACAGTATCCCCAAATGTGAGGAGTTCGCAGTTTGATTTTATGGATGAAGGCAGGTTTTTTAATGCAGATTGCAGATATTGGAATCCTTTCCGGGGGAGACTAGTTGCCCCGACAGCTCCAAAAAGTATAAATTTTTTCCCCATGGGTAAGTTAAGAATCTCCCGGGCCCACTGTTGATTTACGGGTTTATACACCGACAGATCAATCCCGTTCGGAATGACATGGATATTTTTTTTCTTGAGCAGTTCACTGCTCTTGGCACAATCCGCAAGCCACCTGCTTGGCGAGACGATCTCAATGTTCATGGGCTCCAGACATTTTCGTTTTCTTTCAAACAGGAAATAGCTGAGATCACGATACGATTGTGAATTTAACTGGGGACATGCACCACAATGTGTTTTGTATTTTTCACAATCCCCTGTATAACAACAACCCCCGGTGAATGTCCACATATCGTGGAGGGTGAGGACAATTGGTATCTTAATTTTTTTTAATTGTGAAATCGGGAAAAAACCGCCGTTAATCCAATGAAAATTGACGATATCAGGTTTTATCAGATTTATTTTTTTAGTAATGTTATATGGAAGCCATCCAACACTCCATGACGTTTTTTGTCGGTTTTTATAAAGTAGAAGTGGCGCAGAATCAGCATAATCCCGCACCATTGTTGTACTTCTGTACAATCTTGAATCTGAAGTCAGGACACTGGGATCGTCCGTAGTTTTTACCTGGACATACATTTGCACATCAGTGCCAATATTTTTTAAACCCCCTAAAAGCCTTTTCGCAGCTAGCGAGGCACCGCCTGTATCTTCATAGGTGCTGACTAACAGGGTTTTCATTAAACAACCTGTGTTGTATTTTCTTTTATAACATTCGCGGTTGTGGAACCTCTTGAAAATACACCGGAACTTTCAAAATATCACATTCGTTTTTTGCGATAAGCAGTATTTTCTCCATTGCAGTTGATACGGACATTCCAGATATATCTCGTAGTATTGCATACCGGATCATATATTGTAAAAACTGCGCGATGGAAAAAAATACGTGGTGGCATTTTCTCTGTAATCAGACTTGCTGACTTATGGGGAATTGTGCGGGTTTAATCTGCGTTTACGATTTGATGAATGGTACTTGTGTTGACCTAAATATACTCACAAAAAAAATAAAAACTTTAGAACCCGATAATTTGTTCAGTTCCGCAATGATTCTGATAATGGCCTGTTAACCATGGAGTGTTTGCTTGAAGTCCCGGTGGATCCACTACCATATTTTTCCCTATACTGAACCATATATTGTAATGAGAACGGGAGCATGAAACATGAGCAATCCAATTGATAAAATTATAATTTTATTAGAACAACCCCTTGATAAAAGACTTTTTAATATTATTGGTGTTGAGACATTAATTTGTAACGGATTTGATGTAGAAATATGGGATCTCACACCGTTTTTTCATAAAGAATTCATTGAGAGAATAGTTCTCGATGGTCAGGTAGTTTTTGAGGGATACAAAAAATTCGACAACAGACATGATATTGTTCAATCATTATCAAAAATATCTTCGAATTCCATTGTAAATTCATTTATTTCGTACCAATTTCATACGTATTTCATCTACCATCTATTGTCAAAAAATAATATAAAATATTGTGTGCTGCAAATGATATCGTTTCCCAATCCCCCTACGATTCCCCAAGGGGCTTCGATTGCTGTTTTCATGTCTTTTATTAAAAAAGTAATCTCACTTAAACCGAAACATGCATTTTTTGGTCTTTGTGATAAACTTTTATTAAAATATTATTATCTGGGGGGTATTCGTCCAGCAGATATAGCACTTATGTCTGGTGAGAGATCTCTTGAGATTGTCAGAGATCCGATTAGTGCAAAAACTCATACGATATGGGGCCATGCCTGGGACTATGACTTATATATTAAGGAGAGAAATAATCCGATAATCCCGGATCCCTCGTTGGGGATTTTTCTTGATGAATACTACCCCCTGCATACGGATCTGGATTATCTGGGAATTTCATCTCCTATCGGGGCTGAAGAGTATTATGCAAAACTTTGCACTTTTTTTAATCATCTGGAGAAATCCTATAATGTCCGGATTGTTATCGCAGCACATCCCCGATCCAATTATTCTCAATATAAGGATTACTTCGGAGGCAGGCCAATTATTAAAGGACAAACTGCACGATTGGTGCATGAGTCCGCATTTGTTCTCGCACATGATAGCACTTCGATAAATTTTGCAATTTTATTTCGAAAACCTATCATATTTATCACCATGGACAAAATACAAAAATGTGATGACGGGAGACTGACGACCGCTGTGAGTATCGAATCGATGGCACATGCCTTAAAGAAAGCACCAATAAATATCGATACTATGAATGAATTCGACTGGTTAAAAGAATTACAGGTCGATATGCAATCTTACTTGAATTATCAGAATGATATAATCAAAAAGGCGGGGACTCCAGAAATCCCCTTTTGGGAGATTTACGTTCAATCTATACGACAAATTTATACTTAGTTTTTGTTACTTTCCGTTTCTGAATTTGTACAAAGAACCGTTTATTTGGCGATATACTCAAAAATGGGTATAATAAATAATAAGCATTGCCAATAATAAATTGTGAAGAAAGCAATGAAACTTCTGACGAAAAATAATCATAATTCGTGGGGTTAATGATGGCAAATACGTTAAAATGTCCTGTATGTAATTCCAATGTTTATCATTCCCTGAAAAATGAAGTCCATCCCGATGATTTTTCTGATGATGTATATAATATTCAACTTGAAGGATATCTCAAAACCCAGAAAAATTGCTCTAAAATAAGTTTTAATATTGCAATATGTCCCTACTGCCAATTACTTTTCAAAGAAACTTTTTTTAGTGATAATGAATTAGAAGAAATTTATCAACATGAATATTTGTCTCAGGAAGCGAAAATGGTAAATCTAGAAGGATTTGTTTATTCAAATGCTTTTTTTTTGGGAAATTGTTCGAAAGATGCTTTTGATCTTGTAACGAAAATAAACTGCACTCGTAGTTCGCAAATAAAAAGAATTTTCGATATCGGAGGGAGAAATGGTTTTAGATTGATGGAATTGGCACGGAATAATTTTGAATGTATTGTTTTCGATCCCATTCCCCTCGAACCCTGTGATAATACAATTAAAAAGGAATACCTTTTCCTTGATGATATTGATGCAAAAAAAAATTCAGCTGATCTTATCATTTTTTGCAATATTTTAGAACACTGTAAAAACCCTGTAGATGTTATTTCAAAATGCAGCAATCTTTTAAACGATTACGGATATATTTTTATTCAGGTACCTTTCGAAATCCCTCTTATTTTAGAATGGCTTTTAATTGGAAAAATTCGAAAAAAGAATTTGCGTAACGATCTTACGCATGTCCTGTTTTTCACATTAGAATCTCTAACAACATTACTTGAAAGTAAGGGATTTACGTGCATCGATGCGAATATTGAATCTTTACAAATTACTGAATCCGGATCACAAGTTTTGGTTATTAATGTTCTTGCACAAAAGACAAATATGGTTAAAAAACCCACTCAAAAGATGTTGAAGCTTTTTAATACTCTCAACACTACTGTCATAAAATTTGAATTGAACCGACTAAGGTTCCTGCTCAATAAATATTTCAAACGGACATTTATTGTGGCACTCCATACTTAAAAACACGTACTCTGTCGAATAGAAAAATTAAATAGTAATAAAATAATATTTTTGACACATTTTCTAGTAAAAATTGGGGGAATTTATGTCAGTAAAAATGCAGTTCAATAAATTTGTTAAACAAATAATGCAACGTTTTAACCTTAAAATTGACAAGTGTGATATAAATGGTTATACTTTTACTGATGAGCAAATTCTCAAAGCTATTTATGAGATCAATTGTTTGTACAATGAATTTGTTTTTAATGAAAATAAAAAATACAATGAAATTCAGATTTCATTGCTAAAAAATTTAATAGGGACCGGTTTTGGGGAAGGGTTGTATATCCTGGATTCGCTTCAGAAATCCCTCACGGCAGAGGGGGATGTATGTGAATTCGGTGTTGCCCAGGGTGCAACCTCCGCGTTGATAGCAAATGAGATAAAAAATCCAAACAAGAATCTCTGGTTATTTGATTCGTTTGAGGGCCTCCCCGCACCTACTGAGAAGGACAGCCTGATAAATGATATTTTCAACCTCGGATCAATGGCAGCATATAAGGGGAAGATGGCCTGTCCGATGGATATGGTCAAATCGCGGTTATCAGATATCAATTTCCCAAGCGAACGAACCAAACTTATCCCGGGATTCATTGAGAAGACGATCTTCAATCCGGATCTGCCGAAAAAAGTTTGTTTTGCCTATATTGATTTCGATTTTTATGAACCCATATTAATTGCCTTACAGTATCTGGATCATGTCCTCCAGCCGGGGGGTATCGTCATCGTTGATGACTACAACTTCTTCTCAGATGGTGTAAAAATCGCGGTTGACGAATTTTATGCGGCTAACAGGGAAAAATATGAACTTACGTTCCCGATAAAATCGGCAGGTTTCTTCTGCATCTTGAGGAAAAAATAAGGTCCGTTAATTTTCTGACAGGATTGAATTATCCAATGATCCTGCCCCGTTTTCAGGTCCATGCGACATTCCGTTCTGAGGATTTTTTAATGACATAGTCGCGGGGATTCCCGATATATACGGAATTGTCCTCGAGGTCCATATCCAGCAAAAACGACCCGGCGGCAATTTTACAGTTTTCTCCGACCACACAATCACCGAGGATCACGGCACCGGGATGCATGCTTAAGTATTTTCCAAGGACTGGATACTTGTCTTTGTTACCACCGACATTGCATTTCTGGTACACTAAGAGATAATCAGAGTATTTTGCATTGCCCAGAACCGTCCCGATGGGATGGGCAAATAAAAAAATTTTTGGGAGATTCACTTCATAAAAAACATCGATACCGTGGAGACATTTGTTCAATAAGAATAGTTTTGTACAGACATTGACATCATTCCTCTCCTTAAAAATAAGGTTTGATGCCATATAGAGAAACATTGCATAGTGATCGCTGTTCAGGTGATTGAACACCGGATCCCCGCTGTTCTTGGGAAAATATTTGTCGTTCACATCAGAGAAACAAAAATCCATATCCTCCATTACCGCATCGATATTCATACCGATGTCATTGTTCCGGATCCTTTTGCCGTCAGGGAAAAAAATATTCAATTGTGTTGTGACGTAACGTACCAAATCTTCTTTTCCTAATGACATTCGCATAAGTATTCATGGTAATTTCACATCAATATTAATTTCTGCGTATTTTCAGGTGCGTTGTCATTTGATATTGAGATGAGAGTCCGATACAGATTTTTCAAGCGGATAAAATGTGAACGGAGTAGGACCGTAAATCAGGCAAATCCCCGATGACAGAAATACCGTATTTCGGTTTCGGGATCCATAATCACCATAATCGGGATCAAGCAGGTGTCCTCACGATATTTTTACTATAAAAAGATATTTTAAACAATGAAACGAAAAATGAACACGTATATGGTGAATATTTCTTGAGATACCTGCTCGTAGGCCTAGGAAGTATCGGAAAACGCCACCTTCGTAATATCAGGTCAATCGATCCTGACGGGCACATCACCGTCTGGCATACATATACAAAGAGGGGTGAGATGGAAAACCCCGATCATCCGGCCGACCGGGTCGTATACTCATTTGAAGAAGCGATGGATCCAAAACCCGATGCTGCGTTCATCACCATTCCCGCATCTTCTCATATTCCGGTTGCCATCCAATTCGCCCGTGAAGGGATCGATCTTTTCATAGAAAAACCAATTTCCTCCTCCTTATCTGGCATCGATGAGCTTTTTCGGATCCAAAAAATACACAACACCCTCATTATGGTTGGGTATAATCTCCGGTTTCATCCCCCTCTGCAGATCCTCAAACACTGTATTGAGGATGGCAGGATCGGAAAACTCCTCAGTATCCGGGCCGAGGTCGGACAATACCTTCCGGAATGGCGACCCGGAACCGATTACCGTTCCTCAGTGAGTGCCCGGAGCGAGCTCGGAGGTGGAGCGGTGTTCGAGCTCAGCCATGAACTGGATTACACCCTGTGGCTGGCAGGGGATGTACGTTCGGTCTCAGCACAGACCAGCCACCTGAGCGATCTCGAGATCGATGTCGAGGATACCGCGGAAATAATCCTGATATTTGCCAACGGGGCCATGGGTAGCATTCATCTCGATATGGTTCAGCGGCCCTCAAACCGGAACTGCAGGGTACTGGGAATGGAGGGAACCCTCACCTGGGATGGAACAACGGATGCGGTGATGCTATATTCAAATGCAACTGGTCAATGGTCCACCATCCATCCTGGACAAAAAACAGACCGTAACCGGATGTACATATCAGAACTAGAGCATTTTTTTGCCTGTATCCGGGAACGGAAAGAACCGCTGGTTACCGGAACCGAGGGGAAACGGGTGCTGCAGCTCGCACTTGCCGTCTTACAATCATCGCGTGAACAAAGGAGCATCCCTCTATGACTCCGGATGTTACAGGATTCATCTTTGCACGAGGGGGATCCAAAGGTGTACCGCGAAAAAATATCCGTCCTCTGGCCGGCAAACCCCTCATTGCCTGGGCAATCGGGACCGCAAAGGAGAGCAGGTTCATCAACCGGGTGATTGTCTCTACCGATGATGATGAAATCGCCCGTATTGCCATTCAGTCCGGAGCGGAAGTCCCGTTCATGCGGCCTGCGGAACTCTCCGGGGATACATCACCCGAATGGTTTGCCTGGCAGCATGCAATTACAGAAGTCCAGAAAACAAATAATCAACACCTTGACGTTTTTGTAAGTATCCCCACTACATCTCCACTGCGGTCAGCTTCGGATGTTGATGCATGCATATCAAGACTTCTTGACAGCGATGCAGACATCGTTATAACCATTAAAAAAGCGGAAAGAAGCCCCTACTTTAATATGGTAAATCTGGATGACAATGGCTATGCCCATATTGTAATCAGTAACGGGAACCGTATGACCCGGCGTCAGGATGCACCCCCGGTATATGATATAACAACTGTCGCGTATGCAGCCCGCCCGGATTTTATCATGAGTGCGCACAATATGTTTGAAGGAAAAGTCATGGTAGTTGAAGTGCCTTCAGAACGCGCTCTGGATATCGATACTGAATTGGATTTTAAGATTGCAGAATGCCTCATGAAAGAAAAACAGGACGTAATCAAGGATCAGATTTGAAGGTGCCTCCATGAAACACGTGAATGAATTAATGAATATTAAAAACCGCGTTGCTGTTGTCACGGGGGGAGCCGGACACATCGGTTCTGCGATCTGCGATGCACTGGCTGAATCTGGCGCGGATATTGTAATTATTGATTGCAATACGGAGCTGTGTTCTAAAAAATGTGTGCAGCTCAATCATGATTATGACGTGCAAGCACTCCCTCTTGTGATGGATTTGGCCGATGAGAAAAAATTGCGGAAGGTTCCGGAAAAAATCCTGAAACAATTCAACTCCATTGATATTCTGGTGAATTGTGCGGCACTTGTCGGGACATCGTCACTGAAAGGATGGGGGGTTGAATTCGTGGAACAGGATGTGGATACGTGGAGACTGGCTCTTGAAATAAATCTCACCGCTCCATTTATTCTTACCCAGGCTTGTTCGGAAGCCCTGATTAAGTCACAACATGGATCAGTAATCAATATCGGTTCAATTTATGGCATAAACGGTCCGGATATGCAGATTTATGAAGGGACCACCATGGGAAATCCGGCTGCATATGCAGCAAGTAAAGGTGGACTTGTCCAGCTGACACGATGGCTGGCCACCGTTCTTGCCCCACACGTGCGGGCCAATACGATAACACTTGGTGGAGTGTACCGCAGTCAACCCGAAAAATTTCATTCAAAATATGTGAAAAAAACCCCCATGCAACGGATGGCTACTGAAGAGGACATCAAAGGAGCTGCACTCTTCCTTGCAAGTGACCTATCGGCGTATGTTACCGGCCAGAACCTTGTGGTTGATGGGGGATTTACGGTTTGGTAACTGTTATCATGGATGTGGATATAGTAACCTGACGGAAAAATTAATTCAATAAAAAAAGATCAGCCCGTGATCTACCCATGCTCTAGTTCCCGCAGTATCCGCTTGAGTTCATCTTTATCAATAAGGGGTGCGTCCTGCGAAGAAAAATTCTCTTTCTTTGTCTTTTTAAACCCTTTAATTATTGCAGGATCCAAAGGATTCTCGTAGGACAATGTATGAGGGATGATCAGAAACATGTCGTCTCGTTCGTATGCTCGTTCTGCTTCCTCTTCAGCCATGAGGTCTTCATATAATTTCTCGCCGTTTCGTTTTCCGATTATTTTTAATGAGATTGCATCCTGGCTATAGCCAGATTGGGGGGCGTATTCTTCAATCATTGCTTCTGCGAGATCAGCGATGCGAAGTGCCGGCATTTTAAGAATAAAAATCTCTCTACCTTTAGCGATTTCCCCGGCATTCAAAATCAGATCACTCGCAGATGAAATTTTCATAAAAAACCGGGTCATGCGTTTATCGGTAATTGTTACCGGACCCCCTTCCATAATCTGTTTTTTGAAAAGAGGAATGACCGATCCACGGGAGTTCAGTACGTTTCCAAATCGTACACTTGAAAAAACAGTTCTATGATTTTTTCCACTGTAATAATTTGCAGAAATGGTTAAGCGTTCCGCCAGTAATTTGGTCGCCCCCATGACATTTGTGGGACTGACTGCCTTATCAGTACTGACATTGATCACTTTCTCAACTTCATTTGATAATGCAGATTCGAGAACATTCTGTGTGCCAAGCACGTTCGTTTTAACCGCGTCGAAGGGATTGTATTCGCAGAGAGGAACATGTTTTAATGCCGAGGTATGAAATACGATATCAATTTCATCCATGGCCATATTCAACCGGTCTTTGTCCCGGATATCTCCCAAAAGGGTCCTGATTTTTTCTGATTGTAGTTCCTGCTCCAGATCAAAAAGACCAGTTTCATTATTATCAAAAACCCGGATAATTGCCGGATTGAGTGCCAGGAGTTTTTTAACCAGATTACTGCCAATCGACCCAACGCCTCCGGTTACAAGAACTTTTTTATTTTTATAAAAATTGTGATACATCATGGGCTTGTCGCCTCGAATTCCTGTATTGCCTCTATTACGAAATCCATCTCATCCCGGGTGATTCCCGGATAAAACGGCAGACTGATAATATCCTCGGATACTGCATCTGTAACCGGCAATTTACAGGTATACCCAAGGACGTTCTGGTAGTAATGTGTTTTATGGACCGGGGGGAAATAGATTTTGGTCATTATACCCTTTTCTTCGAGGTATTTCATCAGATTGTCCCGTTTCTCTGCCCGGAGGGAAAAGAGCTGGTACACGGTACGGGTGTCCGGCTGCTCAGGAGGTACGGTAATACCCGGAACGGACTGTAGTTTTGAACGATAGTACGCGGCGTCTAATCGTCGTTTAGTGATGATCCGTTCAACCTTGTGGAACTGCCCGATTCCCAGCGCTGCAGTCATGCTGGAAATCCGGAAATTATATCCGAGTGACACATAATCCAGGATTTCCGTTGTTGAAAAATAGTCAAGCGTATCTGGACGTCCGTGGGACCTGATCAGTTTCATCCTCTCGTAGAAATCCCGGTTGCTTGTGACTACCGCACCGCCTTCCCCGGTAGTGATAATCTTGTTCTGGCAGAAACTCAGGATTGCAGAATCTCCAAATGCCCCTGCTTTGATGTTATCCACCTGTGCACCAAATGCTTCCGCCGCATCTTCTATCAGGATGAGTCCGTGCTCGTCAGCAATTTTCTTAATCTCCCCGATCCTGCAGGGAAACCCGCCGTAATGGACCGGGATGATCGCCTTAGTCCTCGGAGTGATCTTTGCTTCAATATCTGCCGGATCGAGACCGAATGTGGTTTCCTCGATATCTGCAAACACGGGAGTGGCCCCTACGAACTTTGCAGCATTTGCAGTTGCGATGAATGTGAATGAGGGTACAATAACCTCGTCACCGGCACCTATCCCATAAGACAAGAGCGATGCATGAAGTGCGGATGTGCCGGAATTGAAGGTGAGGCAGTACCTGGTGCCCATGTAATCCGCAATCAGCTTTTCGAACTTTGGAATCTGCGGGCCAAGAGCCCAGCTCATACCGGTCCGTATTGCAGCATTCACCTCTGTGACATCATCCTCATCCCAATACATTTTGAACAGGGGTATCTTCCACGTCATGTGCTCTCCTCTTCTATAACCGAACCAATCTCCTCGGCTAACAGGGGCCTGATCACACGGGCAGGGATCCCGAATGCGACCACGTTCTCCGGAATGTCTGTTGTCACAAAACTAAATGCCCCGATTCGTGAATTCTTTCCGATGGTTACCCCGGGCATAATGACTGAATGTGAACCGATGCGACAGTTCCTTTCCAGCCGGACCGGACCCTCTTTGTTGTCGATTGTTGAAACTGAATACAGGGAACAATGGGATCCAATCTGTACATAATCCCCGACAGTCACCCCGTTCCGGGCATTAATATAGGTAAAGGCTCCGATATCTGTCTTAAAGCCCAGTTTAAAATTTTTCAAATGCTGGACCACCCAGTTGTACGGGTTTACTTTTCCCTCTTCCATATCAGGATATTTCCAATCGGCAAATCTCATCAGTACATCATCCTTTTTTGTAACAGATCCGGATCCAGCTGGATTGTCCTGAGGATCTCTACAATTTTTTTACTACTCTCTCCATTACCATAGGGATTTGTTGCTGCTTTTACTTTTCTTCTGAATGTTTCGTCCTTCAGGGCGCGAGTGATCGCAGTGGTAATCTCATCAGCATTATATCCGGTATCGATAACATTCTCACCTCTCTCGCGCCCGTTCTGGCGGGTGCCGATATTTATCGCGGGTACCCCAAAGGAGGGGGCCTCAATGATCCCGCTGCTTGAATTCCCGACAGTCACGGACGACATTTTCAGGAGTTGTAAAAAATCCTCATGTCCAATGCTCCGGAATGCACGGATGTTTTTATCTGTTTCATATTTTTTAATCTCCTCAATCATTGCCCGCCCACCTGAGTCTGCATTGGGGTATATCACGAGTTTCTGGACGGGTAAACGGCATACTGCCATCAGGGTCTCCTTCATCTGGATCGCCGGGTCTCCCGGCTCAAGGGGAACCGGATGCTGAATGACAAGGATCAGGGGGAGGGAAGGGTCGATTGCATATCGTTTGGCAATTTCTTCAAATGGGACCGGTTGCATTTTCAGGATCTCGTCGAGTCCTGGTGCTCCGACAACGAAGACATGGCGGGGATCTTCGCCCATTTTCAGTATCCGCCGGGCACTACCTTCCGTTGCAGGGAGATGAATATGCGATAATTTGGTGATTGCATGGCGTGCCGACTCATCCACAGTAGCAGTTACTTCCCCCCCATGAATATGTGCGACGGGGATTCCCATGTATGCCCCGGCAATGGCAGCACCCAGCATCTCGCCCCGATCCCCAAGGAGAAGGATGATATCCGGCCGTATCTCCCGGACAAGGTGCACAAATTCCTGGATAAAACCGCCGATGAACCGCGCCATGGCTTCCCGGCTATCCTGTTCATACGTCACGTCAACCCGGTGGCAGGTGAAACCATCCCTGCGGATTTCATCGATTGTATTGCCAAATTCAGGCATAAGATGCATACCGGTAACCGCAATATGCAGTTCCAGGCCGGGACGGATTTCGATACCGGAAAGGACGGACCTCATCAGGCCATAGTCAGCACGGCTCCCGCTCACATAAAGGATCTTTCTCATTCAACCATGTCCCGTGTTATCAGTGTATCTCGTTCAATTGCCCGTTTCGTCCGTTTTCCCACGAGGTCCCTGATATATTTTGGTTCGATACCTGTCCCCGGGCGCTTGAGGGTCAGCATGGCATCGGAGAGGAGTGAACCCCGCGGAATATGTTCCCTTGCCACCACACTCTTCCGCACTACACTTCTGTTGCCAATCTCGCAGGATTCCGGCCGTTTGTCGGTAGTTCCCAGTGACTCCTCAATGGTACGGATGCAGACTATCATCTCTCTGAGTGCATCCGGTTCGATCGATGCTGCATGATCGGGGCCCGGCTGCATCCGGTCAAGCGTGATATGTTTCTCGATTAAGCATGCACCCCTTGCCGCAGCAGCTGCCGGTATGAGAATGCCTTCCGTATGATCGGAATATCCCACAGGCAGGTGAAATGTCTCACGGAGTGTATCCATCACCCGCAAATTCACCGAGGCAGGAGATGCCGGGTAACTCGTGGTACAGTGAAGAAGGATGATATCCCTGCAGCCATGTTCCTGCAGGCAGGTTACCGCTTCCCCAACTTCAGCCATATCCGACATACCTGTGGAGAGGATCACCGGTTTTTTTGCCAGTGCAATTTTTTCTAGGGCAGGCAGATTTGTTATCTCTCCCGAAGGGATCTTAAATGCTGGAATGTCGAGCCGGATCAGGAGTTCAATACTCTCATCATCAAACGCAGTAGACAAAAAGATGATCCCCCTCTTTTTTGCATGCGTGGATAATTTCCTGAAATCATTTGCAGACAATTCCAGTTTTTTCAGCATTCCGAGCTGGGTGGCACCGGTGGAATCATCTTTTTTCTGGTACTCTGCCTTTTGTGCATCCTGCGTGACAAGATTTTCTGCCCGGAATGTCTGGAATTTCACGGCATCTGCACCTGCATCGGAAGCAGCATCGATCAGCAGTCTCGCTGCAGTGAGGTCTCCATTGTGATTCACTCCTGCCTCCGCAATGATAAAACAGGGTTCGCCATCCCCGACCATCCTCTTTCCGATCGGGATCTTCATGGGGTCTTGCCGGGAGTTCATTTCAGGGTCACGCGTTACGTCTCATCTTATGTTCCCGTTTGCAGGTTTTTCATTATCTCTTTTCCGTTCCCGCAGTGAACCCGGTGCCAGATCACGACGATGACATTCTTTCCGTTTCCGGTTTGTTCCAGCAGTACTTCAAACATATTCATTATCCGTATATCATTAAAATGACTATGCGCCGCGAAAATTCACTTGAAGTAAGTTTCTTATGACATAAACAGGATAGTTGTACACGAGAACAAAATGCCTTTGCGAATTATTGCACGACTGGATGTAAAACCACCCTATGTTGTAAAACCGGTTCATTTTGAGGGGCTCAGGAAGATCGGTGCACCCACCGATCTGGCATTGAAATATTATAATCAGGGCGCGGATGAAATTTTATATATCGATATCGTCTCAAGCCTCTATCAGCGGCCGATCCTGCTGGACCAGATCTGTGATACCTCAAAAGAACTTTACATCCCCTTTGCTGTGGGCGGTGGGGTGAAAACCATTGGGGATTTCGAAAAGCTTCTCCATCATGGTGTCGACAAAGTAGTCATCAACACGTTTGCATTGCAGCAGGATCCGCAGATCATCCGGAACGCTGCAGAGATCTTCGGGTCCCAGGCAGTCGTTGTCCATATCGTTGCAAAAAAATGGCAGGACTGGTGGGAATGCTACAGTGACTGTGGCAGGATACGCAGTAGCAAGGATGCTGTTAAATGGGCAAAGGAAGTGGAGGGTCTGGGAGCCGGGGAAATCCTTGTAAGTTCCGTTGATACCGATGGCAGGAAACGGGGTTTTGATATAGAACTGATCTCGCAGATTGCGGAAAATTCCAAAATCCCCGTTATCGCTGCCAGCGGTGCCGGCTCCCTTGTGGATATCCGGGAGATGGTTGTCCAGGCTCGCCCTGATGCAGTGGCCGTGGGAAGCCTGCTCCACTATGGCACGACAACCATTGGCGACATCAAGCAGTATCTGACTGATAATGGAATCCGGGTGGCACAATGAGTCCAACGGTTGGATTACTGAATTACGGGAATTCCGGTAACACCTATAATGTGCAGAAAGCCCTCGAACTTGCCGGCGGTCGTGTCACGATGATACAGAACAAGGCGGATCTCGATCTGGTGGACCGGATTGTCCTTCCCGGTGTAGGCTGCTTTAAGGATGCGATGAATAACCTGGCCCCCATCAGGGACGAGCTCATCTGCCATATCCGCAGGAAACCCACGCTCGGTATCTGTCTCGGTATGCAGATCCTCTCGAAGATCGGCTATGAGTATGGCGAAACACCCGGACTTAATTTCATCGATGCTGAAGTAAAAAAGATGGAAGTAAAAGGAAAAGTGCCACATCTCGGCTGGGGGACCTTGTCCATGATCAGGGATTCCCCAATCCTTGACGGTATAACCGAAAAAGATAATTTTTATTTCATGCATTCGTATGAAGTGATTAACTACACCGATGTGATCGCCCTCACCGATTACTGCAACCATAAATTTGTCTCTGTCGTGCAGAAAGGCGACATATATGGTGTCCAGTTCCACCCTGAAAAGAGCCGGACAGCAGGAATAAAGATCCTTATAAATTTTCTCAATCTATAAGACAGGTTCCCGATCATGACAGAAGAATTTGGTATGTACGGTCTGCCGACAGAAGTACGGTTCTGCAGAAAATGTACTATGAACAACCAGCGTCCGTCATCAACCATTGAATTCAAGAACAAACCCGGCGACAAGAAACGAGCGATTGCCTTTGATGAAGAGGGAGTCTGCGAAGCTTGTCGGTACGCTGTGAAGAAAAAGACCATCGATTTTGAAAAACGCGAGCAGGAGCTACAAGAACTTTGCGATAAATTCCGTAGAAACGATGGGCGCTATGATGTGGTGGTCCCGGGGAGCGGTGGCAAAGACAGTGTCATGGCAGCGCATATGCTAAAGCACAAATACAACATGCACCCGATCCTCATTACCTGGCCCCCCCATCTGTATACCCGGGTGGGAAGAAGGAACTTTGAAGCATGGCTGAATTCCGGGTATGCCAATTATTCCTACTGGCCCAACCAAAAAGTACATCGTATTTTGACAAAACTCGCCTTTGAGAATCTCGTTCACCCGTTCCAGCCCTTCATTATCGGGCAAAAGAACCTGGCCCCGAAATTATCGATCCAGCTGGATGTCCCGCTGGTAGTTTTCGGTGAAAACGAAGCAGAATATGGGAATCCCATGGTTGACAACCAGAGTGCAAAACGGGATTCTTCCTATTTTTCCATGGAGTACGAACTCGATCAGATATATCTTGGCGGTGTTAATGCCAAAGACCTGATGAAGCAATATCAGTTATCCCTCTCGGATCTCGAAGCATACCTCCCCGTTGAACCCTCGCGGCTGGATAAGGTTGGAACTGAAGTCCATTATCTGGGATATTATATCCCATGGCACCCTCAGGAAACCTATTATTATTCAGTTGAAAACAGCGACTTTTTACCTAATGATTTCAGGACTGAAGGAAGTTATAGTAAATATAGTTCCATTGACGATAAGATTGACTGGCTCCACTATTATACGGCGTACATAAAATTCGGGATTGGGAGAGCTACCTATGACTCATGCCAGGAGATACGGAATGGCGATATCACCCGTGATGACGGGGTCCGCCTGGTAAAGCGGTTCGATGGGGAGTTCCCCCGGTTGTACCTGAACGACTGTCTGAACTACATGGGAATTGACGAGAAACATTTCACTGAAATTATAGACCAGGCACGACCCCCACACCTCTGGAACCATGAAAACGGCAAATGGGAATTGAAGAATAAGATCTGGGAAAACCGGTCGTAAATTTTTTTTTGTAATTGTTTTTGAAGTTATTTTTTCGTTGTTTTATAATGCCGTGCCCCGCGGAATCTCGTCTCTCCCTTGAAGTACAACCGGTAAAAGTCATCGATTAACTTCTCTGCAGCGGCCATGTCTTTTGAGGTATGCTCGTAGTAATCGAGGATCAGATCCTTGTTTGCGTCGAACAGTAGTTCATAGAATTTCTGTTCGGGAATATTCGTGAAATTGACCAGAAGCAGGTCGGAATTCTTGAATTTTTTAAAGAAATCTGCCGGGCCTTCGAGCAAACCCCTCTTGATCGCCTCGTAGTAGAGATCGCAACCGGGATACGGGGTGACTGGACGAATTGTCCGTATGTAATCATAGGTGGTATATTTTTTAATCAGATCTGTATTATTTTTTAGAGACTCCGCCGTATCTCCAATATTTCCCCATATGAAGTTTAATCCGAGTCCGATTTTTTCACTCTTTGCGATTTCAGCGGCCCGGATATTTTCCTCAACGGTGGTATGCTTATTCATAAGATCGAGAACCTTTTGGTCGGAGGATTCCATGCCGAAATTCAGGAACTGGCATCCGGTCTCTTTCAAACACTGGGCAACTTCTTTATCAAAAACATCCACCCGGGCATTGCAGATATACTTAATTTTTATGCCAGTTTTTTCCAGTTCATCCTTGAATTCAAAGATCCGCTTTTTGGGATAGACGAACAGCTCATCATTCATCAGGAAATAATTGATGCCATACCGCTCATTCAGCAGCTCGATCTCCTGGATGACATTTTTCACGCTTCTTAACCGGATCCCCTTCTCCATCCGGTAGCAGAAATTGCACCGGTTGATGCAGCCCCGGCTGGTGAGCATGCCAAAACAACGGTCTGTTGGTTGATACCGGAACAGTTTCAGGCTTTTGATATAGTCTTCAATGGGGAACAGCGACCATTCGGGGAAGGGTATTGAATCCAGATTGTGTACTGGTTTTCGCCGCTGGGTGTTTTTCACAATCCCCTCATCCATATAAGCGATACCATGTATTTTTGCAGGATCTCCAGTTTCCAGTTTGCATTTCAATAACTCGGGAAGTGACTCCTCCCCCTCTCCTAAAACGATGACATCTGCATGGGTTTGCTCCAGAACATATTCCGGGATGGGCGTCGGGCCATGTCCTCCTAAAACCAGCCATGCGGATTTTTTGTGTTTATTGATACATGTACAGAGGCCCAGAACGGTCTCTTGAAACCTAGCTGCCAGAAAACCGACGCAGATTAAATCATAATCATTCTTTTTAAGAAATTCTGATAATTCTGCATTTGTGTAATGGAATATATCCTGGCAATATACATCGACATCGACATTTTTTTTCTTGAGAACTGCTGCCAGATATCCAATACCCAATGGAAAATGATTGTCTTCTTGATACAAATCATGGATTATGAATAATACTTTACCATTATGGATCATTGTGAGAGGCTCCTGATATGAAAAATATGAATCAACTGATAATAAATTTGTTTTACTGTTTCATTTTTTTACTATATTTATCTATCAGTCGTATAAATTGCTGTCCGATATGACGTTTTAAGAATTATATATGGATTCAGTTATGAATGTGTTTCTGATTTTAAATAAGTAACATCTGTATTTGATCTGTACAAATCGTTCTTCACATAGTACACTAGTTTTTTGTATCTGATTGAAATGCTCTGCAGTGTGCAAGTACCGCTCGACAATTGGTGTACCTGCACAAAAGATAAGGCGATAAAAAAATAATCACCGATAATGTTTATTTGTAATAAAAATGAAACCGTATAATCATTTTAGATCATTGAGGGTTTGAATGAATAAACAGGAACTTCAACTTTTATATCGACATGTTTACCCATATCGACAAAAAATACTTTTTATTATTGTTCTGGCAATTTTTTGTGCTTTTTTTGAAGCAATAAATCTAAGTGCACTTGTCCCCCTGCTTCAACTCATTAATAGTCCGAATGAGCCCGGCGGAACATTGTGGTCGTTATTAAATAATTTTTTTTCATTTATCGGCATTGAATTAACATTTACGAGTCTGCTCGTCCTGATGAGTATCCTTTTCCTGATTGGTCAATCTCTGTTATATCTTAAGAAAAATATGCAAAATAACGTCAGATTCAAGTTTAATACTGATTTGATGAATAGAATTTTTTATAATACACTTTATACGGATATGCGATACCACCATTCGCAAAAAGGTGGGACGCTCATTGATACAATAAATCGTGAATCTGATCAGGCATCAACGTCAATATTTGTAATCTCTGAAATTTTCACTTTTGTGCTTCTTATATGTGTCTACTTTGTAATGCTTTTCTATATTTCTGCAATATTAACCATTATATGTGCAATAGTAGCTATTACGAGTTTTACGTTACTAAATTTTTTAATTCTCCGCTCAAAAGAATTTGGAAAATTTGTTGTGGATGTCAATTCAAAAATGAACGAATTCGTTCATGAACGAATCAACCTGTTAAAACTTATAAAAATTTTTTCAACAGAAAAAATGGAGCAGGATCGATTCCGGACATTATCCAGTAGCTATTCTGACAGCAATGGTGCTTTTATGATGAATGGGATTAAAATAGAAACCATTTTTCAGATAATTATATTCTTCATTGCGATTGTCGTTCTCTATGTTTCAACAGTATTCTTAAACTTATCCCTGCCTTTGTTATTGATCTTCATCTTTATCCTTGTCCGTCTTACCGATCCACTTCGTAACCTGAATTCACAACGACATGTCCTTGCGGGTCAGATTGCAAGCCTTGAAAAGGTTGATCATATAATCACTGAATTAGAACAGGAAAGAACAATTGAAAATGGGACTATTCAGTTTAATGGCTTTCATAATTCCATCCGTATTAATGCGATTAATTTCTCCTACAACCTGAATACATCCACACTCACAGACATCTCATTCCAAATAAATAAAAATGAAATGGTTGCTATTATTGGAGCATCCGGAAGTGGAAAATCCACGCTAGTGGATCTGATTATCCGTTTGATGGAACCCCGTTCCGGAGAGATCACAATCGATAATGAAAATATCGCCAAGTATACTCTTGAGAGTTATCACAAAAAAATTGGATTTGTCAGTCAAGAAAGTTTTATTTTTCATGATTCTATCTTGAATAATATCTGTTACGGGAGTGATCACATCTCGTTAAGTGATGCAATTACAGCAGCAAAAATTGCAAATGCTCATGATTTTATATCAGGTTTATCTGAAAATTATTATACTGAAGTTGGCGAAAAAGGTGTGAAACTATCCGGTGGGGAAAAACAGAGAATTGCTCTTGCGAGAGCGCTCTATAAAAACCCTGAAATTCTTATCCTTGATGAGGCAACAAGTGCACTTGATTCAGAATCTGAGCGGATTATTCAGGAATCCATTGCAAAAATTAAGAATAAATATACTATAATCTCAATTGCACATCGTCTCTCTACTATCGAAAATGCCGATAAAATAATTGTAATTGGCGGGGGGAATATTTTGGAAATTGGATCCCATAATGACCTTATACAGAAAAATAATGAATATGCAAAATATTATGCAATTCAATATCGTCAAAATGGCACAACCAATTAATGCCCATTATTTTAAATTCAATATACCTCACGGATCAGATTTTCAATAATATTTCTCATATATACATGAACAGGAAGTTCTGGAATATAACTCATTACGTATTTCCTTTGTTCTTTTGTAGATTCAATAAATTCATTTTGGTCCATTTTGAGCAGTCCATTCAATTTTTTTTCGAATAGATAATAATCCATGCTTTTTACGGAAAACAGATCCTGATTAAATACCTCATAAATCGCGTCACCGGTAAAATTACAGAACAAGACTTTTTTTCCCCATCCAAATGCCTCAAAACCCGCTGTTGAGTGATTGGTAATAATTACTTCACTACAGTCCATTGTTTTATATGTTGAATAACCATCATTTTCATTTTGTCGGACAATTGTTACTTTCTCACCGAACATCTCAAAAAAGTATTCATATTCTTCATTGGTCGAGGTACGAAGAGCAATTACTACATGTTTATTATTTTTTTTAATGTATTCCATCATCATACCAAGAATTATTTGATCATTTTTCATCCAATCTTCATGCAATATTCCATTGACAGGGTAGGTACCCTGAGAAATTATACAAACGTCAAAAATAACCTGGGCTGGGTTTTTTTTTATTACATCTTGGTAATATCCTGCTCTTAATGATCCAAGACAAATAGGATCGCCAATTTCATGACCAAATTTTCGATAATTATCAACATCATTCTGTCCAAAACAAACAAAATGCGGCATTGAAATTTTTTTAATAAATCCTTTGGAATCTGGTGCTGTCAGACATGATGTTATCCGAGTACCATTTTGAATTGCGAAAAATTCAGCGTTATTGTATTCTTTTGAGAGCCATTGGAATGTAAAATCGTTATCTACGTATGTGATCACAATTTTCGGATTGATATATTCCACATAACTTAAGAGATATGCTTTATAAACATAACTTTTGATTTCTTTCAGGTATTGAAAATCAAACCCAAAAATTTTTTTCGCCATTCTGAATAAAATTTGTGGAGAAATGTAAAAAAACTCTAGTCTGGCAGGAAATATTGAATACTCCAGATTATATAGCATAGAGTCAATTATCACATCACTACCCGCATAATCATATATCAGAATTTTAGTTTTTTTTGGATTTTTAAAGGTTATTTTATTAAATGAAGGAAAAAACTTTTTTAATAAATGCATATTTTGATTTTATTTTTCATAGTAAAAAACACGATGCACTATATTTCAGGAAATTATTAGATTTCCCTTGGAATATATTTGTCTTTGTTTTTTTACATTTAATCAATACAGTTAGGGTTGTCGATTATAATGTTGGATCTTTACTACCTCTTTTCAGTTCACCCCCCTCTTACCTTTCTTAATTTCAGCAGTTCCGGTTCTTTATCCAGCATCTTAATAATATCTCCTGTCGTCCAGTAGGGTCCATTCTTTTGTGGTAATCTTTTGACAAGTTCTCTGATAAAAACAATGTCTTCAAAGAAATCGATATCCAGTCGGTAGCCGGGCCGGTGGAATTTTGGTGGAGAATTCTGTAGTTTACTAATGTAATCACGGTTATTATGAAGATAGGTAACTACATGTTCGCGATATCGCATATCCTTTGCTTCCTTATCAAGACGTAGCAATGTTTCCGCACTCACCATCTCAACGCCAACACCATCGGGATGCCCGGAAACCGGGCCAAGGTTCGATGCATAATCGCATGGCTGGTTCTCCCAGAAAAAGGTAATCAGTTTATCGATCATATCCGGGTCCAGTAACGGATTATCAGCAGCCGCCCGGACAATAGCATCTGAAGGATGTGCGTTATATGCCTGGACAAATCGCCCAAGTACATCATCTTCACTTCCTCGGATTATTTCGACTCCGCACCGTTCTGCGATGGGAATGAGTTGATCATCTTTTTTTCTTGTCGAGGTCGCAAGGATAATTTTTTTCGGGATTTTTGATTTTGTAATCCTCGTGAGGACCAGTTCAAGGAGCGAAAGTTCTTTCCACACCGGCATCAGGCTTTTTCCCGGGAGCCTGTGCGATCCCATCCGGGCCTGGATGATGATATTAGTATCTTTCATTAATAAAAAATGAAACTGTAAACCATATAATGTTACCAGCAGGTCCTTCCACCATCAATACTGAGCGATGCACCGGTCATGTATGAAGATGCATCAGAAATCAGGAAAATGATCGCAGGTTTGTATTCATCGGCATCTGCCATTCGTCCCATCGGAATAAGATTGGTCAGTTGCCGGACAAAGGTCTCCGGTTGACCATTATACACTCCTCCGGGGCAGAGTGCATTTACTCGAATCCCTTTATCTGCCCAATAAGTCGCAAGATATTTAGTCAGACCAATCATTCCATGTTTTACCACAGAATATGTAACCGGTTTCACCGGTTGCCTCTCATCAGGAAGTCCTTGGATGTGATATATTCTTTGATCAGGGGCAATAATCCCGAGGTCAGAAGCAATATTCAGGATTACTCCCTGATTCCTTTTCGCCATTTCTCTCCCAAAAACCTGACTGCAGAGATATGCTCCGGTAAGTCCTACAGAAATGTCTTTGTTCCAAATCATTTCTGGGAATGCCTCAAACCGGGACCATGGGACCGAATCGGCTTCATCCTGTTTCACTTTAGGGTCATTCGCCGCGTTATTGATCAGGATATCAACTTTACCGAACCGCTCTGTACACATTGTGCAGAGTTCTTCCACACTCTTGTGAGTAGTGATATCTGCATAGAACCCTGGTACTTCGAGGTTGTATTTATCGGAAAGATTTGCAGCTCTTTGCTTTGCTGCGGACTCATTTATATCGGCAAGGATCGGAATTCCTCCAGCGTCTAGTACCGCCTCCGCATGCCGTACTCCCAGAAATCCTGCACCCCCGGTTATTACTGCAACCTTTCCGTCGATCCTGAACCGTTCCAGCGAATTTGACATGTTTACTCCTTGTTTGTGATTATAATAATCTCCGCATCTGTCCCCCGTCAATAATAAAATTTGCACCCGTTACAAATGAAGATTGATCCGATGCAAGGAAGCAGGTGAGACGGGCGACATCATCAGGTGTTCCAAATTTGTGAGAAGGGACGTTTTCATCGATGTAGGTATTAACCCATTCCGGGTTCTCTTTGATTTTTTTACTCCAGGTTCCCCCATCAAACAGGATATTTCCTGGGGAAATCGCATTCATCCTCACACCATCCTTTCCGATGAGATGCGCAGTATACTTCATGTAAGATAATAACGCGGATTTCGCAGCTGCATATGGAACTGGGGCACTTATCACCTCGCAACCTGCGATGGAGGAGATGAAGATAATGTTTCCTGAGCGTGCGGGGACCATAACATTCAGACACTCTCTTGAAAGTATTACCGATGTGAAAAAATTTTTCTCCATGCATTCCTGCCAGATGGAATCTTCGATATTCCACCCGGGTTTTGATCGACCCGATCCAATATTGGCAACCGCTATGTCCAGATTTCCCTCCCTCTCACAGATCGCTTTAACCAGCTCTTTGACTTTTTTTGTACTTGTGAGATCACCGCAGAAAGATCGAATCGAGTCCGGGTGATCTTTTTGGAAATCCTTAAATGTATTGTTAAGTAGTTTGGAATCCCGTCCGGTTATATATACGACAGCTCCTTCCTCCAGAAAACTATGGGCTATGGATCGTCCTATCCCTCTGCTGGAACCACTGATTACCGCAACCTTACCTGACAACAGCACCATATCACTTCTCTCTTAAAATTTCAATGCCAACAAATTACCAGATATCCCGGTTTTTTATCCAAGACTTATACTCATACTACTATTAGCATTCTCGTATTAAAGGGTAAATCCCTGTTCTCACGAAAGGAAAGATTCAACAAATGTCCGGTTACGAATTGCCAGGTCAACTTCGGAAATGTTATTTTCCCGTGCTGCCTGAAGGATGTAAGGACGGTTATATGGAATCGATTGGAACCCATTGAAACAATAGGCAAAATCTGCAGCTCCTGAACCCAGCGGTACTGTACCTCCACTCTTCATCCGATCTTTGACATGCACGCTGCCGACCCACTGTTTCAGGAGAGGCAATTCCTCTCGGGGATTGTACCCGAGTGAAGCACTGTTTCCGATATCATAATTGGCTCGGATGAGTTTATGGTCCAGGGAACTGAGAATGCCTGCAATAGTCGAAGGTGGTAAGTCGGTTTCGAGATGGATCTCCACACTATTTTTTTCCATCATAGGAACAATTGAGCGGAGTAGTGTTTCCAAACCCATTATCTGTTCATGAGTTTTTAGGGAGGAGGAATCAACAAAGGGGAGGATAATATACTGGCATTCGAGTCGGGAAGCCTGTCCGATGAGCCATTCAAGGTGGCTTTTTACAGAAGGAACTGGTAAGCCTGATGGATCCAACAGATGGATGTTCATATAGTAGTCCGCACAGATCGAACGGACCATAACCGAAGACTCTTTTTCCAGTTTACGAATCTCACGTATCCCCTCTAGATTCCTCAAAGGATTGATCTGATCCGTACCTGTTTCGTAGATCCATTCTATGCAATTGAGTCCGGCTTTTTGTGCAAGGAGAAATTCATCCTGCCATGTCCCAACCGGAAATGACTGGATAGTATCGCCTATCTGGGGGGAAAGTCGTCCCTGCATGATTCCGGTTTTTATAGTTGTTTTCATTTTTTCTGTTTAAACGAATAAGGGGAAGGTGCATTCATTGCCCCGGGTTTCTTCGAAAGACCGAATTTTTTAATCTGAACGATGATATCAACACCAACATTCTGTCCCCATGTATCCAGAAGTCTTTTTGTTATGGGTCCCAATTTTCCCGAACCAATCTGCATACTGTTGATGCTTGTCACCGGCAGGATACAGAATGGCGTACCGGTGAAGAACGCTTCATCGGCAGTCATCACATCATACAGTTCAATGTTCTTTTCAATGCAGGGAAGGCCGAGCTGGGGAGACAGTTCTTCCATAACGTATTTACGGCTGACGCCGCGGAGAATGTTGCGGGGCTCTGGTGTGATGATCTTGCCATCCTTGACCATGAAGAAGTTATCCCCCGTTCCCTCCGCAATAAAACCGTCCGGGTCAAGAAGGAGCGCCCAATTATTTTCACCGGCATAGTTTGAAACCTCAATATTTGCCATGAGATAATGCATGCGGCTCCGGTTTTTGACTTTGGGTTCGAGAAGGGATGCCGGAATCGCTCTCTGAGACGGAATCACTGCATTTATTCCGCTTTCAAAAAGCGGTCCCATAGATGCTACCGTCCAGCGTAAAGGAAAATCTGCGATTGTAATGTTAGGTCCTGCTTCAACACCTACAACATCTTGGTAAAGTGAAAGGAGCCCTCGCGAGACATTTATCATGATACGGTGTTCATCATCCTTCTCAAAGAGCGGATCATTTCTGTCAATGGTTTCATAGATGTGCTCCTCCATCTCTTTCATCGACATCTCTATGGGAATGTGCACGTATTTGATTGATGCATAAAGACGCTCGAGATGATCTTGGAGTTTGAACTGTTCTTTATTGAACGATCGTGTCATCTCGAAGACCATATCCCCGAACATGAGCGCTGAATCGTAAATTGAAACTTTTGCTTCGTGTTCCGGGACAAACTTCCCATTTATGAAAACCTGACGTTCCTTTTTCATGTTACCTCAGTAGTTATAAAATGAAAGATCATTCAAAATATCTCAATTTCTTTGCGATTCCTTTCTCTTTTTCCGAGACGGTTTTCATACCATTGCCGAGAATTCCAGGCACCGCACGGATCTGCTGCATCATCAACTGGAGTTCAGATTCATCGATCGAGGCTGCCTGGTCGCTCCCGTACATCTTCTTATCCAAGGTGATATGCCGCTCAATGATTGTGGCACCCAGTGCCACTGCCAGTACTGAGGGCAGGATGCCTCTCTCATGCCCGCTGTATCCCACATCGCACTTATATCGGTTACGAAGTTCATTCATCACGAGAAGGTCGCACTCATTATCCTCACTAGGATACGTTGATACGCAGTGCAATAGCGAGAAGGGGCACTGGTTTTTCTGGAAAATTTCCACAGCACGATCGATGTCGGTAAATGAGCTCATACCGGTTGAGATGAATGTATGTTTTTTCTCCTTTGCAATAACTTCGAGAAGTGGAAGATGGGTTAGCATCGCCGAAGCGACTTTATTGAATTTTGCATTGAACTGCTGGAGGAACTTCTGGCTATCCACATCCCATGCCGATGCAAACCACTCGATTTTTTTCTCCTTACAGTACGCATCGATGATATCGTACTCTTTTTTTTCGAATTCCAGTCCGGCCTTCTGGTCGCGTTGGGTCTCGCCCCACGGACTTTCCCGGGGTGAGTCAAGAAGTTCTTTGGTGTATACAATCTCCAGAGTTCTCTTCTGGAATTTAACGGCATTACAACCCGCATTCTTTGCAATATCAATAAGTTTTTTTGCGATTGTGATATCCCCGTTATGGTTAATCCCAATTTCTGCAATAACGAATGTTTTCATAATGACCTCTTTTTAGTATGTAGCAGGCTTGCTAAAAACATTATTAACTTAAAACAATATCAATGAATTCGCGGATGGCGCCTTGTCCTCCGCTTTTTTGTGTGATATAATCGGCAATTGCAAGGACTTTTGGATCGGAATCCGCGACTGCAACTCCAATACCTGCATAGGTAATACATTCAAGATCATTGACATCGTTGCCCATATACGCTACCTGTGCCGGCTCCAGCTTCATATCAGCGATGATCTTCTGAAATGTGGTGAGTTTGTCATCGATCCCGGTATAACAGGTTATCTTCAGCTTATCGCATCGCGCCCTGACAACCCTGCTGGTCTCTTTAGAGATCACAATAACGGTAACATCCGGCCTTTTTTCCCGGAGCATCTTGAGACCAAGACTGTCACTCCGGTCGCATACCACGGTTTCCTTGCCGTTTTCATCAATGAAAACCCGGTTGTCTGTAAATACGCCATCGAAATCAAGAGTAAAGAGGCTGATCTTTTTGATCTTTTGTTCTACCTCACTCATGGAAGAGTTCACACTCCACATAAGTGCAGACCATGTGGGCAATCATAATATGCGCTTCCTGGATGAACGGTGTTTTGGGTGAAGGAACATTGATGGTATAATCGGTGATACCCGGAATGCCCTTTACTTTCTCACCGGTAAAAAACAGGGTGATGGCGTTCTTTGCCTTGGCTTCTTTCAGGCCCCGGATAATGGATTCTGAGGTTCCGCTTGTGCTGATCCCAAGCACAATATCCCCTTCTGTCACCAATCCTTCCACCTGTCGTTTGAAGATGTTGGAAAAGGCATCATCATTTCCTATAGCAGTCAAGATTGATGTGTCGGTGGTGAGGGCAATGGCGGGCAGGCTCTGCCGGGGAAAATTTATTTTGTTGATGAACTCGGCGGCGATATGCTGAGCATCGGCAGCAGATCCTCCACACCCAAATATGTACAGTCGCTTGTTGTTCCGGTACGCGTGCACAAGGAGTGCCGATATCTCCATAATCCTGTTTTTCAGGTCCTTATCTTCAGAAATTTTCTGGATAACATCCTGATGCTGGCGGATGTAGTTGTCAATATCAAGTGTCATTATATCCCGGTTCCCTGTTTCTTTGCAAGCTGGGCCCAGTCATCAGAGAATTTCTTCAAGCCAACGTCAGTCAGGTTGTGTCTGAACATGAGGGAGATGACTTTGGGGGGAATCGTGATGACGTGTGATCCTGCTTTAGCTGCATCGATAACATGGAGCGGGTGGCGTACACTCGCTGTTATCAGTTCCGTCTCAAGTTTATGTTGCCGGAATATCTCCATCGAATCGCTGACCACCTGCATTCCGTTATGACCAATATCGTCGAGCCGTCCAACAAAGATGCTGGCGTAGGTGGCCCCGGCTTTTGCAGCGAGGTAGGCCTGGTTTGCGGAGAAGATCAGGGTGATGTTTGTTTTTACTCCTCTATCGCTGAGTACCTTTGCTGCCTGGAGTCCGGCTTCATTCATGGGTATCTTGACGACAACATTTGGTGAGATAGCGGCAAGTTCCACCGCCTCAATTACGATTTCCGGTGCAGTCTGGCTCATTGCTTCGACACTGATGGGGCCATGAATTATCTTTGCAATTTCCGTTATATGATCGCGTATCTGATAGCCGGTTTTTTCCTGTGCCATCAGGGTAGGATTTGTTGTAACTCCATCTATGATATAGGCATATTGTGAAATTTCCTTAATGTTTGCAGTATCAAGAAAGATCTTCATTGTTCACCTCATTTTCATAACTTCGTGGACTGCACGGCATATATGTTCCGGTGTCAGATCCAGTTCCCTGTACAGCTCCTCGACATGACCGGACCCGCCGAACCGGTCATTGACACCAATTATCTTCATGGGCACCGGATTGTTCTGGGAGAGCACTTCGGCAACGGCGCTGCCGATACCCCCGATGACATTGTGTTCCTCTACCGTAACGATGGCACCGGCCTTCTTTGCCTCAGAAATTATTATTTCTTTTGCCAGCGGTTTTATCGAGTGAAGGTTAATTACTTTAGCAGAGATTCCCTGTTTTTTCAATTCCTGGGTTGCCTTGAGCGATTCACGTAACATACATCCATTGGAAAAGATCGTTACATCGGATCCATCTTCAATGACCGGGTACT
This sequence comes from Methanomicrobiales archaeon, assembly GCA_025360805.1. Lineage (GTDB taxonomy): Archaea > Halobacteriota > Methanomicrobia > Methanomicrobiales > Methanospirillaceae > Methanoregula. The sequence continues at coordinate 38,001 of JANYBK010000130.1, forward strand.
GAGCTGGATTGAAATGGTACTCCCCTTTCTGGAAAATATCCATAGTCCGGCGTCGGGAGATACGGATATACTTTGGACCTTTGGTCTTAGCGGCATACCGTATCACTTCCCGCGTCTCAACAGAATCTGCAGGGACAATAACCTGCATATTAGGGATGACCCGCATGATTGCTATATCTTCCAGACTCTGATGGGTTGCCCCATCCCCCCCAAGACTTAACCCCGCATGGGTCATGACAAGATTGACAGTGAGATTGTCAAGGGCGAGCGTATTGCGTATCTGCTCCCAAGCCCTGCCGCAGCCAAATATGGCAAAAGTGCTCACAAATGGTATCTTACCCGAGAGTGAAAGCCCGGCCGCGATATCGATGAGATTCTGCTCGGCGATGCCGATGTCAAGGAATCGGTCGGGAAATTTTTTTGCGAATTTTGCAGTCTTAGTTGATCCGGAAAGATCAGAATCAAGCACAACCAGGTTTGGCATTTCCTCTCCCAGTTCTACAAGTGCATGACCGTATGCATCCCGGGTGTGGCTGCAATGTGAAAAGTTGTACATATTTATTTGTCCTCAGGTCAGGTATTCAAGTGCTGTTTTCAGTTCTTCCTCGTTCAGTGGTGCGGTATGGTAGTGCAGGTTGTTCTCAATGAAAGGGACGCCGCATCCTTTGATTGTATCAGCAATCAGGGCGATGGGTTTATTTTTCACCGATTTGATCTTTTCAAAGGTTGCCTGCAGGTTTGCCATATCATGACCATTCACGTCAAATACAGCCCAACCGAATGCTTCCCATTTGGCCTTCAGATCGCCAAGACTCATCACTTTGTCTGTAGGCCCGCTGATCTGGAGATTGTTCTTGTCGATGATCGCGATAAGGTTATCGAGTTTGAAATGGGCAGCTGACATTGCGGCTTCCCAGACGATCCCCTCCTGGCATTCCCCATCGCCGAGCACGACAAAAACCCGGAATTTCCGCTTGTCCATCTTTGCCGAAAGAGCGATACCGACTGCAGTTGAGATTCCTTGCCCGAGTGAACCAGAAGAAGTGTCGAGACCCGGTAGACGGTGCTTGACCGGGTGACCCTGGAGCCGAGATCCACATTGCCTCAGGGTTTTGAGTTCTTCAACCGGAAAATATCCACATTCTGCCATAATTGCATACAGGGCTGGTGCAGCATGGCCTTTTGATATGACAAACCGATCCCGGTCAGGATTTTCCGGATTATTTACATCTCCGTGAAACTCGCCAAAAAATAGGGAAACAAGGATCTCTACACAAGAAAACGAGCTCATGTAATGCCCGCCACCGGCTTCAGCGGTCATCAGGATGATATCCCTGCGCACTTTTCGGGCGATGTCTTTCAGTTTATCTTGGTCTTTCTGGGGGTTTTTGGATCTCACTGGGAAACTCCTTATTTTGTAGCTATTGCGTAGACCGTATCACAGAGGAATTTTTCTTTGAGGGTTTTTTCGTATTCATCCAGCAGGGATTGGGGAAATATGGTGTTAAAAAAACCCTGGCCTCCGGGTTTTCCAGTTAACATCCAGTACATATGATTTGACAAATCATATCTTTGTAATGGATACATTTCATATCGGTACCCCGCCTTTTCCAGTATTTTTCCCAGCGTCTCTTTGGAAAAATAATAGTTGTGTGCAATCTCCCAGTAAAAATCGAGATGCTTGTTGATTTTGTAGGTCGAGACGAGAATATCATCGACGTTGGGGACTTCAATTATAACTTTTCCTCCGGGCAATAACTTCTCCTTCACTTCTTTGAGGAACTCTATTGGATCCAGAATATGCTCAAGGACATGGAACATGAAGATCAGGTCACAGGATTCAGCGGGAATCTCTTTGAGCGATTCACGGATATCCAGTCCTTTGCTGGTGGCATATTGTACGTATTCTTTCGTTAGTTCAACACCAGTAACTGTTTTGACATGAGGTCTGACTTCATAGAGGAAAAAACCGGATGCACAGCCGATCTCCAGGATGTGAGTATCTTTAGTAAAGAGATTCTGGAACCGGGCCACTCGTTTCCTGGCTTCCGGTAGACTTTCCTTCCAGAGATCTTCTGGTTTCTGATCCTCGTAATTTGACCGGTATTTATTATCGTAAAACTCCCGTTCTTCCTCTGGTGACATTCTTGGATGAATAAAGACAAAACCGCATTTATCACAACGGAATGGCCGGGGCGAGAGTCCGTACCGGATCGCATCGTGGATCCTGCTGCAGGAAGTACTCCCACATACGTAGCATGACGGAGGGTCATTATGAAAAGCCATTAAAACTCCATAAAGATATTTTTTTTAAGCACTAATATGTTATACTATCTTTACATATTTTCTGCGGGCTGTTTGGGCAAATGAAGCCGATAATGCATATATTATCTGAAAGAGAAGGTATATCATGCATGTTCTGCTTATTAACGTTCCCTCCCGGAGGGGAAAGGGTGGTATGTGTCTGCCTCTTGGGTTGTTGTACGTTGGCGGAATCCTTGAGCGCGCCGGCCATGGAGTTGAGGTATTTGATCCATACTGTAATGATCTGGAATTAGTCCGGTTTGACTCGGGAGATTACGCAGAACTGGATGCGAAAATTGAGAATTTCCACCCTGATATTATCGGATTTGGCGGTATCGCCTCTTCGTACGGGCGGACGAAAAAATTATCCGGATATTTTCATGAAAATTACCCGGAAATTTTCCAGATCGCCGGAGGTCCGCTCTCTTCGCTATATCAGCTGATGCTCGAAAAGACACACGTTAACCTGGTGTTTCATGGTGAGACTGAACTGACACTCCCCTTATTCCTGGAAAAATATGGGCGGGGGGAGAGCTGGAAGGACATTGAAGGGATATCCTATATGTCTGATGGGATAATCAAGAGGAATAATCTTGCGCCCCAGATTGAAGATATTGATGAAGTACCGCTCCCCTCCTATCACCTCGTTGACCTGAAACAATACTATAAATCCATATTTGATGTAATCGAGGGGTTTGCAGCAGACAATACCGGGAAGTTCGACCAGGTGCGTGTCCTTAAAAAAATTGGATCGGACGGCTCGATTGTCCCCCTTATAACTTCAAGAGGCTGTACCAACAAATGCAGTTTTTGTTATCGTCACATGAAAGGATACCGGCAACACAGTGTCGCATATGTAATCAATCATATGAAATTTTTACAGTCCCGGTATGGGATCCGTGGTTTTGAGTTCGCAGATGAACTTTTCAACTTCAACGAGGCATGGGTGCTGGAATTTTGTGACGCAATTGACCGGGAAAGGTTGGATATTTATTACCGTGTTCTGGGTGCCCGAGTTGATCGGATCACGCGAAAGATGCTTGAGCGACTAAAGGAGACCGGCTGTGTCGATATCAACTATGGACAGGAGTCGGGCTCTGAAAATATCTTAAAAGAGTACCGGAAAGGCGTAGATCTCCAGAAAAATACGGAAATCACCCTCATGACGAAAGATATTGGACTTCTCTGTCCAGTACAAATTGTTATCGGGTCCCCCGGAGAGACCACAAAGACCGTTAATGAAACGATCCAGTTCCTTAAAGATGTTAATGTGGGAACACCTTCGGTGAATTATCTCCTTCCTTTTCCTGAGACCCCTATCTGGCAGTATGTGAAAGATAACGGGCTGATTCCGGATATAGAAAAATATCTTGATATTGTTGCGGATGAAGGTGGTTCACCTATCGTCAACCTTACCCATGTTCCTGACCGGATCTGGCGGAGCTGGAATTTCCGGATAAAAAATGAGATCAAATTACTCAATTACCGCACTCATGGAAAAATATTGCAGTATATCCTGTTCTATCCTGCGATCAAGGTTCTTATTATTCTTTATCCTTACTTTCCCAAAAAATTGATCGGAACTGTGAAAAAAATTCTCTATGGTTGAGTCTCAATCAGCAAATGCCCAATTCAAAAAATATAATCAAGCCTCAGCCGTGATTTGAACACGGGACCTGCTGATTACAAGTCAGCCGCTCTGCCAACTAAGCCACTGAGGCGCCATATACTATAGGAATTAACTGGTAAAAAAGATGGTGCTCAACCACCGTTGTGCAAGAGACCTTGAAAATTCCCCTCCAAAGAAATATCCACAGGGATTGGCCATCATATGCCATAAAAGTAAAGTCACCCTCTCGGCAAGCTCACGTGCAAATACATTATACAAAAGAACGGAGATAACTGTACTAGAAAATGGCTTACCTGACCGTTGACATCGGAGGAAGCCCCGGTATAAACTGCCGCGGATTCTGCGAATATTGTTATTTCAAACACGTCAAGGGTGTCCAGCCTCTGGGATGCCGGTATTGTCTGCCGTTCAAGAAAGGATGCGACTACTGCACACGCGGGGTCAAGGAAGAGTACAGCGGATTTAAGGATCTTAAAACCATTGCAGATCAAGTTCTTGCAAACCTCCAGACAAAACGTGGAGATATCGAACGGATTACAATAAGTGGAGGCGGGGATCCAAGCTGCTATCCCCGGTTCACGGAACTTATTGAATTGCTTGGCAGTATGGAGGCACCGCTCCATATTGGATATACGAGTGGGAAAGGTTGGGACGATCCTGCAGTTGCCGATCTCCTGATTGACAATGGCCTTTCAGAAATATCGTTTACGGTCTTTGCATCGGACCCGGCTCTTCGTAAGCGTTACATGCATGATCCGACTCCTGAAGCCTCGTTAAGAATAGTAGAACGATTGTGTGAGTCTGCTGATGTATATGCAGCCGCAGTTATCCTTCCGGGGATCAATGATGGAGACGTACTCGAACACACGTGCGAATGGCTGGATGCAAATGGAGCAAAAGGATTAATCCTGATGCGGTTTGCAAATGCAACTGAACAGGGTTTGATTCTGGGAAATGGTCCGATTATCAAAAACCAGCAGATTCAGACCGTGGAATCATTCCGGGATCTTATCGCGGATTTGAGTGGGAAGTTCGATATGAAAATCTCCGGAACACCCCTCTGGGATCCGGATATTGGATCGCCATTTGCAATTATCAGCGAACCTGAACTGATCCAAAAACTC
>JANYBK010000134.1 GCA_025360805.1 Methanomicrobiales archaeon
GACGCCCCCGCGGCGGCTACTTATCTGGTTTCGTTGTTGTGTTTGACGGAATCCATTTTCGATAAGATTGATATCATTGAACGCTTAGGTATCTTTGCTATCAGTGGGATCTTAGCCGATCTTGTGACACGACCAAAAAATTGCAGGATTAACTGAACACGGGAAATTCATTGCCGAATGTGCAGTCTGTTTTGCAATATTTGGAGAAAAAAAAGAGACCTATTATCTTGAGGATTGTTGTGCTGCAACTGAGAATCTGATTCTGGCGTTGCAGGCACATGGAGTCACATCCTGCTGGGTGGCGGGAGAGAAAAAACCGTACGGAGAATCTGTCAGGAAGTGTCTTTGTGTACCGGAAAATTTCACGTTGGTATCTCTCATTGCAGCGGGAAACCCGGCTGAGGTCCCGATTGCCCGGAAAAAAGAGGTAAAAAAGATTGTTTTTTATGAACAGTTCATTCATGAATAATTATTTTTTTAGGATTTAATACCGAAATTTTTCATGATCTCCGATTTGGGTGTACAGATAACCCGTTCTTAAGGGCCATGTTGCCGGAATTATTAAGCATCAGGCAATCAGATCATTGATAATGAAAAAAGCGATTCTGCAAGTGGCACTGGATCTTCTTGAATTAAAACGGGCTTTGCAGATCGCACAGGAATCAATTGACGGTGGTGCTGACTGGATTGAGGTGGGAACCCCCCTCATAAAAAGTGAAGGCATGTCTGCAATCAGATCGATGAGGGAGCGTTTTCCCGACTCGGTGATTGTTGCAGATATGAAAATCGCAGACACCGGCACTCTGGAAGTGGAGATGGCCGCAAAGGCTGGAGCCAGTATTGTTTGTATATTAGCTGATGCAGATGATGCAGTCATTGAAGAGGCAGTCCGGGCTGCCCGGTCGTATGGAATCCGGCTGATGGCGGATCTGATCAATGTCAGGGATCCGGTATCCCGTGCCTGCCATATCGAATCTTTAGGAGTTGATATTATCTGTGCCCATGTAGGCATAGACCAGCAGATGATCGGAGGGAATTCGATTGAACTTCTTGCTACTCTGTCGGGTACCGTCAACATCCCTCTTGCAGTTGCCGGTGGAATCGATAACGAGAGTGCCGGAGAAGCGGTGCGATACGGGGCAGATATTGTCATTGTGGGAGGGGGGATTGTTCGTTCTGCAGATGTTACCGGCTCAACAAAAAAGATCCGTACAGCAATGGATCACCCATCGCTCAAATCGATTGAAAAAAAATCAATTGATGAAGAGATACGAGCCCTTTTCATGCAGGTTTCTGCTCCCAACATCACTGATGCCATGCATCGCAAAGGAGCGATGACGGGGATTTTTTCTATCTGTGGCAATGTGAAGATGGTGGGAAGAGCTGTAACTGTACAGACGCTTGCCGGGGATTGGGCAAAACCTGTGGAAGCTATTGATGTTGCCAGAAATGGTGACGTGATCGTGATCAACAACGATGGGTGTACGCATGTTGCCCCGTGGGGGGAGCTGGCGACTTTAAGTTGTGTAAAAAAAGGCATTTCGGGCGTTGTTATCGATGGAGCCGCAAGAGATGTTGATGATATCCGGGCAATGAAGTTCCCCCTTTTTGCAAAAGCAATTGTACCGAATGCAGGAGAACCCAAAGGATTTGGAGAGATAAATGCCGAAATCCAGTGCGCAGGTCAATACGTTTGCCCTGGTGACTGGATCGTCGGTGATGAAAGCGGAGTTGTGGTAATTCCTGCAAAGCGCGCTTATGAAGTGGCACGCAGGGCTCTGGAAGTAAGAAAAAACGAAGAGCGGATAAGAGAAGAGATTCGCAGAGGAAGCACACTATCCCAAATAGCAGAATTAATAAAATGGGAAAAACGGTGATGCACTTTTAGTGGAACACGCTTCGTTCCAGAAGAGTTGCACCAGAATTTTTGATCTTTTTTATGGCATCTTCAACCAGATCCACTCGAAGGATGAGTACTGCACCTTCTTTTCCGGAATAGGCATAGGAATACTCGATATTTATACCGGCATCTCCCAGAATTTTTGCCACTTCATAGAGACCACCGGGTTGATCTTTCATGTGAACTGCAATCACATCGGTAAATGCGATATTAAATCCCAACGAGAGTAGTTTGTCATGCGCTTTTTCCGGGTGATCCACCAGTGCTCTCACTACGCCAAAACCATTTGCCTCTGCGATACTGAAAGCAAGGATGTTGATCTTCTCCTCTCCCAGTGCATGAGCGATGGCAGCAAGCCTGCCCGGGCGGTTTTCAGAGAATATCGAAATCTGCCTGATCACATATTTTTTTGTGTCCATTTACATCGACCTCTTATCGATTACCTTCTTTGATTTACCTTCAAATCTTGGTAATGAGCCCGGTTCAACCAATTCGACATCCGCATTTACGTTCAACGAATTCCTAAGCCGGTGTTCAACCTTCTGCCGTATCTTCATAATATCATTAATTTTGTCACTGAATGACTCCTTGTTCAGTTCGACGCGAACAAGCATGTCATCAAGGGCTCCTTTTCGTGTAACCACAATCTGGAAATGCTCTCCCACCTCAGGGATTGCCATCAGTGCGTACTCGACCTGTGATGGGAAGACGTTGATACCCCTTATAATCAGCATGTCATCAACCCTGCCCTGAATCCGTTGTATTCTGGGGTGAGTTCTTCCACAGGCACAAATGTCTTCTTCCATTGTTGTAATGTCCCCGATGCGGTACCGTATCATGGGGAGGGCTTCTTTTTGCAGGATGGTGATGGTGAGTTCACCCTTTTCCCCGGCTTCCAGCGATTCGCCAGTCTTGGGATCAATAATCTCTGTAAGCGCAATGTCCGACCAGATATGAAACCCTTTTTGTTCCGCACACTCAGTAAACATCGGGCCGGACAGCTCGCTGGTGCCATAGATATCATATGCGTTGATTCCCAGCCATTCCTGGATGCGATTGCGCATTCCCTCAGTCCATGGTTCCGCACCCAGAATTCCGGTACGCAGTTGGGTATCTTTTTTGATATTAACTCCCATCTTTTCTGCAACTTCTCCGATATGGAGAAGATAGGAGGGTGTGCAGGCAATAGCTGTTGCTCCAAGATCCTGCATTAATTCGATCTGACGTTCGGTATTTCCAACACTGGTGGGAAGTACGGTTGCTCCAATTCGCTCGGCGCCATAGTGCATCCCGAGTCCTCCTGTGAACAGACCGTATCCATAACTTACCTGAATCACATCACCCCTGCCCAGCCCAATTGAAGTAAGACCCCGGGCAAGCGACGTTGACCAGTTGTTTAAGTCGTTTTGTGTATAGCCAACAACAGTAGGTTTTCCTGTGGTTCCCGAAGACACATGATATCGTACGAGATCGTCTTTGGTTGCAGTGAAGATTTTATCCGGGTAATTGTCCCTCAAATCCCGCTTGAACATGAACGGGAGTTTATGTACATCAGAAAGTTTGCCGATGTCATCCGGGTGAACTTTCTGCTCTTTCATGCGATCATGGTAAAACGGAGAGAAACTGTACAATCGGTACACCAGACTCTTTAACAGTTTATACTGCATCCGCTGGAGATCTTCTTTGGGCATTTCCTCAATTCGTGGATCCCAAAACTTCATCAAATCACCTCCCTTCTGTCTATCACTCGCTTTGCCTTTCCTTCAAAGCGGGGTAATGATCCTGGCTCGACAAGCCTGACCGTTGTTCGCAGCTCCAGGGAATCGCGAAGTTCTTTTCCCACTTTTTTCTGGATTTTTGCCAGATCCGTGAGTTCGCCACTGAAAAAGTCTCTGTTAATCTCAACTTCAACGGTCATCTCATCCAGATAATTAATTCTGTCGATATATACCATAAACTGATTGCCGACTTCAGGAATTTTGAGGAGCACATGTTCAATCTGTGATGGGAATACATTGATGCCACGGATGACCAGCATATCATCGCTTCTTCCCGTGATTCTGGCAATCTTCTGCGCTCTTTTGCAAAGGCAGCCATCTTCAATCAGCATCGTGACATCCCCGGTACGGTATCGCAGCAGAGGCATGGCTTCTTTGACCAGTGGAGTCACTACCAACTCCCCCCGCTCTCCATCTGAAACGCGCTCCCCGGTATTTGGATCTATGATCTCAACGAGGTAGGAATCATGCCAGATATGGAGTCCGTTGCGTTCCTTGCATTCGAATGCAACACCTGGACCAAAGAGCTCGCTTAAGCCGTACGAATCGAACGCAGTAACACCCAATCGCTTTTCAAGCGAATGCCGTACACTTTCTGACCACGGTTCAGCCCCAAAAATTCCGGTTTTGAGACTATCAAGTGATTCACCCATCTCTTCTGCAACCTCTGAAAGATGCATAGCGTAACTGGGTGTGCAATGGATTGTTGTCACGCCAAAATCCCTGATCATCTCGATCTGGCGTTTGGTATTTCCAGTCGCACTGGGAATAACTGTCATCCCAATCTTTTCTGCACCATAGTGAAAACCAAGTCCGCCGGTAAACATGCCATAATTGACCATGTTCTGGAAGATATCTTCCTTTCCAACACCCACCATGGTCATATTGCGTGCAATCAGATCTGCCCAAACGTCAAGATCTTTTTTGGTGTACCCTACAACCGTAGGTTTTCCAGTTGTTCCTGATGTCGTATGGATACGAACGATTTCCTTTAAAGGAACAGCAAAAAATCCGAAAGGATATCCCTCCCGAAGATCCTGTTTTTTTGTAAATGGTATTTTCTGGATGTCATCCAGTGTTTTTATCGAAGATGCAGTAATTCCTGCATCTGAGAGACGTTTTTTAAAAAAACCAACTTTTTGTGCCTGGCTAATCGTTTTCTTCAAACGTTTGAGCTGAAGTGCCTGCAAATCATCAGTTTTCAGAGTTTCAATCTTCTTATCCCAGAACATCTTCGACCTCTGTTATGCTATAGCATGACAAATGTATAGTTGTCTTGGATACGGTTTATATCCACCGAAATTTTTTAGAATTTGTAACCTGGAACAAAACGCTCTGTAAGATTTTTACCAGACTTTTAAAAAAAGTATAACGATGATTTAATCTGTGGAAATGTGGTAGTAATTATCTGAATTATTCTGTATCATACGGGGTTTATGGAGACGAATTATCCTTGGTTGTCGGTGAGCGGGTTTGGCTCTCATATCAAATCGACACAGACAAAGTTAATTATCCAGAAAAAAAACGGCATTGAAGAATACCCTCTCGAATCTGTAAAAAATCTTCTGGTTGTTGGTGGGCATACGATAAGCTCAGCAACTATTACGCAGCTCATAAAAAAAGGTGCAGTAATCTCATTTTTCGAATCAGATGGTAATCCAATTGGGATTATCAGTCCATTTGGCTACCGTAACGATCCGGAGATTCATCATGCACAGCAAACCGGATCACGACACCGGTATGCAACAGCAATAGCTCAGGGTGCTTTAAAGTCCCGCCTCTTTGCCATAAACCGCTTGCAGGAAAATCAGAATGTATCGCTTCTTTATGAAGGTGAGTCGGATTTCCTTTACAAATCCTTAGATGAAATGGCATACCTGATAAAACTCGATGAGATTCGCCGCCTTCACCGCATGACTTCTGATATGTATTATGAGATTATGTCGCGTAACACCAAGCCAGATTTTGGATTCAGGAGGAGGACATTACGCCCTCAGACCGATCCCATCAATGCCATGCTCTCATTTGGTTATGCAATGCTGTTTGGCAATTGCTGTGTTTCACTTATTGGGGCTAGATTGGATCCTGACATTGGCCTTTTGCATGAAGGCAATGGAAGCCTGGTGAATGATATTGCCGAGTCCATGAAATCTGAAATGATTGACCCGGCCGTTTTTATGATCGCACGCGAGTCCCTCACTCCTGCAGATTTTGAACTCACAAATGACCGGTGCATGCTATCAGATGATTTAGCCAAAACTCTCATAAAAACATTTCATGATACAATAAACAATAATAAAATCGACGAACAGGTATTCAATTTCTCAAATGCAATAAGAAATAACTGTGATTTTAAAGCTCTGTACTGATACGGCCCTCTCCTTTGATAATTGAAAAATCGTCAAAGAGTTTTAACTGTACTTCCGATTGACGGAGATCGCGGATTACTGCACGGGGACATCCATACACCATTGATACAAATTTTTCAAGAATCATCAGTTCACCGGTTGCATAAATCTGGACCTTTCCGTCAGGCAGGTTCATAACGGTTCCGTTCACTTTTAAATTGGTAGCAATTCTTCGTACGCATGCCCTGAATCCAACTTTCTGAACCCTTCCCGAGATAAATATCTCGATTGTCTTTACCATCAGATCTCCTGCATTATTTTGATCGCAAGTCCGAGTTCATCGAATACTTCATCCCGTAGAGTTGAATGGCGAATGTTTGTCGCTGCATCAATAGCACAATCAAGCACTTCCTGGGCTGCGCTCTCACAACCCGCAGTATGGCACTTCATTGCAATATCGCACATTACATAAGCCCTTTTTGAAAGCGGCCGGATTACTCTTGCCTCATTTATTGCGTTTTGCATCATTTTTTTTGAGAGTCTTCCATCGCCTTCTTCTCTGAAAATAATTGAAAGGTTACAGAAAAAGATTGCTTCTTTTCCGCGATCGGCTATCGTTCGGATAATTCGTTCAAGAGAGGTGATCTGATTGGGATGAGATCCGTCATCAATAATTTTTTTTGTCATCGACTGTATTTTAACATACTGAGGGGAAATCTCATAGGACTCTTTTCCCCCCATTTGCATGAGGCGGTTAAGTCTTAACCTTTCATCGTCAATACCTCGCGTTGTGTCAATTGCAAAGCGGAGGTATTTTTTATCATTGCGCGTAGCGTATAACATTGAATATACTTGTGCAACATTATCGCGGATTGTATCTGCGATATACTGAATATTGATCCTTTTTGTCAGTGTATCTGCCTTTTTTAGTAAAGGCATAAACGCTTCATCTTTACTGCATTGCAGTGCCAGTGGAACAATATCCAGAAGAACCGATGCCCTTTCATATGGGGAGGGAATTTTTTCTGCAGCTTCTCCCATCAGAGTGAGCAATTCAGCGCAGCGATCGTTATCATTTCCTGCCATTTGAGACATTGCTATTAGTGAATTAATGTAATTGACCGGTTCTTTGATTTTGGATACGATATTGAATGCAATGGTGAATAATGAATTGTCGGGTGTGGTTTTATTAAGGCTGACAATGGCAAAAATAATCTGCCTCCGGGCTATCGCGCTTTCCGGAAATTCTGCGGTATCCAGAAGTTGAATTCCCGCATCAAGGCATTTTTTTGCCATTTTCTGGTCGATACGGCAAAATAGTGTGGTCAGATCAGCCAAAACCATCACTTTCTGATATTGAGTTGTCAGAATTTTCAAAGAATCAAAAACTTCTTTGAGAATTTCAGATGAACGGTGTGGATCACCTGAATTATTCGCAGAATCTGCAAGATTTGACAATCCAGTGAGACGGTTGTAAGGATCTTGTATCAAATGGAGGACGCGGTATGTCAGATTTATAATAACCGGATTTGATCGAGCCTGCTCACCTCTTAAAAGGAGGTATCCCATGATTTCATAAGGATCAGTTGAACCCGGTATTTGTGTTTCATATTTGAGGTTAGAAATAATCCGGGACATCATCGCATCCCGTTCTAAAGCATTTCCGATCTCAATTGAGTACATTGCGAGAGGGATGATATAATCCGGATTATCGCTTGTTATAGAATAGGAAATGATGAGATCAATTAATCCAGCAATCTTAAACGAGATCTGCGGTGCTTTTACATTTTTTTTAATTACCTCCAGAGCACGTTCGAATAGAGGCATCGCAGCTATAAAATCCTGAAAGTTCGGTTGAATATCAGATTCTTTGAGATAGATGCACCCTATTTTAATAAAACATTCAACAATATGTTCAACTAATTGTGCTTTTAATGCAGGATCGTCAATTTCCTGTGCGATCAGGTACGCCTTTTCGAGTGCCCCAGATGATCGGTTATCTATTGCATATTTTAGTACCCCTTCAATGATGTTTGCCAATGCAAAAGCTGCCTGATCTTTTTCAAGAAGGGAATGACACCATTCTTTCATTCTTAAAAGGAGATCAAGATCTCCCTGATGAGCTGCCAGGATTGCAGCTTCATTAATAATCCTGCACAACGTGGCTGATCGGATATCCTGCCCATCGATCTGACAGGTGAGCCCAACAGATCTCTGAAGAAAATCCCGGTTCTTTGTCTGTGCACCCATCTGGGCAATTTTTATGACAATGTTAGAGATGGCTCTTTCTTTTAATGGCAATTCCTGGATAGAATCTGAAAGTTTTATTAAAATATCGGGTTCATTGGAATCGGGAAAACCTCTGCCTACAAGAAGGGTAATGCATTCAAGAAAGAGTAAATCCCGTTTTGGATGTAACAAGATAAGATCTTTTATAGATTGGATATGATGAACTATCTCATCGAAAGAAAAATCCTTGGAAACTTCAATGATTGCCCGGTATATTGCATCATGAGAAATATCAGTAGGTATTTTTTGGAGAATTGAACTGTTGATTTTTTCAATCGAATTCTTTTTTATTCCTGTTGTCAGAAGTTTGGTTAAGCAATCGGTATAGGGTGAAATATTTTCAGATTCATGATTGACTTTCCCAAATATATTCAGGGCTGAATCAAAATTTCCTGAACCAAGCATAATCTGTGAAAACTGAAGATAGACCCGGGATAAATATACCGTATTACAGTTTTTTTCAATAATGGGTATCAGGTCAGAAAGTACGTTTATCTCATTTGAATTCCGGGCAACTGAAATGGCAGCTTTAATTATTTC
>JANYBK010000135.1 GCA_025360805.1 Methanomicrobiales archaeon
CAAGGTCAAGGGCTTGTATATCATGGGTGAGAACCCGATGATCTCAGACCCGGACCTTCACCATGTTGAGAAAGGATTAAAGAACGCCGAGTTTATCGTTGTTCAGGATATCTTCTTAACCGAGACTGCACAGCTTGCACATGTAGTGCTCCCGGCTGCCTGTTTTGCCGAAAAGGATGGCACCCAGACATCGACCGAACGCCGTGTCCAGAAGTGGAGAAAAGCACAGGACCCGCCCGGACAGGCAAAGGCCGACTGGCAGATTATCAGCGAGCTCGGGGCAGCAATGGGATATGCAAAGCAGTTCCCGTATAAGAATGCTGAAGAGATATTTACAGAAGTTGCAAAGGTTACTCCATCCTATGGTGGCATGAGCTATACACGGCTTGAGAAGCCCGAAGCTCTCTGCTGGCCCTGCCCGACCGCAGAGCACCCGGGAACTCCGATCCTGCATAAAGAAAAGTTTACTCACCCGGACGGTCTTGGAATATTTACTCCCATCGAGTTCAAACCCCCGGCAGAAGTCCCGGACAAGGACTACCCGCTCATCATGACCACCGGGCGCTGCATCTGGCAGTGGCATACCGGCTCAATGACCCGCCGCTCAGAGAGTCTGGAGCGTGAGGAACCAACGGGCTGGGTTGAGATCAACACCGAGGATGCAAAAGCACTGGACATAAAGGATAAAGAAATGGTCAAAGCAATCACCCGCAGAGGAGATATTAAGATCGCCGCCCGTGTCACAAAAGACATCAAGAAAGGCGTTATCTTCATGCCCTTCCACTATGCGGAATGCGCTGCAAACCTGCTCACCAACAATGCGCTCGACCCGGTTGCATCAATTCCTGAGTTTAAAGCCTGTGCAGTGAGAATTGAAAAGATTCCGGTGGTGAAGTAACATGGCAATGAAAGGCGATATGCTCTACGCATGGACTAATGATGCAGCTATCAAGGAGAAAGCAGAGCTCGGTGGCGCTGTCACCGCACTTTGGAAATTTGCACTCGAGTCAAAAGCTGTTGATGCAGTCCTTGTTATCACCAAGGGTGCTGACCTCTACGATGCAAAACCGGTGCTGATCACCGACCCAAAGGAACTCGCAAAAACTGCCGGCTCCCTCCACTGCGGTACCCTCCTGCTGCCAAAATATGTCAAGAAGTTCCTTGACGGCGCAAAAAACATGAAGATCGGTGTGACTGTCAAGGGTTGCGATACCATGGGCTTTATTGAACTTGCCCGTCGCAAACAGATCAACTTGGACAACATCACCATGATCGGTGTCAACTGTGGTGGTTCGGTCAGCCCAATCTCTGCACGGAAAATGATTGCCGACAAGTTTGGTGTTGACCCGGACAAGGTTCACAAAGAAGAGATTGACAAGGGCCAGTTCATCATCGAGTACGAAGGCGGCCACAAGGGCATTTCCATTGACGAACTCGAAGAAGCAGGTTACGGCCGGCGCAGCAACTGCCGAAGGTGCAAGTATAAGATCCCAAGGCAGGCAGATCTCGCCTGCGGTAACTGGGGTGTCATTGGCGAGAAAGCCGGAAAAGCTACCTTTGTTGAAGTCTGTTCCGACAAGGGTGCAAAACTCTTAGAAGGTGCGATAAAATCCGGAGTCCTCGCGGCCGAAACAGCTAACCCGAAAGGTCTTGAGATCCGGGCAAAAGTTGAAGGTGCCATGCTCAAGCTCGGAGAAAAATGGCGAAAGAAGGATTTCACTGCTCTTGGGGCCAAAATGTGGGAGACCATCAATAAAGAGACTTCCCGCTGCATCAAGTGTTATTCCTGTATTGAGAACTGCCCCGTCTGTTTCACCGCAGCCGAAGCGCTGACAAAAGGCTCTATCATGGTAAAACCCGGAGAGCTCCCACCAAACCCGATGTTCCACATGAGGCGGTTTGCCCATATCTCGGACTCGTGTATCAACTGTGGCCAGTGCGAAGAACTTTGTGCAATGGACATTCCGCTTGCACTCTTCTCACATGCAATCCGTGTTGAAGGAGACACAACCTTCGAACCAAAGCTTGGGAAGGCAACTTATTCCAATTAATTTTTTCCCGTGATAATCAGGTAAGAATTCCATTCCCGGGAAAATTAATGAAACAGGTCAGATGACAAAAGAATTCCTCAAAAGGAAATGAATAAAACCATGAATGCAGATGATTCAACGAAGATCATAACGACCGCAAACGGCAGGGAAACCGAACAAAACCCGCATAAACAACTGATTGAAACTATCTGTAATGATGTCCTGCCCAATATGGTCCGGTTATATGAATCTAAGAAGATGAGCAGCGCTCTGGATAGGGATCAGTTCGTAAAAATTATCGAACAGAAAGTTGAACTGGCAAACAAGTCCTTAAAAGTGCTCCCGGTTGAGGAACAGTATATGTATCGGACAAAAATCGACGAGGCATACGCTGAAAACATTGACCGTTTACACGGGATCCCTGAATTCAAAAGAACCTGTTGTTGATGTCACAACACAAAAAAAGAGTCACTTTCCGGTAAAAAGATGTATAAATCTGGTATCTGAACGAACCGGTGAAGTAACAAAAGAATTCCAGATAAGGAGATGAATGAAAACATGAAAGCAGATGATGCAAAGAAGATCATAACAAATGCAATCGACAAGGAAGTCGAGGCGTACACGTTTTACCGTGGCGTTGCAGACAAGGTAAAGAATCCTGCACTGAAATCGCTCTTTTCCGAGCTTGCCGGAGAAGAGAAGAAGCACCGCGAGTTCCTGCAGGGAATGCTTGCAAAAGATGTCTCAAAGATGAACTTTGATAAATCCCATGACTATAAGATTGCAGATTCACTCCCGGCACCAGCCCTGACTGTTGATATGAAACCTCTCGACGGCATAGTAATTTCTATCCAGAGGGAACTGGAAGCCATGCAGATGTACACCCAGCTTGCGAACCTCTCAAAAGACACTGAAACGCAGTTCCTGTTTTCCCAGCTGGCAAACATGGAACGCGGACACAAGGCACGACTGGAGGATATCTACACCAATATGGCATTCCCTGAAGTCTGGTAAACGAAAAAGCCCTGTCAGTATTAAAAAAAACCAGGGCTGTACATCTCTCTATACCGTACTTGAATATAAGCGCCGGGACATTATTCGCCTCTTGTCCCGGCATGCGAAGCTTAAAAATCCCATTTATTCGCTTAAAACCGGAACAAATAAGTTCCCTCCTGTTTTTTTTTAAGATTCAATGCTTAAACGTCAGACTGGCCCGATAACTAGTGACATTACAGCTATTGGATTGGCCAGTCCTTTCTTATGACCGGGTGCCAGCCGGGACATTCCTTTGGCTGAAGATTGTAAGAGGGAATTTAGTTCGGACACAGGACAGGATGGTGACTCATGCGAGAGCAAAATGTGATTCCGGCATGACTTAAAGGATCATACTGGGAAGAATGGATCATAATAAAGAAATGTGAATAACAATATCGTATGATCTAACCGCAAAGGAGCTGATATTATTCTGAAAAATCCCGCAACATTTGTTATCATCACAGGACTCATTTGCATCATTTTTATCTCCGGCTGTATTTCGTCGCCCGCAAACCAACCAGCGGATGTACGGACTGTGAATACGCCTGCAGGAATCAACGGGGCAAAACCCCTCAACGCAATCATCCTGCAATTCGATGCGTATACCGGACAACTCTTTAATAAAAGCAGAGTCCCGGGCATGGCAGTTGCTGTGGTAAAAGACGACTCCGTCATCTACCTCCGCTGTTTTGGAGTTAAGAACCTGACGACCCGGGAGCCGATCGGTCCTGACACACGGTTCCAGCTGGCATCCATATCAAAAACTTTCACATCTGCATCGATCGCGTCCATGGTTGGAAGGGGAGAACTCTCTTTGGATGACCGGGTTGTTTCCCTGTATCCCGGCTTCCGGTTATCAGATCCATGGGTGAGTGAACATGTCACCATCCGGGATCTCCTCATGCACCGGACGGGACTTCCCCCCTATGCCGGAGATGAACTCCAGGATATCGGGTACAATCGTCAGGAGATCATCAGCAAACTCCGTCTCGTACCACTCATGGGGGATTACCGGTCATCCTATGCGTATTCAAACATCGGTATAACTTCGGCAGCAGAAGCAGCCGCAAAGAAAACGGGGATGTCATGGGAAGATCTCGTTTCGGATCGGGTGATCGGTCCTGCTGGGATGAAGAACACGAGTGCACGGTTCGCAGACTTTGAGAATGCCGCTGACCGTGTGGATACCTACTCCATGATGAACGGGACACCTGTTGCAGGTCCACTCTTAAACGATGATGTGAACAGTCCTGCCGGTGGAGTGAGCTCTACTATCAATGATATGACACGATACGCCTGGCTACAGCTGAACGATGGGAGTATTGATGGGAAACAGATAATAGATGCCGCAGCTATCAAAGAGACCCACCGGCCCCAGAACATCATGAAGACTACTAACACCAGTATCATAGCCTACGACCTCGGTTGGGAGACTGTTGCTGAGAACGGAAGGCTGCGGGTCGAACATGGCGGCGACCTGACTAGCGGGGTTTCGACGTATATCACATTATATCCTGAAGAAAAGATGGCTATTGTTGTCCTTACAAACGGCTTTCCGGGCGGGCATATTCTTAAAAAAGCGGTTATTAACGGATGGGATGACCTGTACTTTACCGGCGCGGTCCAGAAAGACTGGTACAGCGAGATTGAGGCCGGGGTTGCCGCTGCAATGAAACCCGGCGCTTCGGCTGCCGGCCCACTCGAACCACTCCCGCTTGCACCGGCTGGTGCAAAACCTTCACGGCCAGCACCAGCCTACCAGGGTTCGTACTCACAGGATTATTACGGCACACTGCGGGTTGAACCGGACAGCGGTGGACTCCTACTGTATGCCGGTCATCTCACAGAACCGTTTTTCCTTGTGCCCTATGACGGAGACACATTCCGTGAAAAGGGGACCGGAACTGCCGTTAAATTTACAACCGGCAGCAACGGAACTGTCACGGGCGTACATGTGGTCATGTTCGATCGTCCGTGGGTTAAGGCAGATTTTGTCAGGACCGCATCATGATTTTTACTTAACGCCTGGCTGACTGAAAAATCCGATCACAAAAACCTATTAGCAATCATCACTTAATTCATTTTCATGATAAATCCCCACAAAGATAAGGTAGAAGACACTGAAGAGAACCGGCAGATCTGCCGGAAATACTGCAAAGTATGCCCTAACTACAAGCGCCATTCGCTTGAAAAATACCAGCCTTCCGAACTCTTCTGCGCATGTGGAAAATCCTCCGCCCCGACCATCAAAGAGATCGGCTGCTTCTGTCCTGCCTGCGAGCTCTTCACAAAGCACCATCTTAACATCGGATACTTCTGCGTCAAGTAAGATTCTTTTTTTTCCTTCCTTAAAAACCGTAAAAATCCAATTAAAAAAACCTATTATCCATCATCGCACACGATCTAATACATGATTGATTCCGGCAAACCGGTTGTAGAGGATACCGAAGAGAACCGGCAGATTTGCAGGAAATACTGCACGATCTGCCAGAACTACAAGTGTCATTCGCTTGAAAAATACCAGCCAACCGAACTCTTCTGCTCACGCGGGCAGTCATCGGCAACAGACATGAAAATAATCGGTTGTTTCTGCCCGGCGTGCGAGCTCTTTACAAAGCACCATCTTCGTGGCGGATACTACTGCGTAAGGCGTTAGATATTTATTTTTATTTTTATTTTTTCCCGGGCTTTACCGGAATTCACCCGGTGACATTTGCCTTTGAGGGGATTTGCTTCACCAACGATAATTACATTTCTGGATTCATCGTTCATGCAAAAATCGGTGATGGACCGATGAATGGTAAGGTTTTTCTCTGACTCAAGTCTCTATGTTGTGTTAGATTATGGTTCAAAAAAAGCGAATAATAATTACAACAGCAATAGGCATACTGACCGGCATTCTCTGCGTCGGAAGCCTGCTCGTCGCCGCTCCTCCGGGCATCACACCGGAACCATGGTTTATGGTAACGATCTTTTACAGTCGTATGATCCAGGGGATTGTGATCGGTTTTGCCGATGGGATCTCCCTGCACCCGGTGCTGCGAGGCGGGGGTATTGGGGCAATCATGAGCCTTCAGCTCTGTATCGTTCCCCTGTCAGCTCACAATTATATACCTGCTTTACTGCTCTTTGTCTTTGGTATCATCTATGGGGGACTTGCTGACGGAATAGCAAGCTGGGTCGTACGGAAAAAAAGAAGTGGATGCCGGATGAATAAGGCACAATTCCATAGTGCAAAATAACTCCTCCATATCATTCACTGCGGGGGAACATCCAACCATTCAAAATTCATTGGCAACCAGTACAACACAAGTCTCCAGATCGTATCCATACCAAAGTCACTGACGCTCTGATAGAAATGATGGACAAAAAAATAAGAAATGGTTTAGCTTTGTTCCCTGTTTGGCAAGTAAATGAAAAGGGGTCCGGCTATATCCGGAATTTCCCATTTTTTTTAAACGATAAAATCACGGATGTTAAATGCGGCTCCGTGGATTTTTATCGTAGTGTTACATCGTCATGTACAGGTAAATCAAAAAGAGCGGAACGAATGCCCCCGCCCAGACTAGTTTGTTCCAGGTAAAAATCTCTTTTCCTTCGCATGGTGGAATCGGGAGTAACTCAAAGACCGCAGTTACGATATTCATTAGAAAGCCGATCATTCCTGCAGTCCGGAACAATCCTCCAAGAGGTATCAGGAGCAGACAGAGGAACGCCAGCACTGTTGAAACGGCAGGACCGGAGAGCATCATGTGGCCAACTGTGCGTTTCTCAAGTGGTTGAGGAGAACGTATCAGGGTTAAGAATGGCTGGGCAAAAACATTTCCAAAAAGCAATGCAGTAAGAGCCATAATCAGGGTCCCGATTCCCCAGAATTGAATTTCAGTCCTGCAACTAAACTTTCGTTCAAAGTAAAGGTGAGCTAGTTCGTGAATCACGATGCAAAGACCACCCATCACAACATAAATCAAAATCATTACCGGTTCAAACGGCTGCCTGTCCGCAAACAAGAAAAGAATCCCGATTACCAAAGTGCCTACAAGAAGTACCAGGAGCTCTTTTTTGGCAAACCCTAAGTAGAGTTTTTCCTTTTCATCAAATGTGGTGGTGCGCCGTTCTTTATCATGATCGAGGATTTTTCCGGTAATAATGCCACCAACGGCATTTTTCAGGAACGATGCAATCTGTCCTCCCCATGAAGATATAGTTGAGTTGAACAGGGCAAAAAGACCCGTAAGAGCGATAGCAGATCCTGCAGCCGCGGCAGGCATGGCTTCCTCCGGGATAATGCCGGAAAACGGTACCGATTTTGTTTGCCCTGAAGATTGGTGCGATTGTATGATTGTTGTGATTCCGGCATTTGTTGGAGAGACCGTGACCGGTACTGAAATAGTTACTTCCACTGTAGGGGTCAGAGGAGAATTTGTAGTTAAAGCAGGTGACGGAGTTGCGGTTGGAATGGGCGTGGGCGTTGGAGTTAGTATCAGTGTAGGGGTTGCGCTCACGGTTGCGGTTTGTTCGGGTACTTGCGTGGGTCTGTCCTTATCATGTCCATACGCATAGGCATTCCCTACGGGTGTATGTGTGGGAGATGTTGATCCCGCTGCCAACTGTGGGACGCTTCTTCCATCAATTATCTGGACCGTTAACGCTGGTTGAAGATCTGTGCGTTGAACTGAATCAGGTGTCAGCGCATATGCTGATGAACAGAACAATAATCCACTTAAAAGAATTAGGAGAATTATTCGTTGTTTTAGTATATGCGATTCCATCATTGAATATCAATGCCTCAATATAACCTGTCACAGCACAATCTATTTAGAACTGTTGTGTTTGCTCTGACGAAATTGTACTTCATTATTTTTGTAAATAAAAATTAACATTGTGTAATTTTTATTTCATCGTCTTTTTGTAAACTTCAATTACGCCCTAAGCCCTTCATCATGTATTTTTCAGGAATGAGGAAAGGACAAGCATTTCCCAGAACCTCTTTTCTGGGTAAGGTCTTACCAGGACCGGTTTGGTAAGAGGGAACTTACGCATAAGCAAAGGAAAAGGAAAAATCAGATGTTCAGGAAACCTGACAACAAACACATAAATCCTGAACGGGCATTAAATGGAATTATGAAGGGGACGGTTATTGTTTTTGTCGCCCTCATTTTTTGGTCGTGTCACAAGATCGGCTAAGATCCCACTGATAGCAAAGATACCTAAGCGTTCAATGATATCAATCTTATCGAAAATGGATTCCGTCAAACACAACAACGAAACCAGATAAGTAGCCGCCGCGGGGGCGTC
>JANYBK010000140.1 GCA_025360805.1 Methanomicrobiales archaeon
ACCCTTGTTGTCAAGGAAGTTCCCGCCCAGGTCTGCACAAACTGCGGTGAGGACTATGTTGACGAGCACGTTGCTCACGAAATTCTCGGAATAGCCGAGCGCATGGCAAAGGGCGGTGCGGTCGTGGATGTCCGGAAATATATAGCCGGATCTGCAGGCAGCTGCTGATACTTTTTTTGATCGGTTTACCATAACGATCTATCCGTCACCAGCCATTCCTCAGTGCCCTCATTTCCGGCACCTGACGACGGGACCGGTACCAATCCGGTCCCAAGCCCGTCTATTAAAAGAAAGGAAGGGTCCCGCACACCATACCTTATGCCGCACCAGGAAAGCATAAGGTGTTATATCCACCTTCGAACGCTTTTTTTATACTCCCGGTACAATTCTCCAAATATTTTTTCCAGCTTCCGCTCTTCGCCCGGAATAATAAAAAAATTGATCAACACAACGAAAATTATGGGAAATGCAAGGGTGACCAGTGTTCCTGACAATACTGCGACACCTAAGAGGATTGATGTCATTCCCATATATATCGGGTTCCGGCTGAGACGAAACGGGCCTGATGTCACGAGCGACGTGGGTTCTTCAGATGGCTGCAGGGTTGTTGCATTTTTCAGGAATAATGAACGGCTCCAAAAAGCCATAACAAGACCAAAGCCGATGATGAGAAACCCGAAATACGTGGAGGGAGGGGAAAGGAACACCAGAACAGGGAATATGAAATTCAGCAGTACCGACAGGACGAGCAGGATGATAAAATAATCTTGTCCGTCTGCCATAGATCCCGCCGGTAATTTTTGTATTATTTAGTATAGGGCAGTTAAACCCCATGAAGGTAATCTCTTCATTTCGTTTTCTTACGATCAGTCTCGCGGTCAGTGCCGGAGATTGACGACAGGTCCTTGCCGGATCTGGTTCCGGGTCCGTCAATCAAAGAGAGAGGACGGGTCCGCATACGCATGCGGCAGGAATGGATTATGTTTTATAGAGGTCAGGTTTGCTGTTTTATTTTGTTGCGACCAGTACCTTGAACCATTCAAACCCCTTCACCGGGCTGACTTCTGCGTTCTTGAATCCTGCATCCCGGCAGAGTTTTGCCCATTGGCCCATTCCGATGCAGTATTCGCCATCGTTGAGAATATGTTTCTTGCCATTATCATACATCCTTTCAAATGCCTGCACGCCTCCGTCCTTCATCGCAAGTTCATATTCCCGGATAAGATATTGTAGAATTCTCACCAATCGTTGCGGGTCATCCGGTTTTCCCGTTGTATCAATATCCATTTCTCCAAGAACGAACCTGCCGCCGTCTTTTAGACAGTTGTAAATATTTCTGATAACGGGTTCTTTGTATTTCACATGGTGCAGGGCAACCGTTGCGGCAACGATATCAAACTGCTCGGATTCGAACACCATGTCCTCTGCTGATATCTGTATGCAATGAATTTTCCCGTTCAGATTGCATTTTTCAATCTTTTCCCGGAATATCTCAAGCATCTGGGCTGAGCTATCAATTGCCGTGACTGAGCAATCTGCCTTATCGAGGAATTTCAATGACAGCAGTCCTGTCCCACAGCCAATATCGAGGACCAGGTCATTTCTCTTAACACCCGATTCCCTGACAACCAGATCAAGCAGTTTGTGGTGCCTTTTTACTTTTCCAAGTGTGTTATCGTATTCGTTTGCCCATTCCTGAAACCATTCACGATTATCCCTGGTGATTTGTTTCATCCCCTTTCTCTTCATTGTACTGAGTCGTTATGCTTTAGAGTTTTTTTTATTGGAAACGGTCAAGATGCCACTTTCCACGACAGGAGGTGTGGGATGCTTCCATTCACATTTGCAGCTGGCCCTGACTTTTAATAGATGCGTTTTCTGGAGTGCCCCCGGTCCCGGTGATTGATAACGGGTCCGGTACCAATCCGGTTCCGGGTCCACCCAATCATTGATAGGATGGGTCCGCACCACCAAGTGACCGATAGGAAGAAGAATGCCCCTGCCTCTAAAAATTCCTGCCGTACCGGCAATGAATAATTTCACCGGACCCGAATCGCAACCACACCGGAACTTTTTTCCGGTTGGAGCCAGAGGAGCCGTAATATTTTTGCCGGGATCCGGTCACAACAAAAAATTTTCCTTTCCTCACATGCAATCGCGCCAGAAATTTTTCCGGCCGTAACCGGGCAACCGGAATTTTTTTGACGGAGCCGGTCGCGGTCAAACTATTTTTTTCGGGGGTCAACTACTACTGCCCCGATCCGATCCCCAGGCAGAAAAATCCTTACCAGCATAAACACTCATAATTCTCCGTAGTAAAAATATCCCTCTCCGATGTGAACTCCGATGCTGAAAACAGGGGTTTCTTTCGTTTTCTGCACTTTAGTAGCGGTTTTGGAGCGATCTGCCAACAGAACAGCAATACGGCCTGACATTTTCAAGGGCCAATTTATGCCAATTCCCGCCAAACAGAGCGCAAAATGGCCTTATCGTAAAACACCATTACCGGTTTTCCCCAAAAAAGTGCCGTTATGGGGGGTCTGGCAGCCTCCCGGAACGTGACTCTCCGACGGAGAATCGATCCCGCCAGAACTCATGTCCAGAATGACTTGAATCGGATTCCAGGATCCCTCCTCCCCATCGGATGCTATAGTGACATTTGTTTTTCACGTCGTAAAAATGAAATCGCACGCCAAGGCCTCCCGGACCGCGAAACTCCACTCCCACACCCTAAACCAGCGACATAAAAATGAGGGTCTTGTAAGCCCGCTAAATTGCAGGGTCAAATCCCCCTATAAATCGTTCTTTTCTAAAAATAACTGAAATTCACGGCTTAAAAATCGTGCGTGGACACCACTTTACCCTCTCCGGAAATGACCTTCGTCCGATTGGCAAAAGGAGCCTGAAATGAGGGTATTTGGTATCAGGGTATCACCTCCCCGTGGTTCCGGTACTTCTCAGTGCCCCCGGTTCTGGCAATTGACGAAGGTTCCTTTCTGGATCCGGTCCCGGGTCCTTCAATCAAAAAAGGACGGGGCCGCCCCCCACGCATGCTCATGAATCTCTACCGCTGCGGCAGAGATCCCATCAGGGCATAGAAATATTCGGGCTGCCGGGTGGTGAACAGCCCGTGCCAGGCTTCGAGTGTTGCAGGTGCCATGACATCCAGGCTCCGGAATACATGGTACGCGAACTCTACCGGTGCAAGTCCGCTAGCGGTGATGAGATTGCCGGCAGTCACTGCCGGTTCGTTCACATAATACTTCTCGCCCCGGTAGTTCGGGCAGAACATTTTCAGGGCAGCAGGATCGTTGCTGGTGTGCGGGCGTTTATCCAGCAGGCCGGCGTTTGCGAGGCCCAGCGTCGCACCGCAGATAGCGGCAACAAGTATTCCTTCATCAGGCAACCGGCCTGCCAACCGGAGGACGGGCGCCTGTGCCGGATCAAGCCAGGTATCTGCTCCCGGCAGCACGAGCACGTCGCCCTGGACGGGGTGAATATCCTTAATGAGGACTTCTGGAGTCAAATGCAACCCGCCCATGGTGGTGACGGGGTTTAAGGTACTGCCGCAAAGTACAACGGAATAACGGAGTGCCGGATCTTTCAGGTACCGTCCGGAGCGGAGCTCGGCCAGGACATGGCCCGGTTCCCAGTCGGCTAAAGTATCAAGGATATAGAGGTAGATTGTGCGCATAATTCACCATTATAGATAATTGGGCGGGATTGAGATATTCCTACTCTTTTTGTTTCATTCTTCGTACGATTCTCATTGCCTTTTGTTCCGGCAATTGACGGAGGTACTATAACAATCCAGTTACCAGAATTGTCCATTATTAATACAGCGGGTTACAAACTAACCTATAGTTATATTTTAACCAAGAGCTAGTATTGTGTACTGAAAATGCCTCCAGGCAGATTCCAGGATATGTAAGCATCCAAAGAGAAGGAGATGAATTCATGGTTACACTGACACAGGAGATCAAAGAATCGTTACGAGAAACTAAGACCGCTTTCCTTGCAACATCGTCAAAAAAAGGCATTCCCAATGTTGTCCCGATCGCGGCGTTCAAGGTAATGGAAGACGGGACGATGCTCATCTCAGATCAGTTCTTTAACAAGACGTTGCTTAACCTGAAAGAGAACCCGAATATCGCACTGTCGTGGTGGGGGGATAAAGGCGGTTTCCAGATCAAAGGGACCGTCACTATTCATACGAATGACGAGATCTT
The DNA here is from genome assembly GCA_025360805.1 of Methanomicrobiales archaeon. Classification (GTDB taxonomy): domain Archaea; phylum Halobacteriota; class Methanomicrobia; order Methanomicrobiales; family Methanospirillaceae; genus Methanoregula. The sequence goes on from JANYBK010000140.1 coordinate 4,230, forward strand.
CAGACAGGACGTTGCCTGGATGAAAGAGAGCTGGCCGAAATTTATTCCCAAATCAACAGTGCTCGTGAAGATCACTGATGTGTACGCCGTAAAACCGGGCCCCGAACCCGGGAAGAAGATCCTATAATCCGGAGATTGAAATCCGGCGACTTCAAAGGAGTACATCTCATGAAAATTCAATCACTAAAACTCGTTTATTTTTCACCTACGGGGACAACAAGAGCAGTTATTCAGGAAATTGCACGCGGAATAAATTCCGGCAACGTGGAATTGTTAGATATTACCCGGCCGGATGTGAGAATACAACCACTAAAAACATCAGAAAATGAATTACTCATTATTGGTGTGCCTGTGTATATGGGAAGGATACCGGCCCTCTTAACTGAATGGCTGCATGCGATTAAAGCCAAGAATACGCCAGCGGTATGTGTTGTCGTATATGGCAATCGTGTGTATGACGATGCACTCCTCGAACTCAAAGAAATCCTGGCGAACTGTGGATGTAAACCGATCGCCGGTGCGGCATATATCGGGGAACATTCATTTTCGAGCAATGAAACACCAACGGCCAAAGATCGTCCGGATGCGAGCGACTTACACCACGCAGAGTCATTCGGGCGAAAAATACGAGAAAAACTCAACACCATTTCATCAGTTGACGAGATCCCCGAAGTAACTATACCCGGCTGCCATCCTTACCGGGGGGATTCAAAACTCTGGATTGTTGATTTTATTGCGGTCAGTGATGCGTGTATCCAGTGTGGGATTTGTGCAGAGGGATGCCCGGTCGGTGCCATCGATCCGGAAAACAGTAGAGTGATCGACACGAAAAAATGCATAACGTGCTGTGCATGTATCAAACACTGTCCCAAACATGCGAGAACGATGAAACCCGGCCTGGTCAGGGACGCTTCGGTGCGTTTAAGTACGCTGTATAAAGAGCGAAAGGAGCCGTATTTTTTTATTTGAAATTTACGGTGATGAGGATGTGCATCTCATTGAAAGTCATCGGATTTATTCAGCGGGTTCGGGTACACAAATATCCAAACGCATCAGGCTGGGAATATCTTCACGAGCAGTCACGGAATATGCCAAAGCAAATGAGACACCGAGGCTGTTCAAGATCGGTCATGCGGAAATATCAGAAAGAAAACCGGGTTGTGCAGGCTAAATCATCTAATCCCTGCAATTCCCGGTTATTGTACATCTACGGGTTGCAGGAGGGCAAAGATGGGAATCTCTGAAAGAAAGATACGGGAAAAGGAGCAGCGAAGAAAAGAGATCCTTGATACAGCCGAGCGCCTCTTCTTTTCCCGTGGATACGATGACGTCTCCATGGACGGGATCGCACATGAAGTCGAGCTGAACAAGGCCACGCTCTATCTCTATTTTAAAAATAAGGAGGCGCTCTTTGCGGCCATTGTGCTCCGGGGCGTCTGGATCCTGCAGGAAAAATACCGGGAATGTATGGAAGCAGAGGTCACAGGTATTGTCAAGGTTGCCCTGATGGGCCAGGCCTATTACCGGTTTTCCCAGGAACACCCGGATTACCTGCGGCTGATCCACTTTTACGGGTCTGAGCGTTTTTCCAAAGAGAACCCGTATACCGCAGAGATCGGAAAAGGATATGGCACATGCCGGACGATCCTCCAGGAGGCGGTCCGGGAGGGCATCGATGACGGTACGATCCGGGCCGATCTCGACCCGTTCCTGATCTCGATGTACCTGATGATCTCCTTCATGGGCATCCTGTCCATGGAAGATAAGTGGAAACAGGTGATCGAGGCTGAGGGATTCAGCTACGAACAGTACTCCCGGGAATTCTTCCGGTTCATTATTCCCGCGATTTCGACCGCTGAAGGAGCACTCCTCTTCACCAATGATGGTACAGCAATCTGGACTCAATAATGACATCCGGTTTCGCAAAAAGGGGGTACAATGGGTGCCCGTATAGCATGATGCACTGAGAAATTGTCAAGGTAACCTGATACTCTGAATTGCAACAATCCATTTCGATGAACCGGGAGCTCCAGAAAACTTCCACAAGATGTTGAAGAATATAATCTTCATCTGGCCAGGAGGTGTTTAAAAAAAAGCGTTCTGTACTCAGGTAATGCTCAACTTATTTCCTCTCGAAGATGCAAAACCAGAATTGCATTTACTCATTGAAAGATTGCCAGAAATTGTACCAAGAGATTGCCCTCAGTACCAAGGCACACGAAATGACTCACTACCTGATAGATATCCGCATGATGGGCTCAGTGAAGCACCAGATTCATAATTTAAGCAATCATTTAGCGGAGAGATTTAATCTCGGTAACAAACTCGTCACCCCGCATATCACCCTGGCCGGGCCTTTTTCTACAGAGAACGAAGAAAAACTGATAGAAGATTTCACAAGGATATGTACAAACCAGAAGGGGATCCCAAAATATGAAGTGGGAGGGTATGGGTTTTTTGACGATACGAGAGTTGTCTTTGTTACAATTACTCCTGACGAGACCTTGAAACAATTCCGGTACCAGCTGGCCCGGGCAATCTCCCCGTATTGCTCATTACGGAACTATGATCTGGATTCGGCTGAGGATTTTAAGTTCCACTCAACGCTCGCAATGAAACTTGACTGGCTCACATTCCAGAGAATAAAATGGTATTTCAGGGAACAGGAAAGTGTCATCTACCGGCACCATCCGATCCGGGCAACCCTGCTCCGGAATTCAAAAATCCTCTGCGAATATGATTTTGTCCAGGAAAGAATGCTGAGCAGGGCACAGGCACTGAGCAGGGCGACCATGAAGCGCGATTTTGATATTCTTAAAGTCTGGGCAGATGGAAGTTGGGAAGGAGAGTGAGAAGCGGGGCCCTGCCCCCGGGCGCCAGGCTGGGGCGGCCCGTAGATTCCGTCAGGAATGATGAAAATAATCTTTAATGCGGTCATTCTTAGGGATTGGTTGAGTAGGCCGGCGGGGTAGTGAGGTTTCTAAAAAAAAATAATCCTCCCCAATTTTAAAAAGGCGCCAGAGATCTGGTAATTTCTTAAGGATAACCTGAAATGATGATAAAGCCGACATTCCGCAGATGCCCGAACAAAGTAAACATTTTTAGCTAACCTCAGTAAAACTTCTAAGGCAGAATGAAACTGTCATCTGCATATCTGGGACACCATGGCTTGGTAGCTGGGCTCTACGATGAACTTGGAATTG
>JANYBK010000142.1 GCA_025360805.1 Methanomicrobiales archaeon
GGAGGTTTATTCCGGCCCAATCCAGATACAGAGCAAACTCCTCTTTTATTCAATCATTCACGATATCACAGACCGCAGACTTGTAGAAAAAGCGTTGCGGGAGAGCGAAGAACGGTACAGTTCTCTCTTCTCCAACAACTATTCGGTCTCTCTCATCATCGATCCGGATACCGGCAGAATTGTCGATGCAAATGATGCAGCAGTTAAATATTATGGATATTCCCGTGACCAGCTGCAGGAGAAGGAAATACATGATCTTAACCGGCTCCCCCATGAAATGGTACTTCGGAACCTGAAGCGGGCAAAAGATGAGAAAGAGAAGCATTTCTTCACTACCCATTACCTTGCTAACGGGGAGAAGAGATTTGTTGAGGTTTATTCCGGCCCAATCCAGATACAGAGCAAACTCCTCTTTTATTCAATCATTCACGATATCACAGACCGCAGACTTGTTGAAAAAGCGTTGAGGGAGAGCGAGGAGCGGTATCGTTCCCTCATCGACCAGCTCCCTGATTACGTGCTGGTCCACCGTGATGGAATCCTGCTCTATGTCAACCCGGCCGCAGCAGTCCGCCTTGGTTACGATGTGCCAACGCTTATCGGAAAACCGGTCCTCCCGTTCATAGCCCCGGAATACCATGACATCGTACGGCAGGCAATAGCACAGCGAATGAGTGGCAGGGATATCCCCGGCTATGAGATGAGAATCATCGCAAGTGACGGGACCACCCGAAATGTCCTTGTCAATGGAGCTGCCATCATCTACGAAGGCAAACTTGCCAGTCTCAATGTTCTTACTGATATTACAATTTTAAAACAGGCTGAAGAGACGATCCGTTCTGCAAACGAGAAACTAGAAAAGCGGGTCGCGGAACGAACCGAAGCCTTGAGCAATGCCAACGAGCAGCTGACTACTGAGATAGCGGCGCGAACCAAAGCCGAGCAGGAGATCACCCGCTCCCTTGAAGAAAAAGTTATCCTTCTCCGCGAGATTCACCACCGGGTTAAGAACAATCTCCAGATCATTGCAAGCCTCTTAAATCTCCAGTCGCGGTACATCACCGATCCGAACGTGCTGGAATCGATAAAAGACAGCCAGAGCCGGGTGCGGACGATGGCCCTTGCACACGAGCGGATTTACCGCTCCCACAATCTTTCGGATATCAATCTCAAAGATTACATGAACTATTTAACAAAGCAGATCCTCCAGTTCTACAACATCCAACCTCACCAGATCGAAATATCGGTGACCATGGATGACATCCAGTCAGACATTGACACGGTAATTCCGGTCGGGCTCATCATGAACGAACTGGTATCCAACTCGCTCAAACATGCATTCCCTGATGGAATAAAAGGAACAATATCCATAGAAGGTACTCCACAGGATGCAAACATGCTCCGGTTTATCTACCATGACGATGGAGTTGGCATGCCTGCCGGATTCGACTGGAAGAACACGGAGTCTCTTGGTCTACGGCTCGTAAACAGTCTGGTTGACCAGCTTGATGGAACCATTGAGAGCAGCAGTGGAGAGGGAACAACGTTTATCATAACTATTCAGCAGAAGCGGGATCCTGCCCCCTCCTGATGCGGGACTGTCCTTTGCATTATGTTGGGATTATACCCGGCTCAGCCGGGACCGGTTTTCAATCGGCTTTTCTTAATTCCTTAAAAAAAAATTTTCCTAAATGTGAAATTGCGAGTTTCACGCGTCCTGTTTTTTCTGGTATTTCAGTTCCGCACTGGGTTTTACCTCGCGTAGTTCTCCAATTTTTTAAGAAATCTTTATATTGGATCATACTGATTCTTGACTGTTCACGTTAAGGGGTTGTAAAATGCTACAAGCGTCCGTCTTCATTGTCGAAGATGAGCTTATCGAAGCCCAGGATATCTCTCAGACTCTGGAAATGTAGGGTTATGCAGTAACCAGAATCGCCCGTACGGGCGAGTTGGCATTCAAAGCCCTAATAAAAACACCCGGACCCGGTGCTCATGCACCTTGCCGGTAACATGGACGGCGTTGGTACTGTCGAAAGGATCCGGTCACTATACAAAATACCTGTCATATTCCTAACCGCATACCCGGATGAGACCATTCCTGACTTTGATTGGGTGGAGTCTGAGAATGTCAGGAGGTTCCTCATCATTCATTACCTGTACAATCATGACAATGAGACAAAATCCGTGGCAGAAAAAGTCTGTAAATACAACAGAATTGTTATAATGGACAATCAGAAGAACGATTATACAAGGGGTGCAAAATGGAAAAACCTGCGATATTTATTGTGGAAGATGAAGCGATCGTAGCCAACGATATTAAAGAGACCTTAAAAAGTCTGGGATACGACGTTAGGGGCATTGCGAAATCCGGAGAGATCGCTCTTGAAAAGATTAAAGAACTTAAGCCCGATCTCGTGCTCATGGATATCCACCTCTCTACCCAGATGGACGGGGTTGAAACCGCAGGAAAGATCCACGTTCTTTACAATATCCCGGTCATCTATCTCACTGCATATGCCGACAAAGCGCTGCTCGACCGGGCAAAAGTCACCGAACCGTACGGGTATATCATCAAACCTTACGATGAGCGGGAACTCCACTCAGTCATTGAGATGGCTCTCTACAAGCACCGCATCGAGCGCGAGATCAAGAAACGGGACGATGTTCTCTTTGCCGTGAGTTCCGCTGTTGAATGGCTCCTGCGTATCTCCCGTGTGGAATCCCATGTACCCCGTGATTTCAATGCCTCAGATATCAGGGATATTCTTGAACCCGTTGGCCTTGCGCTGGATGCCGGTGCAATCGGGATCTTCAAGACAGACACCGATCCCGCGGGTCGGGAAACGGTCAGCCTGATCTATGAATGGGGATGCCCTGCCTATGCCTCCAGCCTCTACAAACCGGAACTCAGGCAATTCACATTTAATGCTTTAGGAATTTCCCGCTGGCATGACCTGCTGATGAAAGGTGATATTGTTGTGGCAACCATGTCCAGCCTTGTAAAAGATGAGAACCAGCTGTTTGACCTTCTTGGAGTGAAGTGTGGAATTATCCTGCCTATCTTCATCCATGACAATTTCTGGGGTTTTATCGGGTTTTTCGATCTCGCTGAAAGGACGCGGTCCGCAGACGAGATCGAGGCACTTCGCATAACGGCAAACCTGCTTGGAGCGGCATTGGGGTACAGGTAAATGTTTTTACTCCTGCCTTGGAACCCTGAGTGGGAGGTTAGGATTTCCTGTAGTATATCGCAAGGACATGAACACAGGAAAAATCAGAAGGCAAAACTCTCTGTCCCTGTGCACCGGATAAGGTGAAAACAAAATGACCCCAACCCCTCTGATACTCATTGTTGAAGATGAAGCAATCGTTGCAAATGATATAAAAGAGACACTCATCAGCCTGGGGTATGGTGTTGCCGGAACCGCCAAGTATGCGGAAAGTGCTCTTGAAAAAATTGCAGAAACCCAACCCGACCTCGTGCTCATGGATATCCACCTTGCCGGTCCGATGGATGGCATCGAGGCAGCAGGATTTATCCATACGAGGTATGGCATCCCGGTCATTTTTCTCACTGCCTATGCAGACAACGCCCTGCTGGAACGGGCAAAATTCACCGAACCATACGGGTACATCATCAAACCCTACGATGAACGCGGGCTTCACTCAGCCATTGAAATGGCCCTTTACAAACATGCCATGGAGCGCAGGATTAAGGAGAGTGAAGAGATCACCCGTGTGATGGTGAATGCGACTTCGGACCTCCTTTATCTGCTTAGTGAAGACGGAACAATTCTTGTAGCAAACGAGGCGCTTGCTGGTATGGCCGGGATAGATGCCGAAGAATTGGCCGGCACCCATGCCTATGATCTGGTGGCAAAGAAGATCCTTACCCCGAAGATGGCCTGCTTCCGGTTGACCGTTCAGGGTGAAAGATTCTTAAATTTTGAAGAGCAGCTGAACCACAACTGGTATGATGTGACTATCTATCCGGTGTATAACACTAAAGGCAATACGGAAAAGTTCGCAGTCATTGTCAGGAACATCACCGCAAGGAAGCAGGCAGAAGAACAGGTAAATAACAATGCTGAATATTTCCGGCTGCTCATCGAAGATGCGTCCGAAGTTGTTGTCATGTTAAACCCGGACGGAACCATGTCGCAGCAGAGCCCGTCACTCACCCACGCCCTTGGTTACCCTACCTACGAAAACTTAAGAAAAGCATTCTTCGATCATATCAGTTCAAGTGACGTGCTTACGGCAAAACAGGTACTTGCCGAGATTCTTAATCATCCCGGCATGGTTAAACCGGTCCGGCTGAAATTCATGAAGAGTGACGGGACATTTTGTATCATTAAAGGTATCATGAGCAACCTGTCCGATAACCCGTTCGTGGGTAAGATCGTACTGAACGGGTGGGTGGAGTAAGGAGATACCGGTAATTCTTCTGTTAATCGTCTTTGAACAGACCGTATCTCCTCTCATTCACTTTCCTGCCGCATCCCGATCCCTTATTATATCATAATCCGAGATCTTTAGCACCGTGACTGAGTTCGAGCTAGTCTCCACATTCGCACCGGCCGGCTCCCAGCCTGAAGCCATCAGAGAGTTGACCGAAGGTCTGGAAAAGGGAGAGCGGCTTCAGACCCTGCTTGGCGTGACCGGGTCCGGTAAAACCTATACAATGGCAAATGTGATCGCGGCTGCAAACCGTCCTACGCTTGTGCTCGCCCACAACAAGACGCTCGCCGCCCAACTCTATGCAGAGTTCTGCGACTTCTTCCCGAAAAACCGGGTCGAGTACTTTGTCTCCTATTACGACTACTACCAGCCAGAGTCGTACATCCCGTCAAAGGACCAGTATATCGAGAAAGACTCTGCCATCAACCCCAAGATCGAAATGATGCGACTCTCGGCAACCGCCTCGCTCTCGTTCCGGCGCGATGTAATTGTTGTCGCATCCGTCTCCTGCATCTTTGGGCTTGGCAACCCGGAGAACTTCCGGAATATGGGGTTTGAGCTCTCGGTGGGACAGAATATCTCACGGACTGAGATTATGAGTAAACTGCTCGATATTCTTTTCGAGCGAAATGATCTCGAACTGATGCCCGGCCGTTTCCGGGTCAAGGGAGATACGATCGATATCATCCCCGGGTACTTCAACGACATCATAAGGATAGAGATGTTCGGCAACGAGATCGAGCGAATCAGCGAAGTGGATAAGAACACCGGTGCCCGCAAAGAACAGCTGAAATATTTCTATGTCTATCCCGCACGCCACTTCGTTACTCCCGAAGGCGCCCGGAAGACGGCTGCTGCCACCATCAGAAAAGAGCTCGATGAGGTCCTTCCTACGTTAGGTATAATTGAGGCGCACCGGCTCGAACAGCGGACCAATTACGATCTTGAGATGATTGAAGAGACGGGATCGACAAAGGGCATCGAGAACTACTCCCGGCATTTTGACGGGCGTTCGGCTGGTGAAAAACCCTACTGCCTGCTCGATTACTTCCCTGACGACTTCTTACTGATTATTGACGAGAGCCACCAGACCATCCCTCAGCTCCATGGCATGTATAACGGTGACCGTTCGCGCAAGAAATCCTTGATCGATTATGGGTTCCGGCTGCCGAGTGCGTACGATAACCGGCCCTTACAGTTCCACGAGTTTGAACAGTACATGACAAGCACGATCTTTGTCTCTGCCACACCGGGCGACTATGAACTCAAACACTCTGCCCGGCTCGTAGAGCAGATAATCCGGCCAACGGGTCTTGTTGATCCTGAAGTAGAGGTCCGTCCGATCTCTGGGCAGACAGACGATGTGATCCGTGAGGTGGGCTTAACCATTGCCCGGGGCGACCGTGCACTGATCACCACGCTCACGAAAAAACTCGCAGAAGAACTGTCAGAGTTCCTTGCGGATCGCGGCATAAAAACCCGTTACCTTCATTCGGATATCAAAACACTGGAACGCACCGAGATCATCCGCCAGCTCCGGCTCGGCAAGTTCGATGTGCTGGTGGGAATCAACCTGTTAAGAGAAGGTTTAGACATCCCGGAAGTCGGGTTCATCGGTATTCTGGATGCGGATAAGGAAGGCTTTCTCCGCGATGCAAGGAGCCTGATCCAGATCATCGGGCGGGCAGCCCGCAATGTCAACAGTAAAGTCGTTTTGTACGGCGATAACATGACCAACTCCATGCAGCGGGCGATAGCCGAGACACGTCGGCGGCGTGAGATGCAGGTCCGTTACAACACCGAACACGGGATTGTGCCTTTAACGATCATCAAACCGGTCAAGGAAAAAGAAGTCGAGCTTACCGACACAAAACATGTGCCGAAGAACGAGATCCCGAACGTGATCATCGATATAGAAAAACAGATGCGGGATGCAGCTGACAACCTTGACTTTGAGCGGGCTATCGCATTGCGCGATCAGATAAAAAAACTCAATGAGCGGTTAAAAGAAGCAGGAAAAAACCCGCACATGTAATCTTTTTAAAAAATGGGAAAAACTCATAGACTTATGGTGAGTGATACTTCTTTCTCTCTTCTTTTTGAGGTTCCCTGTCTGCGCTGCATTCCAGGTAATGGCGTTTAATAAAATCCCGCACTTTTTCGGATTCGACCCAGCCCCTGTCCAGCTGCGTGACGATCCGGTCAATCTCTCTTGCCTGCAAAATGATCTTATCTGAGATCTCCCCGGGTGCAAGGCTCGAAAGGCCCATGATAACTGCCAGCGGGTTCCTGATATGGTCGCCAAGGATGGCGAACTGTTCGATGTTCTGTTCGATCTGTTCAAGCGCTTTTTTCTTCTCTATTTCCATTAGTTTGCGATTGGTGATATCGATGAACAACGCCATGATGCAGATCGGTTTTCCGGTCTCATCTTTTACCAGATTCATACAGGTGAGGGTAAAGAATGGTGACTTGTTATTTTTTATCAGGGTAGTTTCCCCGGACCAGCTGCCTTTTTTTTGCAGCATCTCACGGATATCGTCAAAAACCTGCTCAGAACCAAAAAACTGGTTAAAGTTCCTGCCTGACAAATCCTGCTCACCATCGCACTCCATCATTCTCATGAGCGATTGGTTTACGTAGGTGATAGTGAAATCAAGGTCGAGAATAGCAATAGCGTTGATCGATGAACTGATGGCACGATCCTTGATGAGCAGTACCTCTTTAACTTTTTTACTTTCCGTAATATCTGCAATGGTACAGACAAACTCTTTGCCTGCGAGTTTTCCTGCAGAGATTAACACCAACCGCTCACCATCAATACGCGACTTGAACCGTGTTTCAAGACCGTCTATGTTTTCATGGGATTTGAGCTGGTTGAAAAAAGCGTCTTTTGTTGTGGGATCTACCCAGAGATCAGCGAACGAGATTGTTAAGAGTTCTTTAATTGTATACCCGAGTATCTCGGCAAAACGCTTGTCCACTTCAATTATTGAGAGATCAGAACACTTAACAAGACCAATCCCTGCCTTTGAGTTGTTGAAGCTCCAGCGATACTTCACCTCGTTCTTTTGCAAGTGGGTTGCAAGACCCGATACAATGACAGAAACGCCTATGAGAATACAGCATTTGACGGAAGAAGCGATCAGTTCCCCCATTGAGCCTTGAGTAAAATAATATACGATTCCCATATACGCAATGGAGATGAACACCGCAAAGAGTGGCCCCCGGTTAGGGTACCAGAATGCAGCGATGACTACCGGTATACAGAGCAGGAAAGGGGCGACATCATTAGAACCATAATAAAGGCTCAGGATATTTATCAGGAGAGCAAGGATCGCTGTAACAATAACAACAAAAAACCAGAGATTAGTAAAACTCTCTTCACGTTCAATAAAAATATTCTTACACTTCATTTGCGTTTTCCCGTTCCTGCGCTCATGTCATACCAGTCTGTGGCTGGTTTTTCCTCATAAGAGATCTGATACCTGATTGTACCAACCGATATTACAATATTTTGTTTTTGTCGGATTTCTTTCTATGCTACTCACATGGATTTTAAGTTGTAAAAATCCCCTATCGGTCCCGCATCCCATCCTTCATTGCCCGTCGCTCTTGTACATATCCGTGCCGCTCCACTCACGAATAATCCCCATAACCCCCTTTCACCAGACGGTTTGGAGGACCGTGAAAAAAGGAAGGTCTAAACCCCTAAATCCCCGTAAAACACCCGGTTTGTCAAACGGGGCGTTTTAAAAAAACCTTGAAAAACGCCCGGAATCCATCGGGACTGGTATGTGGGAGAAAACCTCAAAAGGAGTTCATTTTAGCCTTTTCAGGATTAGGGTAAGTTTTCGTTGTAAATCTTCTATGGGTCGGTAGGTAGCGGATCAGAAAAATAGTGTCGCCAAAGCGCAATAAAGTGCATCAGAACGCATTATATGCACCTCAATTCAGGGTTATTTTGGCGATTGGATGGTTATACAATGAAATAAATGGTTATCAACTGGGGGTTGACTGATAAATCCATAGAAAAGAGCATGGGGATAGAGTTGGATGACTGGTGAAGATCGGTTTTACTATTCTATACAGGAATTTTTCCAGATTATTTTTTCGTGCGTTTGCGAAAAATATTCGCACTTTCTCCCGCTTGAACGTGTGTATGAAACATTTGAGTGACGCGGAATCCGTGGTGGGTATTTACCTGATCATGATACTAAAGATCCGGAATGGTTTGTGAAACATGAACGCAAAAACGGGTTTCATTGGTTACGGCAGCATGGGGAGCATGATCGTACAAGGATTGCTGGATAAAAAATGCCTCTATCCAAAAAATGTAGTCATCAGCACCAGGCATCCAGCATCACTCACCACACTTCTCAAAAAATACCCGTCCGTAAATGTTGCCGGGAGCAACCGTTTCCTTGCCCGCGAATGCAATCGGGTAATCCTTTGTACCTCACCTTTGGATGCAGTCCATGTCCTTTCAGAGATCGCCGGCGATCTGCATGTGAATACCCATCTTGTATCCATCGCCGCCTGCCTTCCGATAGAGCAGATTACCCGCTTTTTTGCCGGGATGGTCACCCGGATTGTCCCAAGCCTTACGGGGGAAATGAGTTCAGGAGTCACCCTGTTCTGTCATAATTCCGCAGTCACTAATAAGGCTGCACAAGAGATTGAAGAGCTCTTTTCCGCATTTGGAAATGTTGTGGTGATCGAAGAGGAGAATTTTGAGGTTGCAACAGATCTCACCAGCTGCGGCCCTGCCTTAATCGCGGTCCTGCTCGAGGAATTTGCCCGGGCTGCAACCCGGCACAGCACTCTAACCCCACAACAAGCCCGGGCACTGGTTATCCCCACGCTCTCTGGCACTGCCCGGCTGCTGGAAGAGGGATATACTACGGAGAATATCCTTAACCGTGTAGCAAAACCGGGCGGTCTCACTGAAGAGGGTGTAAAACAGCTCCAGTCAGATATGCCTTCAGTCTATGATACGCTCATACAGCGAACGCTCGCAAAACATGAATTGAGCCGACATTCCGCAGATGCCCGAACAAAGTAAACATTTTTAGCTAACCTCAGTAAAACTTCTAAGGCAGAATGAAACTGTCATCTGCATATCTGGGACACCATGGCTTGGTAGCTGGGCTCTACGATGAACTTGGAATTG
>JANYBK010000059.1 GCA_025360805.1 Methanomicrobiales archaeon
GTGCAGGCTGCTTTCGAGAGATCATCCTGTATATAGTATATTAATTTCTGAGATTTAAATCTAAGTTTTTTGGGGTGTTGCGCAAAAGGTTACGGTATGAAATTAATGACACTTTTTGGAGGGGGTCGGGAATGGGAATTCCAATAAATTTTCTTCACTCACTTACACAGTTTCAACACTTTCACCCTTCGCTATTAACGGTTTAATAACCCGCTCTTTTTACTTTATAGCATGGAATGCCTGCACAAACCAATGGAAATGGGAAGAATCAGAACAAGTATCGCGAAATATGATTGTGAAAAAATAGCCAAAATCCGAAAAAAAATCGAACTGGTTTTTGGCAGGGCAAGTACCTGGGACGATGTGACGATCTCAGAACGATACAACATTACCGGTGATGGCGATTTGATTATGATTATCCGATAATTTTTCACTGGATAATATACGATTCCGTGGATGAAGTTATTGGGAGTGATCTACAATTATGGATGGGCAACAATCTCCCATGAGCCGTAGCCGGTGAAGTGCATATCCATAAAAAAAATGAAATGGATCCGGGTTTTTAACCGGGGATTGAACATTCTATTTGTGCAGGAAAGACCTGAGCAGCAATCGATGTTTGTTTTATACCTGCCCGCCCCCCGGTGGTTCCGGATCCCGGTGTGGTATAAAGAAAAAATATCAATCCCTGCCCACCAATGCTGATCATATGCCGTTTTGTACATCCTGCGGGGCAGAGGTTTCCCCTGACAAAAAGTTCTGTGTGCAGTGTGGGGCTCCCATGGAACGAGTCAATACGCAGGCAGAACCAGTAACTTCCACTGCATCGGATGTTCCGGTGACACAGCCATCCTGCTCTGGGGCTCCTAAACTACAACCACAAAAACCCAGGCCCTCCATGATTATCGGGGTAATTGTGGTTCTTATTGTTATCATTGCTGTGGTATATTTTGCAGGAATGCCAATGCTCAAAGGAAACCCGAAATCTTCTGAAGGATTTTTACAATCCCAGACCCCGTTAGTCACTCCCATCATCACGCAGACTGCACTGCCCGCATTACAATACACTCCCACGATAACAGAAACAATACCCCCAATTGTAAAGGTGAGGGATGCTCGTTTTGAAGCAGATTACGAACAGGTGTATACCCTTAACCAGAAGTTTGCCTTTGGCCAGAAAGTTACCTTCGCACATGAACTCACACAACCCCCATTGTATATCCATTTCAATCTTACACCGACTATTATCACTCGTCACCGGTTAGTATCGATTGGGACTAACAATGAACACTGGGAAAATACAACCGAGACCAGTCCCTACGCATGGTTCGAGGTTAAGGTCCTTGACGCAGGATCCGGCTCGGTAATTGAAAAGCAGGGCTTTGGAAACGATTATTCTGATATCACAAAACAGAATTTTATGGTGCGGCAGAGAGGAAATTACCGGATTGAGATGTCTGGAAATGATGTCAATGCCGATGTTCTGATGCTGGCAGGCACCCCTTAAAAATCCTATTTTTCTCATAATCGTGGTTTTTTATGGTCATCACTATCTTTAACTGGATCTGGAAATAACATGTCAGAGTCAATTGACAAGTGACGTGAAAACATATGAATTTTGGAAGTCTTGGAGCAATGGGCGGGGCGGTTGGCAGTTATCTGTCAACGCCAGAAGGACAGGAAGCAGCAAAGAAATATCTTGCATCGCCTGATGGAATTGTAATGCTAAAAGGGTTCATTGCAACCCCTGAAGGAAAGAAAACTATTCTCAGTGTCTTACCCGCTCTGCTGGATGGAGTTAACCTCCCGCCGGCTATTAAGGATGCGGTCATAAGCGCAATCAACACAGAAGTCTAACCTTTTTTAGTCCCATTTTTTTTCAGGATGACGCAGTATCTCCGATAATATCGAAGATAATTTTTTTGCCAAAAACTTTCTCAAAGGCTTTTTTCTCGCTCTCGATGCCCCAGATCTCCAGCTGGCAGTCACCTCTTGCGACTATTTCGAGATGGACTTCATCATTTCCTGATGCAGTGAAACGGACCTGCTGGATCAGGGCAGCATGACTCCGGTCAAGACTCTCTCCCAATCGTATGAATGTTGAAAGCACACGCAGGGCTTCTTGTTCGTGCGGATCGAGTTCGAGGATCTCGGGATCCTTTTTCCGAGGGCTTTTTTTGCGGTGGAACTTTGCAAGATTGGCCATGAATGTTACTTCTTTTAAATCAAAGCCCAACAGTTCGGAATTTTTTATTATGTAATAGGAGTGCGCCTGGTGATTATTATACGAGATAAACGAGCCGATATCATGGAGAAACGTAGCATATTCCAGAAGTTCCCGTTCAGCATCAGAAAAAGAATGAAGGTTTTTTTCTTTTGCACTGTCAAACATCGCAAGGACAAGCGCAGTTACCGTCCGGGCATGAGCCTCATTGATGCCGCAGGATCTCCCCAG
>JANYBK010000186.1 GCA_025360805.1 Methanomicrobiales archaeon
AGAAAAAACTGGAGATTTTACGGAGGTAAAAAAATGTATCACAAATTGATGCTTGAGGATAAGGTGCGGGTGCCCCCCCAAAGATTGGGCGAAAAACTCGAAAAAGTGGTCCTTGAGGTTCTGCAGGAGCAGCTGGAAGGCAGCATCGATAAAGAGATCGGGATCTTTATCTGCGTAACAAAAGTACATGACGTAGGAGAGGGAGAACTCGTAGCAGGTGACGGTGGCGTCTATTATGATGTGAAGTTTGAGGCTATGGTTCTCAGGCTGGGATTACAAGAAGTCATTGAAGGGCTGGTTGTTGAAACCACAAGCTTCGGCGCATTCGTGAGCCTCGGCCCCATCGATGCGATGCTTCACGTGAGCCAGATTTCAGATGAGTATATCAACTACGATGAGAAGAATGCCCGACTTATCTGCCAGGAATCAAAGAGATTTATCGGTGTAGGCGATGTCGTCCGCGTCCGCGTGGTGACACTCTCATTAAACGAGCGGGAACCACGTGACAGCAAGATCGGTCTGACCATGCGACAGGCTGGACTTGGCACCGCACTCTGGCTCGAAGAAGAGATGAACAAGGAAAAAGAGAAGGCCAACAACCCTGAAGGTGCAGTAAAAGAACATGCACCCGAGAGATCAAAGGGCAAGAGGAAGGGGCATGCCTCCGGCGAATAAGAAAAAGCAGGGAAAGGTCTGCCGCGACTGTCATCGTGTAGTTGATGGAGAGAACTGTGTCATCTGTGGTACCACCAACTTAAGTGAGGACTGGTCCGGTTACCTCGTTATAATTGATCCGGAAAATTCCGAAGTGGCAAAACGGATGGGCATTAAACTTCCGGGCCGCTACGCATTGAAGGTCCGTTAATGCTCACACTTCCTAAAGAGCACCGGAAGCTCTTCAGGGAACCATTCGGGGAATTACACCAGAATATTGAGGAGATCATCCCTCTCATTTCCAAAGGTAACGTCTATGCTGTGGGAGATGTAGTCACCCACAACCTCCACAGGAACGGGATCACGCCCGCGATTGCTGTGATCGATGGACATACCATGAGATCACCATGCAACCATCTGCCGTCACTTCGGGGCGAATGTATACACGTCAAAAACCCTGCCGGCACCCTGACAGATGAGTTGATCCAAGCGCTCAAGTACGCAGTTTTGCATCCACCGGTAACAGTAAATGTGGATGGTGAAGAGGATCTCGCAGTTATCCCGCTGATTCTCGCAGCTCCACTCGGGGCAATTGTACTCTATGGTCAACCACACAAAGGAGTTGTTGTGCGCACAGTGAACCGTGAAGCACAGCAGACTGCACAGCATCTCTTAGACCATTTTATACGCTCCGATGCATAAATTCTAATTTTAACCGCAAAGCGAGCATTTTTCTTTTTTATATATCGTTTGTCCGGGAGGGGGTCATTCTCCAGAAAAGGTCATAGTTTAAATAAACAGGTTTCCAATAATTACAGGATATCGATGGACTTTGAGATCACCAATGATAAAAGAAATGAGCTTTTATCCAGAAGAGAGGTTCAGTTTACCCTCAAATACGATGGAGCGACGCCCTCCCGCATGCAGATCATCGGCAAACTCTGCGCACTGCTCAACATAAAGGAGCACCAGATTACCCTTGATACACTGCACAGCAGCTTCGGCAAAACTGAAATCAGCGGTTCAGCCCGCATCTACGAGACCGAAGAGGTCAGGAACAAGACCGAGCGGCCGCATCTTGCAGCGCGCGGTATGCCAAAGCCAAAGGAAGAGGCATAACAATGGCAGCACCAAAGAAAGGAGCAAAAGCCAAAGGACCTAAAAGGGGCGCTTATTACAAGGTTGAAGGTGAGAAGATCACCACCGCAAAGAAATACTGCCCGCGCTGCGGACCCGGTATCATGATGGCGGACCACAAGGATCGCCTTACCTGCGGCAAGTGCGGATATACGGAATTCAGAAAATAAGCACAAATGCCTGTTTTTGGGCAGATATTAGGGATTGAGGGTACAGCCTGGAACCTCAGTGCCGCTCTTTTTGATCGCGATCTCATCACGCTGGTTTCTCTACCCTATAGCCCGGCACAAGGTGGGATTCACCCAAGGGAAGCCGCCCAGCATCATGCCTCGGTGATGAAAGAACTGATCGGTTCGGTGCTCACTGATCCTGATAAAATTACCGGTATTGCTTTTTCCCAAGGGCCGGGACTTGGCCCATGCCTGAGAACGGTGGCAACGGCAGCAAGATCACTGGCACTTGCTCTTGACGTTCCCCTGATTGGAGTCAATCACTGCGTTGCCCATATAGAGATTGGCTGTTTTGCCACTGGTTGCCGCGATCCAATTGTGCTGTACGCAAGCGGGGCAAATACACAAGTAATAGGGTACCTGAACGGACGGTACCGGATCTTTGGAGAAACGCTCGATATAGGGATTGGAAACGCGCTCGATAAATTTGCCCGTTCAAAAAACCTCCCGCATCCCGGTGGCCCTATTATAGAAGCACAGGGAAAACATGGGCAGTATATCGAACTCCCGTACACTGTAAAGGGAATGGATCTTACCTTTTCGGGCCTTGTTTCTGCTGCAAAGGATAGTAAGGCACCCCTGCCGGATGTCTGCTTCAGCCTGCAGGAGACAGCGTTTGCGATGTGCGTAGAAGTTACCGAACGGGCACTGTCACTTGCCGGCAAAAATGAGGTGCTGCTTGTCGGGGGTGTAGGGGCAAATAAACGCCTTCAGGAAATGCTTAGGGTAATGTGCGAGGAACGCGGTGCACAGTTCTTTGTCCCTGAGCAAAAATATCTTGGTGACAATGGCGCGATGATCGCCTATACCGGGAAACTTATGCTGGAGTCTGGATTATCACTCCCCATTGAATCTTCCCAGATCAACCCCTCCTTCCGCTCAGACGAGGTTGCGGTGACATGGAAGCAGGATATCCTCTCTGAATGCGTAAAGGTTCTGACCGGAAACAGCACACAGAAACAGGGTGCTGAGGCAATCATCACATTCAACAAAGGAGTTGCAGAGAAGCGTCGTATCCCGAAACGCTACCGGGTGCCTGCACTGGACAGACGGCTTATTGCTGAACGGACAAGGGCAGAAGCACGCCTTATCCATACCGCACGAAAAGGAGGAGTTCCAACACCAATCATGAGTGATATCACAACAGATACCATTTTGATGGAGGAAGTGCAGGGAACACTGCTCACCCATTCGCTGAATGAATCAAATGTTCTGGAAGCCGGAAGGATGATCGGCAGGCTGCATGCAGCGGGAGTCATGCACGGGGACCTCACGACAAGCAACCTGATACTGCGAAAATGCGATGGGAAATGTGTACTGATCGATTTCGGACTCGCACAGGCAACTACTGATATCGAGCAGCGGGGTGTGGACATTCATGTACTGTTCCAGACGCTTGAAAGCACGGCACCAGACCATGCAGATGTACTCAAGGCAGCATTCATTGCAGGATATACAGAAACGTTTGAGGGTGCTACCGATGTCATCCATCGAGAACATGAGATCGAACTGAGAGGAAGATACCTGTGAAACTTACGATAGTCACCAGCAATGCGAACAAAGCTGTGGAGGTTGCTGCTTTTTTTGGCGGGGCTCTTGAAGTAACGCACATATCACTCGATATACCTGAGCACCGGTCCGATGATGTGGGTGAGATTGCAAGAGGTAAGGCGCAGTATGCATATGATCATATCCACACACCCCTTATTGTTGACGATACAGGTTTTTCCATTGATGCCCTGAACGGGTTTCCCGGGCCGTACGCGTCATATGTCCTGCACACTTTAGGCAATACCGGTATCCTAAAACTCATGGACGGTGTGAAAAACAGGGATGCACACTTCACCACTGCTATCGCATTTGCGGATGAATCCGGGATCCATGTATTTACCGGAACAATACATGGCAACATCACTTCCTCTCCACTGGGCAATAATGGGTTTGGTTATGATCCGATTGTTGACATCGACGGGAGAACTCTTGCAGAAATATCCCTTGAGGAAAAAAGCGTAATATCACACCGTGCTGTTGCCCTGAAAAAATTCCGGAACTGGTATTTTGAAAGATGCCAGCCCCTCAGCCTATAACACAAACGGTTAAGAAGTCCTACAGCTTTCTTATAAGGGCAGAGACAGGAGTGTATTTCGATGGCAAAATTCCCTGAAGCCGAAGCCCGGTTACTCAACGTAAAGATATGTATGCATTGCAACGCCCGCAATGCGATCCGCGCAACCAGCTGCCGCAAATGCGGTTACCAGAACCTGCGCCCCAAGAACAAAGAGCGAAAAGCGTAATTGATATTTTTCAATATTTTCTCTCTCTTTTTTGGTTTTCTTAAAGAAAACAAATTTTAAAAAGAAAACGGGTATAAAAAGTCCCCAAGACTTTCATGCACGTTTGATGAACAGATCATTCGTTTTTTCAGGTACGGATTATGCACTGTAATACGTGACACGTTTTCCTTTCTTTGCGTATTCACCAGCAAACGTCTCGATGTTACGCTTGTAACCAATCCGATCGACAAAACCCAGCTCGCGCAGTTTCTCACGCACACGCAGAACGTCCGCTTCATCAGCCCAGTCCTTTGTATATACGTAAACTACCTTGCGGTTGTCGCGTGAATCCGGGTTTGGTTTTGCCGTGCTCACCTTTGCCGAGATCCCCAGTTCAAGCGCCACTGTTGCATTGCGCACTTTTTTCCAGACTGCATCTACCTGATCTGGTTCCTGGAAGATCAGCCACTTACCTGCATTCTCATCCTCGATTGCTTCGGGCGCACTTCCCGGTGCATCCTGAACAATCCAGTACATCTGGGTAGTTTTAATGGGAACCACTCCTTCACCATCACAGAGCTGCTGGTATATAGTATCAAGACTGGAAAAATGAGAGAGCATAGCCTCTGCCAGCTGGGGGTATTCTTCCGAGAACTTTAAAAAGATTGCCGCGAGATCCGGTTTGAAGTCAATACCCCCTTCAACAAGTGCAAAAAGATATTTACCTTGTGCCTGAAGGTTCCTGTTTAGGAGGTGCTCGAAGATGCCGTATGCCACATCAGCCAGCGCTTCGGGATCGACTTCCGCCATGCGTACCTTTCAGATGTTACAAAATATAAGCTGGTGTTATTGTGTTTGAGTATGGGTAGGGTTTTTGTCAGGTAACATTGTTTTTTAAGAATCTCATTCTTCGCACTACTCCACAATTATCAGGATTGCCTGAAAATAGTTCAGTTTCGAGCCGGTTTTGCAACAGTCGAATACTTTAAGCAGTATCTCCGAAAGCAAAAACCCCTTTTTAGAGATGAAATAGTGTAGTTTCCACTCCAACAGTAATTTTTCCGTTTAGGCGTGAGCAATACCTTTTAATACTTTGGATATCTAATGGATATCCTATGAAGAAGGTTGAACCTGAACGCACCAATCGGATTGTTGTCGACAACATCCAAGGATTTCTTATCCGAAAAGTAACGAAGTTTGGAAACAGTGCCAAGGTCGATTGCCCCAAGGAATACCTCGACCAAACCGTTTACCTGGTAATACAATGACCGTAAGTTCTGCTCGTTACTTCAGAACCTTGAAAACTCTGGATACTTTTGTTGATCGCTCCCTTGAACTCCCATACAAAGGACCTACCCTTTGCGGGTTCCATTACAATCGCGATCTGCTCAAATCTGCTGTTGCAAAGACGTATCTGGAGACCGTAGGCAATCGGGCAGATTCCATTCATCTCGCCATAAAAAAGGTACACATCTCAAATATTGTCTGGGAATTCCGAAACACCGTCGAACACTTAGGAACCCGATTCGATCTTAAGACAAAGGATGTTGTTCTTGCTTTTGATTACACAGACGAGGATTTCTATGGGGACCCGAAGGGAATGTGGATCTATGGCGCTCCCGGGGAGCATGGCGTAACGGGGAAGTTCAAGTTCCTGTCATGCTTCATTGTTAACTCTGATATTCCGCAAAGAATTCCACTCTTGTCGGTACCGGTTAAACTTGGACACAACATGGCAACCACAGTCTCTTGGTGCATTGGTTTGATTAAACCCCTCGTGAATTCAGTCGACCTGACAATATTTGATCGTGGATTCTATAGCAAGGATCTGATGCTCACCCTTTCCCATTCGGAATATCCATACTTGATATTCGTCCCGAGAAATCCACAGATCAAATCTGAAATTGAGTCTATGCAAGTCGGTGAGAAAAAGAAGATTCTGTACGAGTATACTGTCAATAAAGACAAGACCGTATTCCGGGGTAAGACAACGCTTGCTTTTCTGAAGCAAATTTTTGATAAAAAGTCGGAGAACTTTTATGATTGGGCGTTTGCTACGAATCAGTCGGCTATCGACTTGGATTACATAATACCTACCTACAAAAAGAGGTGGAGGATCGAGACCGGATTCAGAGTTCAGGATGAAGCAAGGATTTCATCCAAGTCTATTGATTCCAAAATCCGATTCTTCTTCTTTGCTTATGAACAAATTCTGCAACTCCTATGGGTTGTGTTGTATAAGGAGGTGGTGAGTTTCAAACAGTTTTTGCTTGAGATGTACGAACTGTGTGCTGCCCGATATAAAGAGCCATGAAGAGTAGCCGGCTGCCATCCTCTCCTCTCTGAACTGTGAGGATGTAGGTCGAGGGATCATCTGGGAGCCTTCGATAATTCCCATCCGGAATCCTCATGCCCATTCGACTATTGAGATCCCCCGCTCATTTTTTCCGATTCGGAGATACTGTTAAGAGTGCCCCCATCGAAAATGTACCAATTATGGAATGGAAACGTGACTGGGGTCTTACCTCACGGGTCTGGCTGACAGGCCTGCTATTATTATTGCTATACATTGTGTTCATGGCGGTGCTTCTGTTCATATTCCCAAATGCCAGCATCTGGTTATTTGTCATACTGGCAGTTGGTATGGGATCAGTCCAATACTTCTTCTCTGATAAACTGGTGCTCTGGTCAACCGGGGCACGTATCATTGAAGAGGATGAATATCCTGAACTTCACAGGACCGTAGAAAAACTCTGCAAAGAAGCAGATCTCCCCAAACCAAAGATTGCAATTATGCAGAGTCCTGTGCCAAACGCATTTGCGACTGGCAGGAGTCCGAAGCATGCAGTAGTTGCCTGTACGGATTCGATCATGCGGCTTCTCTCACGGGATGAATTAGAAGCGGTACTTGCACACGAACTTGCGCATGTAAAGAACCGCGATATCCTGACTATGACCCTGGCCAGCTTTATTGCGATGATCGCTTCGATGATCATGCAAAGCTTCTTCTTTTCCGCATTGTTCGGAGGGCGTGATCGTGAAGGAGGCAGTTGGATCATCGTAATGATCGTATCAGTTATTGTCTACGCGGTCAGTACGTTACTCATTCTCGCTCTTTCAAGGTACCGGGAGTTCGCAGCAGATCGCGGCAGCGCGCTCATTACGAAAAATCCCAGGGCGCTCATCTCAGCACTGAGCAAGATCAGTGGCAGGATTGACGCAGTCCCGCCGGAATATAAGGCAAAGGTTGAGGCTGCAAATGCATTCTTCATCATCCCCGCCATTTCTGGCAGATCCTTCATGGAGCTCTTATCCACGCACCCGCCACTTGAGAAGCGGATCGCCAATCTCGAAAAAGTTGAAGCCGAGATGCGGGGATACTAAAACCCTCCCATTCTTTCCCGCACTGCTTTCATTTTCTTTTAGATCAACGGGAATTTCTACTATTTTTGTATCTTAACAAGGACAGAACGATTTAATTTATATCATCAGGGACTTATTTTGATCATGTGGAGAGGATTTTCCATTGCTCTCGGTGCTTCTCGTAGATGATGAATCCAGTCTGTTGGAAATTATCAAGATCGTCTCAGAACAGTCTAATGAGATGACCGTTCAGACTGCACTGTCTGCACAAGAGGCTCTCAATATCCTGCAAGGTAAAACGTTTGATGCTATCATCGTTGATTACCATATGCCTGAGATCGATGGCATAGAATTTTTAAAAATCCTTCGTTCGAAAAGAAATGCAACACCAGTCATCATCTTTACAGCAGTTGGGCATGAACAGGCAGCCATCGATGCACTGAATAATGGTGCAAACTTTTTCTTAAAAAAAGGAAAATCGCCGCGTATGCAGTTCCGCGAACTGGTTGCTATGGTCAAGCAGGCAGTTGAGCAGAATTATATCGGCCGATCACTGGGAACAACCCAGCGGATCATTTCTGATATTATCAACTTTTCATCAGATCCCAGCTTTGCAATTGACCGTGATGGAAAAGTGATGGCCTGGAACGATTCCATGGAGCAACTCACCGGGGTTCCCGCAAGCATCATAATGGGCAAGGGTGACCTCGCGTACGCAGAACCTTTCTTTGGTGTACGGAAAAAAATGCTGGTGGATCTGCTCTTTGAACCGGATGATGAGATCAAGCGGTCAGAGTATATGCTGGTCAGCCGGGTCCCAAAAGGGATGATCGTTGCAGTGACACGGGGACAGAAAAAGAACGGGGGCGGCTGGACTATCTGGGCAAAGGCAAAACCCATCTATGACGGTCGCGGTGAATTCATTGCTGCTATCAGCACGGTGCGCGATATCACTGCAACGTTTGAGGATATCACCATTCGTGCAGTGCCGGGTGATGAATCAGTACAGCCCCCGGGGGATGAGGCTGTAATCCTGCCATCGGTGAATGGGTCCCTCAAAAAGATGCTGGGCAGGGCCCTGACACAATATAAAGAGGGAGTCCGACTGTATATGCGGGAGAGGAATTTTACTGAGGCGATTTCAGCATTTGACCAGGCATTGGCAATCGATGAAAAACTCCCGTATGCATGGAACGATCGCGGCCTATGTTACCGTGAAACAGGGGATTACACATCAGCGCTCAAATCACACCTGCGGGCAGTCGAACTTGTACCGGACAACACCGAGTTTCTCTTTAACCTTGGCGAAACGCTCGAATTAATTGGCGTGCTGAATATGGACAACAAGTATCTTGATTCTGCGATCCAGACATTCAGGATGGTAGTAAACATTTTACCCTATAATGCAGAGGCCTGGAACCACTTGGGAATCTGCCACAAAGAGATAGGAAAAGATGAGGTGTCCAAATTCTACTTTGACCGGGCAAGGGAGATCAAACACTCGATGAAGGACACTCCCATTTTGCATAGGCACGATGAATATCTCTGATTATTTTACCATAAACCATAATGATAGAACATCCACCGCTGATTGCTCTCCATTTTCATTATCGCTCAAAAGTCTGCGAGAACTAATATAATGTCACAAACGATGCTGATGCAATGAATCTGCGATGGCAGCTATCTGTATTGCTCGTGCTGATCCTCTGTCTTGCATTTCCCGTAAATGCCCACGTGCCGGTCAGCGCTGATGGGAATTATGATATCAATACTGCGCTTCCTGTGGAAAAACCAACCAAATCTTACGTTATATACGGCGACCTGCACGAAGCGGGGGAGGTAGCCTGGTACCAGATGCACATGACCCCAGGCGATCGCCTCGTTCTCTCGCTTATGACCCCCGGGTTCAATGCATCCATCCCGGATATGATCGTGATGAGCCCAAGAGCTGCCTTATCAATTGATGACCTCCAAAAACAAGTCAGTGTCCCGCAAGGGTATAGTGCTGAGATTATCAGGGGAAGTCCTCCTCATAAAGCAGAGTACGAGCCCTTCAGTCCGGCAGCGGTTTTTGATGTTGCGTCCTACTCAAAGGAGATCACAGCTCCGGGAGTCTGGTATCTGGCGGTTGTCAGCCCGGCAAATGAAACCCGGTACAGCATTGCAACAGGATACGAAGAAGAGTTCACTCCGTCAGAATGGGTCCTCGTTCCTATCAATGTGGTATCCACACACATCTGGGAGGGGCAATCGATCATAACGATTCTCACACCATTTCTTGCTGTGGTAATTCTCGGTTTTGTCGTAATCTCCCGGCGTGAGAAGCGCAAGGGTTCGCCTTGTACATATTCCTGCCGGCTTGCGACTATCGCCGGCTTATGTTATATTGGAGGTGCGGCGATCACACTGGTTCAGTTGGTGCGGGCAACTGCGGTTACGGGTCTTTCTTCTTCTATTGCTCTCACACTCATCTTTGCCATCATTCCCATGGCACTGGGTATCTGGGCTCTGCGCATGGGACGAACATCATCTATATCATCAATACAAAACAGGAGCTTCCTTGTGCTAATTGGCATAATGGGTTTTATATTCTGGGCAGGGTTGATCATTGGACCTGTAATCGCTATTGGCGCAGCGTTAATACCTGAACGTCTCCCATTCCATCATCCTGCCAATTAGTAATCGCTTTTTATAGACCTTTATCACACTGATTGTTTATGTAAATAGCAATGATGAAAAAAGTAAGCGTACATGCACTGCACTAATTGGAAAAAGGACCCCCAAGGCACTGCATAATAAGAAACCAGTGACAATTATTAATACAGCTCCCCACCAAAATTGTAGAGCACAGTGCATCGATGGTCTAGTGGTATGACTTAAGCCTTCCAAGCTTATAGCCCGGGTTCAATTCCCGGTCGATGCATCGGGCTCGTGGTCTAGTTGGCTATGACGTCGCCTTCACACGGCGGAG
>JANYBK010000197.1 GCA_025360805.1 Methanomicrobiales archaeon
CTTGTTGCGGATGGGTTTGGATAGTCAATTCGCCACCCATACTGTTAATTCTTTCTCTTATCTCTGTACATGATATATTACTATAACAATTATCATGCAGATAGGTAACTGTTGTATCAGTTGCATTATCAGATAACTTAATCAATCGAATGCCATACAATTCGGCGACAATTGTCTCGCTGTCCGAAACATTCGGCAATAGGAAAAATCGACACCTTTCTTTGGGCGCATCCGTTACTTTAAAGAAATAATCACGATAGGGCACTAGTGGAATCAGCTGCGGGAACATTTCTAATAATTTTTTCAATGCTTCTAGATTATTATAATGATAATATAAATAATTAGCCATACAGATGATTCCACATATTAGTATACCAATGAAATTCTAACATATTACCACTAAGTCTAACTACTTCATATTCATGCGCATCGTCAGATAATTTAATTAGATCAAATCCATGTAATGCAAACATTATAGCATGTTCTTCAATTGTACTGACTAATAGCCATTTAAAATACATTCTATCAAGATGTTGTAATGCAGCATTCGCAACAATTATTTCAATCCCATCATTATGTCAACTCAAGTTGCAATTCTATTAATAAGGTATCTAACTTGTTATTCCACTTACCACTACTTAGATTATGAAAAATATAATTATTCATACTATCTTAACCCACTTACCACCAGCCATCATCCATTCGTCTGTTTTGCCATTTCTTTCCATGATATATTAGGATAACTTATGCAATCACGTTCTTGTAGTATTTCATCGGCATCATTTCCTATATCGAGTAATTTAATGCCTAGTAATTTTATTACTAATAATTCATCATCGGTAATGTTCGACAATAATAAATAATTAGAATATATTTTACTAAAGTGATCTGCTGTATAAAAGACAGAACTACCCCATGAATGAACCACACTCAATGGAATTGCATTAGGAAACATTTCCAACAATTTATCTATATTTTCTTCATTCATGGATGTGCAATATAGATAATTACTCATCAAAAAAGTGCTCTACTGTTTTAAGCGGAATATTGATATAAAAGTGATACTGTTGTATAACTTTACAAATATGAGCATCATCATTTAGTTTGATTAAGTCGATTCCTTGTAACTTGGTAATTAATACATCCTCTTCTGCAATGTCCTTAATTAAGTGTTGCATGAGTGATCTTGATTGTGATTCGTGGTTGTCGTGATAAAAAATCCCAATATTATAATCATATCGCAACGGTATCATACCAGTAAACTTTTCTTTTACACGATCATATAGGTCCGCTGAACAGTCACTATTGAAGAATAAATAATTGTTCATATCTTTTTCCAGATCTTAGTATAAGCATGGTATATTTGATCAAATCTATTTACACAGATATACTCACTTGCATCATCACTTAGCTCGATTAATTGTATTCCATATAACGCCAACAATACACGTGTGTCTTCTGTAAGATGTTTTAATAGATAATATGGTCCCGGTTTATCACCAAAATACATATAAAACTTTAATTCAATATTACCAATGTCTGCTATCCTTAATGGAATAATACATAAGCATATATCAATAATACATTTCGGTAATATAGATATGTTATTAGTATATCTTATGAGACATATGTAATCATTCATCCTATTAACTCTACTGGAATGTTATATATAGCATGTTCAATAGAAGAAACAGTTACTACAGTAAACATATGTGCATCATCAGATAATTTAATCAAATGTATTCCATGTAATGCAAGTATTGTAACATCTTCTATAGTTATATCTGTTAACAAATATGCCCAACTAGGAAGTTTACCTATAGTTCTTCCTGTAAATGTTTTATTGTTAATATATACACCCCGTAATCCAATTGCCTCCGGATACACCTTTAATAATTGGTCTACCTTACATGGCTTTCCAGCAATTGTTTTCTGGTATTCGTCATTATTAAAGAGATGATTACACACCTATAATACCTCTTATTCCTGAGGAATCTATAGGAATATTAATATATACATGACATACTCCTAGATAGTTTTCTGCCACAGTAAACATATGTGCATCGTCAGGTAACTTAATTAATTCAATGCCGTGTAATGTAAGCATTATAGCATGGGATTCTGTAACATTAGTCAATAAATATTCAGAATACCTTGTATGCTTTTCATAAACTTTCGAATTATATAACAAACCCGAACCAGTACTAAGTTGCATTTTTTTACCGATATATGATACAGTGAGCCCAATAGCCAGAGGATGAAATTTTAATAATAGGTTTTCTAATTGTTGATTGTCATTAGTGATCTTGTTAACGAAAAGATAATTAGCCATATAAGAGTTACCTTATTAATATTAACTTTATTTTATAGTCAAAGTGGAAATGTGTCAATATAGAACTCTATATGTAAGAAACTTACTATATAGAAATATAATATAGTAATGTAATGTAGAATTTCTATATAGTAGAATTTCACTGTATCGAAATGTAATAACAGAGTTTCTACATAATGGGTTTCACTGTTAAACACTTTCGAGTGGCGTAATGTTTGCTACAGTGATTGTACATATATAGTAATAATGTAAGAGTGAGTATTTCGCTGTGGGAGAATGTCAACAACTGTATCACAAAAGCTTCAAGAAAAATTTCAAAAAGGTTTTCG
>JANYBK010000203.1 GCA_025360805.1 Methanomicrobiales archaeon
TGCTGTATTTATGAGCTGTTCGAGTACTTTTGCCTCGATTTTTAAGTTTCTTATCTCATAGACGAGATATTCTATCGGTACTATTTCATCTTCAGGAAGGCAAACTTTTACTTGTAGTGGGACTATAATTTCCATTTGGGGCGGTCTCCTTTTGTTTTGGACTAACAATGAGATCATCCCATTCAGGATATTATCTTAGCCGATCTTTGGACACAATCAAATTTTTATTCCGATTTTTTCCCGATATGCAAGAGATACATCCAATCAATGAAACATTTGAAATCACCCAACACCAAAACAGAATTCAAGGAGATTTTAGCATGGATGAAAAAATATGGAAAGAACTTTACGATAACATCTGTTCCGTACCGCTAAACTCCATAATAACAGGATTCAATGTAAATATTGACCGTATAATAACAGTCACCCCGGCATTACTACGGTCACCGCTCTTCAATCTCCCCATCTTGTCTGAACTCCGTTCACATCTCCTTCATTCCATGCACACTTGCACAGCTGAAGAATGGTTCGTCACCGATCCCCGGATGTACCAGCAGTTTACCCGCTTGTTTGCAGATTACGGTCATCTCGTCATTGGGGGACAAGCCGGTATTGCGGCGATTCATCTGGCATCTATTGGTATTTCCGATGTGCTCTGTATCACTAATTCACCGGGGCCGGACACAAAAAAAATCCTTGATAATGCGGGAGTCCATGTGCTTGATCTCAAAAAGGAAAATACATTCTCTTCAGATACCATTCATCTCATCTTTGAATATTCCCCGGGTCTCGTGCCGGTTGCTAACGCTGTGATCCCCAGAAATAATCGTTTCATTGCATCTCCATCCCATACTCCGGATTCGGTGCTTATCGCTCGCGATAAAACGGAAGCGTTCGCGGCAGCGGTCTCTCAATATAACCGGGCGTTTCTCTCCGGATACCAGTATCTTCAGACCGATGAAGAATTCATGCAGGCAGCAGATCAGATCCTGCTCATGAAAAAGAATAATGACCGGATGCGGGTTCATGTTGAATGCGTATCGGTCACTGATACCGGAGTTATTAACGGTTTTATTAACCATATTCTGCCCGTAGCAGACAGTATAGGACTCAATGAAAATGAGCTCGAATTACTCCTCCATGAAATGGATATCCATAACGCTGAACAAGGGATATTTGAGAGACTTTCTCCGGTTCAACAGGTAAATGGAGCACTAGAGATCTGCAAAAAAAGTGGACTCAAACGCCTTCATCTTCACACCTTTGGGTATTTTATACAGATTGTTAGGAATGATTGTGTCCATCCGGAAATATCGCTCAATGCCCTGCTCTTTGCTTCTCGAAACGTTGCAAAAGCGGCACAGGGAACAAGCATGGAAATTTCATCAGCTGGAATCTCCGCTTATGAGGAAGTTGATAAGAGATTCGGGCCACAAATATCCCCGGGAATTTTTTGTCATAACATGTATACAATTGTCATGATTCCCACAATTATTGCACAGAATGTTACTAAATCCTCCGGACTCGGAGACATACTTTCATCAACAGCTTTCATTGCGGATAATTTCTGAATTGAATGAGAAAAATGATTAAAAATATCAAAAAACCTATCTAGAAAAAAGTTTTAAAAATTAATAGGTAGCAAGGTACCGGTCCAGTTCCCAGGGGTGAACCGCTAGCCGGAAGGAATCAGTCTCCAACTCTGCGAGGCTGGAGAGGTTTTCCACAACATGTGTACCTAGAGTTTTGCAGATGATATCATCCTTTAGAAGCTCTGCATTGGATTCTGTAAGACTTGCGGGCAGCATTTCGATATGTAGTTTCTTTCTTGCTTTGGCATCCATGTGATAGATGTTGGTATTGGTGCTTTCCGGTGGCATGATCTTTTTCTTTATTCCGTCAAGACCTGCTTCAAGCATACAGGCAAAGGTAAGATACGGGTTGCACATCGGGTCAGGGCTACGGAACTCGGCACGGGTGCTGTTGCCCCGGGCTGCCGGGACGCGAACAAGAGCTGAACGGTTTGCAGCACTCCAGGAAATATAACAGGGCGCTTCATAGCCGGGAACAAGACGCTTGTACGAATTTATCGTTGGATTTGCGAGACGCGTGATTGCCTTAGCATGTTTCAGAATACCGCCGATATAGTATATTGCAGTGTCAGAGAGTTGCAGTTCAGCGTTTTCATCAAAGAACACGTTCTTTCCGTTTCTGGAAAGCGATCCATGGGTATGCATACCGCTACCGGCAATACCGGCAATCGGCTTTGCCATAAAGGAAGCATGGAGACCATATTGCAGGGCAATTGACTTTGTGGCAAATTTGAACGTTATCACACGGTCAGCAGTAGTGAGGACATCGCCATATTTGAAATCAATTTCGTGCTGGCTGTCAGCAACTTCGTGGTGTGAGGCTTCAATCTCGAATCCCATGTCACTCAGTGCCAGAACAACGTCACGCCGGACATCCTCTGCCGAATCTGTCGGTGCGAGATCGAAATATGCCCCATGATCGACAAACTCGGTTGTGGGTATGCCATCATACATTTTGAACAGGAAAAATTCAAGCTCGGGTCCGGTGTTGAAAGTAAAACCCATCTTTGCCGCTTCATCAACTGCCTTACGCAGGACAAAACGTGGATCTCCTTCAAAGGGCTTGTTACCGTACGTCTGGACATCGCAGATAAAACGTGCAACCTTTCCTTCCTGAGGTCTCCACGGGATGACAGCGTAGGTTTCCGGATCCGGCTTTAAAATCATGTCGGATTCTTCAATGCGTGCAAATCCTTCAATAGATGATCCATCGAACCAGATCCCTTCCGTCAGCGCTTTTTCAGCCTGAATCACGGGGATAGAAACATTTTTGGGCATCCCCTGAATATCCGTAAACTGGAGACGGATGAATTTGATTTTATCCGTCTCAATTTTTTTGAGAATCTTTGTTACATTCGCTGACATTATGGAAAATATATCCACCCGATTGCATATATTGTTTAACTTACGGTATTGAGTGAACTTTCAATGAAATTTTAGGAATACTAAAAAATGTTGAATCAATGTGTTTTTTTATACGATATACGGAATCATCAGGGTAATTGATTGGTTCGGTAAGATCTTGGATGGCAGGAATGTCAGTGATCCCCTCGCCATTATGGATGTGTTGGGGAGCAGTGAAGGTACCTGGGAAATATTACGGCAAAAAAATGTGGATTTTAAAACCCATTTTAAAAATTGAATCTGGAATTATTCAGCCGGTAAAAAACACTCGTCCGCCCTGCATGACAGGGGTTTTTGGGGTTCTTTGCTGTTTCATGTGGGTAAGATCGTTATTAAAAATTTGTTTGGGATGTTCCCCCGCTTTAGGGTCTTTCCAAAGCACGGTGGGCCATGGACGTTTCAACATTTTAGTCATCAAAACCCCGTGGGGCATCCCTTTAAGGGGCGGCGGCGTTCATCGTATTTTTAGGTATAGTGGCATCAGCCACCATCTTTGTAATCAACTCACTTCAAGCTTTACTCATTCAAAACAGCGATGGGCCGGTTCAGGATATTCTGTAACCGTTTCAAATTAAAAAAAAATTCCCGTTTACCTGAAATATTCAACCGCATTCCGGAACAGTTGCATGTTCATCGATTCAGTTGGAACCGTCAAACCTTTGCGACGCATCTGCTCTTTTTTTAAAGGCCAGTCATACAGGTTGACAAACTCCATCGCCCGTTCGGGATGTGGCATGAGTCCAAGCACCTTGCCATCAGCAGATGTGATCCCGGCAATATCTTCAACAGAACCATTCGGATTCCACGGGTATTCACCCAGCGCAGGAGTTAAATCATCCCGGCAGTACGTAAACGCGATCATCTTCTGCCGCTTTAAGCGCAGCAGAGTCTCTGGAGTGCAGGAAAGATTACCTTCGCCATGGGCAACCGGGCAGTACATCTGATCGATACCTTTGGTCCAGAGATTATCCGCAGCGGGCTTTAATGAAACAAACCGGCATTCAAGTCTCCCGCTACGGTTCGGCATCAGTGCAATGTCGCGTTTGAAGTGCCTATCAAATGCAGGCACCAGTCCGAGGTTTGCGAGAATCTGGAAACCATTGCAGATCCCCAGCACAAGATTATCACCGTCAAGGAACTCCAGCAGGTCATCCCAGAGATTGTTTCTCACACGGTTGGCATACGCATTGCCGGCTCCAGTATCATCTCCATAGGAAAAACCGCCGGGAAAGACCAGCAGCCGGTATTCCGAGAGACGCTTCACTCCAGCGATCAGATCGTTGATATGGACAATGTCTGCATCCATGCCAGCCCGTGCAAGCACCTCTTTTGTCTCCATCTCTGAGTTGATACCAAAGCCGCTCATAATGAGCGCTTTCTCATCGATCATGGCTGATGGAGATTGTCTGGTCACGCCAGTCTCTTTCGGGGCATTTCGTTTAAGAGCAACCGGCATGATCAGTACCCCCTGAATGGTGCTTTATACACCATAGTAAGTTCAGAAACGGGAAGGTTCACTAAGAGTTTATCTGAAGTGATCCGCAGATTCTTACCTCCGACCCGGCCGAGCAGCCGGGCATCCGCACCACAGCATAGCTCAAACGCCCGCTTGTGGTCCGGTGCAACTGTGACTACAAACCTTCCGAGCGACTCAGAGAACAGGAAATAGTCAGAACGCATTGCAGATGGTATGGTAATATCCATACCCAGCTGTCCGGCAATGGCAACTTTTGCAAGTGCAATTCCAAGACCCCCGTGACTGACTGGAAATGCAGAGGCCACAAGTTCATGGTTGAGAGCATCCGTTAACCTGCCATAGCGGGCTTTTACAAGAGCTGCATCCAGTTTCGGAATAGTATTTCCAGTGCCGCCAAGCAGGGCGAAATACTCCGAACCGCCAAGTTCTTCAAAGGTCTCCCCGATCACGTACACCAGATCGCCGTCGATTTTTGCATCCATGGAAACCGATTTTGTCACATCCTTATGGATACCAATTGATGAGATGAGCAGGGTGGGTGGTACTGATACCCTGACAGGGTTGTTGTCGGCATCGAACCCGGAGAAATCATTGTACATGCTGTCCTTTCCGGATATGAATGGTGTGCCAAACTGTACTGCATAATCGTAACATCCCTGTGCTGCCCGTTTCAGTTGTCCGAGTCGTTCAGGTTCATCTGAAGAGCACCAGCAGAAGTTATCGAGAATTGCAATCGTATCGAGCGGGACACCGATCGCAATGAGGCCCCGGATTGCCGTATCGATCGCTGCACCTGCCATGAGATAAGGATCGATCTCGGAATACGTGGGAAAGAGCCCCTGCGAAAGACCCACACCTTTCTTTGAGACCGGGATAACCTTTGTGAGCGTAGCGTCGGCCTGCACCCGGCCTGTCCCCTGCACCGGCCCGAGCACATGACCGCCCTGCACTGTGTGGTCGTACTGGATGGAGATGAACTCTTTTGAACAGAGGTTTTTCCGTTGAAGCATCGAGCGCATCGTGGCATCGAGACTGTCGGGGCAGGATGAATCCGGTTCAGGATATGTTTTTTGTGTATAAGTAGTTGCCAAATGTTTTTTCGGTACGCCATCGTGCAGGAAATCAAGATCGATATCCATCACTACATTGCCATGCCATTCGACAACGCATTTACCGGAGTCCGTAAACTTCCCGATCACGGTTGCCTCCACTTCCCGGCTCTGCATCAGGCTCATGAAGACATCAATTTTTTCTTTAGGAACTGCTAATGTCATGCGCTCCTGCGACTCCGAGATCCAGATCTCCCACGGAGCCATGCCATGATATTTCAGGGGCACTTTGTCAAGATACACATGACAGCCATTGCACTCTTTTGCCATCTCGGCAACAGAACATGAGATCCCGCCTGCCCCATTGTCCGTGATGCTGCTGTACATTTCCAGGTCCCGTGCTTCCTTAACGATCACATCAGATAATTTCTTCTGGGTGATCGGATCACCGATCTGGACCGCTGTCACCGGACTTTTCGGGTCTAAAGCTTCTGAGGAGAACGTGGCCCCGTGGATGCCGTCTTTGCCCACGCGCCCACCGGCAACAACAATAAGATCTCCGGGCGCTGCCTCTTTTTCATAGAGCTTCCGGCCAGTGAATTCCCGTGGCATAACGCCAACGGTCCCGGCAAAGACGAGTGGTTTTCCTACATACCGGTTATCGAACCAGCACCAGCCCTGCGGTGTAGGAATACCCGAACAGTTCCCGCCCACTCCAACACCCCGCACCACTCCGTCAAGGATATGGCGGGGGGAGAGGATTGGTGTTGACTTGTTCATGCCACGAAATAGGGTGGGATCGCAATCCGGGTCACCAGTACAGTACCCGTAAAAGTTGATACAGGGTTTTGCGCCCAGACCAAAGCCGATCGTGTCCCGGTTGACACCAACAATTCCGGTGAGGGCGCCTCCGAACGGGTCGAGTGCGGAAGGTGAGTTGTGGGTCTCAACCTTGTGAGTCACAAGATACGTATCATCGAATATGATCGCGCCCGAGTTGTCAGTAAAGACAGTGACACAAATGTCCTTATCCCCTTTCTCTGCACGGATTTTATTTGTCGCAGCCTGAATGAACGTTTTGTAGAGCCCGTTTGGCACATCATCGTCCATGGGAGAGGCAAAGATCGTGTGCTTGCAGTGCTCGCTCCAGGTCTGGGCAAGTGATTCGATTTCGACATCTTTGGGCATCCGCTCCTGTGCTTTGAAGTAGTTGCGTATGGCATGCATCTGGGCGAGATCGAGCGCGAGCGGTCCCCTCCGCTGCCCGGTTAAGGGATCAACAATCCCCTCTTTTCCTATCCGTGTGAGTTCCGTATCCCCAATGTCAAGATTTACTGTCTCTGCGATGGGCAGTTCATTCAGTTGTACAACGGGCACGATCGTATCCATGCCCTTATTTCCATATTCTGTCCGTGTCTTGATAATGACACGGTTCACGAGCGGATTTGCAAGGGTTGCAGCAAGTTTTTCCAGTTCGGTGGAAGATAATTTGCCGCAGACCAAAAAGAGCTGGGACGTATAGACTGCCTCTCCTTCAACAAATTTTATGGAAAAGAAATCCTCGATTGTCTGCCTGGCGGTATTGCCAACATTGTCTGTCACTCCGGGTAAGAATCCTACTTCGATCGCATAATCAAACGGTATCTTTGTTGGTATGTCTGCTAAAAATTTCTGGACAACCGGATTTACAAGTTGTGTACCGATTTCTGCAAGTTCTTTTTCTGAAAAATCGCGGGTGCTGGTATTGATCGTGTAGACATCAATGAGATGCAGCTCATCGACAGCAAAACCAAGGGATCGAATCCGGCTGGTCCGCATTTTTAACCGGGGATCGGTTGTATAGCGAACTTCTATCCGGTGGACACAACTCTCCATGTTTAATTATATGAGACTGCAATTACAAAATAGGTGTCGTAAGAAGATCAGAACGCTGTCCACATCATCCCGACTGCAAATGCAGTACGGTACTCATCCTGTGAGAGTCCCGGACACTTTTTCCCGAGTAAGGAAATTGCCCTTATCATGGCCTCATCCCCGCTCCCGTATTCCCCATCACGAAACGCACCGCATACATCATACACATCGTGTGACAAACGCTGGATCCGGATCAGTGCGTCACGGCACATGGCCGGGGATTCATTCTGAACCTTATCCCGGATCCGGTTGAGAAGATCTGTGTCATCCGGTGCCGGGCATGATGGTGGAGATCGGCCTTTTCGAAAGATTAAGTCAAATGCAATACTCATCACTTCCGGGCTTGGTTTTTGGTGTAATGCTGGCATGGCAATGTTCCTCATCCGGACTGAGCCGGGGCGTTTGCTGTACCGTTAATCCAGTCATCCGGCTTTGTCCAGTCTGCATCCTGCGTCTTTGCAAAAAAGACCTTTGCAAACCCTTTTTTGTTCCATCAGCCGGAGTTGCGGCAGATCGTACGCGTAAAAGATGCGGTTGGCCTTTGCACCCTCAACAAAACACCAGACTTTAACGGGTTTTCCTGTTGCAATTGCAATGGGTTCTGCCATATCAGTGTTGCACGCCGAATACTGCCCCCAGATCTCGTCAGCTTCAGTAAATGTGACTAGTTTTGTATAGGCATAAGCCTTACCAAAGATCAGAACCGTGCCGTTGAGACCCGAGGCTCTCTCTTATCAGTGTTCATCGAGAAGTTGGGTGTATGACGGATAATTATCGTAGGCAAAGGCTCCTTCATCCCAGATAGCACGATTGAGCGGGATAGCAGATGCTCCCGGCCCTTCATTAACTGCATCCAGCAGCCGGAGCATGCTGCCGTGGTTTCCTTTGCCGGACCAGAACCCCATATGCACCTGAGTATTAGGTCTTGCCAGTAATGGTTCGACTGCAATTGCTTCTGTGTAGAGTTGCCTGGTGAACAGCGGATCTTTTAATCTCGCGATCTTATCGGATGGTGAGGAAAATAGCGGGACCATCTTACTCTCAATCGGACAATCAGTTACGCATACAGTAACTGGACAAGTGACTGATGGTGGAATGCCGATAAACGATAGCAGGACAATCACAGCAAGAATTGCGATAAGGACGATTCCTATTGTCCATTGATTCAGGTATTTTTTTAAAAACGGAGGCGACATGAAAAAAATCTGTGTATCTTTGAGTAATTATTTTTAGGCAGACTCCCTATTTGGACTTTTTATATATGATACTTCTTATCCTGGATTACCATGGGAATTTTTAAGGCGCTGTTTAAAAAACCGCAGAATTTATACACAATCCCAATATACGCTAAGTAGTTGCATGGCAAAAAGATGTGAACGATGCGGAACACCGGCACCTGATGATCAGTCAGTGTTCTGCAACAGCTGCGGTTCTCCGGTTAAAGAAGAGCCCGGATTAAAAGTGCCCGTCTGTAGCCGATGCAAAAGTCCCGCTCCCGATGACAAGTCGCTATTCTGTACCCGGTGCGGCACTGAATATAAACAAGAACCTGTGAATGTAACTCCGCTTTGCCCGCGCTGTGGAAATGGCATTCACGATGACAAGTCAGAGTTTTGTAACCGGTGTGGTGCTTCTGTAAAAAAAGAGCCTGAACAAAAATTGCCCGTTTGCAATCGTTGCGGCAAACCCGCTCCTGATGACGAGGCGCTATTCTGTAACCGGTGCGGCACTGAATATAAAACAGAACCTGTGAACATAGCACCGCTCTGCCCGTGCTGCGGATATCAGATTCCTGATGACCAGTCAGCGTTCTGCAATCGTTGCGGTGCGACAATCGGGACAGAACCTGTGAATAAAAAACCCGTTTGTTTAAAGTGCGGAGCCTCGGCTCTTGATGAAGAGACACTCTTTTGCAACCGCTGCGGATCGCAGTTTAATCATCATATTTCAAATAAAAAACCCGTTCATTCTCTGGTACACAAATCGTCACAGCCGGTATCTGTTAAAATTTCCCAAAAGAAACAGGCACCCGCAGTTGTAGTTCCTTTAGATCTCCTGGACCCGGTCTCGGATGAGGAGTTTGAAGAAGTGCATTATCCACATTCTTTTTCCCCCCCAGTAAAACCCTCACAAAAAAAGTATGCCCATCTTCCGCTTGTAGCCGATGAACTGGCTGGCGGAAAAGGTAAGGATGCCAGTATTGTAATTCCGGGGAACTCAAAAAAATATGCCCACCTTCCGCTGATTGCTGATGAATTCAAAGAAAAGCAATCCCCGCGACTTGAGATCGAGTCACCTTATATCCCCGCCCCCCCCAAGGAGAAGAGGGATGGCAGGTCAAAAAAAGGACTCTTTGACATGTTAAAAAAATGAGTTAAAAGTTTTCTGTTTTTAAAAAATCAAAATTTTATCAGATTATTCCTTTCATTGTATCATCGTTATTGCCGGTCTGGTAGTCCGGGTGAACTTCCTGCCGTGCAAACAGAGCAAGGATGAGAATAATAATCGCAATAATAAACGAGAAGAAGAAGGCAAGATCAAAACCCGCTGTTAAAATCTCCAGTTTGATGTTTGCCGGTGCGCTCTCTGTGATCCCACGGTGTCCGGCGATTGCTGTGATACCCTGGATAAATACAAGGTTTGCAAAGGCAATTCCAAGAGTTAAAGGTGCAAACCGCTCAAGACTTGTGAGGCTGGAGACCATGCCCTGGTATCCCTTTCCAACTGAATTCATGATCATGTTCGATGCCGGTGTAATCATCAGGCCAAGACTAAAACCAATCACGAGCAGGCAGAGTACAACAAATCCTGTTGAAGAGCCAACCCTGATAAGCGTCATCATATAGAAACCGGCAACAAGGAAGCACCCCGCAGCAATGCAGAGCACTCTTCCACCAACCCGGTTATATAACATCCCGGCAAGGAGTCCGGATACCATCATGGCTACCGAAAGAGCAGTTAAGATCAGGCCTGAATCTGACACGCCATACCCTTTTACGTACTTGAGATAGAAAGGAAGCAGGTAACTGATTCCGGCAAAACTGAAAAAGACCAGTGACATAATCAGGTTGGTCATAAAGAAATTCCGGTTCTTAAAGAGGCGGAGCTCCAGCAACGGGTCAGATACCCGGAGTTCGTGCCAGACAAAGTAAGCAAGCGTGATGATGGCAAGGGCAAATGAGCACAGAATGGTTGGCGATGTCCATCCAAGTGTATTGCCTTCTGATACCGCAAAGAGGAGAGCTGCAAGTCCGGTAAAGATCAATAATGCACCGGCTTTGTCAAAGCCTTCATGTTTGTTGTGGGGCGTGCTTGCCGGAATAACTTTTGCACCGAGCAGAATAGCACAGAGTCCCACCGGCACGTTGATAAAAAAGATCCAATGCCATGAGAGGAACTGGGTGAGCACTCCTCCGATTGTCGGTCCGATCGCAGTCCCGAGTGCGGCAACAGTCATGATGATACCCATGGCTTTTCCTTTCTGCTTCATGGGAATGTACGCAGTGATCATCGCTGGTGCAATTGCCGTTATCATAGCACCCCCTATAGCCTGGAAAGCACGGGAACCGACAAGGATGGGAAATGAATTTAAGAGATCGGGTAACAATCCGCAGGAAAACGATCCGATCGTAAAGATCACAAACCCGCACAGGAAGACTTTCTTAAACCCGATACCGTCAGACAATTTGCCGAAAATCAGTACGCAGCCGGCCATCACCAGCAGGTAGATGGTAGAAACCCAGCTCACGGTGCTTGTTGATATATCGAAAGCTGATGAGATTGTCGGCAGTGCAATATTGACGATCGTTCCGTCAAGTGCTGACATGAATGCTGCAAGAGAGATGGAAATGATCAGGAGATTGAAACCGGCCTGATCTGTTCCATGACCGTTCTTTTCCATGTATGGATATGGGATGGCGGGATAAAAAAAGGGGAGGGGTTTGCAATAACGATACTGTATGGAGATTTTGGTATTTTCCGGAGCAGAATTAAAAATCTAGGATAGACTCGCTTTTTTGTCTTGTTCATCCTCAAACAATCTTCTATCCAAATATCAGGAAAATAAAAGAGTTAAAGCCAATAAGCGCAACGATAGGCAAGGTTCGTTTTCCGGTTTTTCAAGAATCCGGGTGCAGTGCAACAAAATCCATAACACTGCGGAGGCAACCGTCCATGTTAAGATACTCAAATTGCGAAAATCTACCGATAAGCGGGATTCCAGCGGTGGTGCAATAGTCCTTAACTATGGCGATATTTTTCTGGTAATCAAGGTCATAGACCACATAGGCATAGGGTTGGCGCTCAACTGAGGAATATACAATCTGTTCTTTTGTCAGTATCTGCATTGCCTCTAATGTTGTTACAACCTGATCAACGAGCGCCGCATCATCCATGCGGGACACTTCATCGCCAGGCTGGTGGGTGATCTCGGCAAGCACCGATCCGCATCCTCCGGGTGCTGCATGGGCACTATAATTGGATGGAAAAGAGATGCGGTTGGTCATTCCCAGTGCGATCTCCGGGATATAGAGCCATGATATGTCCGGTACCGCTCCCCGTATTCCGATATTAATGCAGACGAGTGCATTATACCTTAGGGAAGCACACGCCTCCTTAACTGCGGCAGGCACATTGTCAAGAGCTGCCACCAGATGTTGTACGGGTATGGTGGAAATGCATTGATCTGCTACAATGACTTCACTGCCATTACTGATCTCAAAGGCCCCGCCGTTTTTCCGTACTGATGTCACGCAGAACCCGGTCCTGATCTTGTCCTGAATCGGCTTGGCGATCGCATGGACCAGTGCTTCGATACCGCCATTAAGCGGATAGGAAAATATCGACTGGTGAGTGTAGCCTTCAGTGGAAATGCCAATCGCAGATTTAATCACATCTTCTATAGGGGGGCGTGGAATTCGCCCGTCAACCCAGTTTAGGGACATCTGATCGGTTGGAAATTTCCAGATCTTCTCATTGTACGGAACCATGTAGCATTCAGCAATCCCTTTTCCAAAGGTATAGTAAATCCATTCCCGGAAATTCTCTGGTGCTGGCAATTCACCTTTTTCAACAGATATATGGGTCTTGATAAATTCGTTGATGCAAAAGAACCGGTCCTGGTCGGGAAGGTTAAAAAGCCCGTTCTCAAATGGGTATTTCAAATACTGATCTTTATAAAAAATTTTAGTGTTTCGGGAATTACGCTGCTCATTTCTCTCAATCATCCGCCGCATGAATGCGAGCACTTCAGTGTCGCGCGAGAAGATGATATGCGAACCGCCAATATCAAAAGTAAATCCCTGTTCATTTTTAGAGCGGCAGAGTCCGCCATAAGCCGGTTCCGCTTCAAGGACAACGACATCATTGCCCTTTTCATGCAGCAGGCGGGCCACTGCGAGTCCTGAAAGTCCGCCGCCAAGAATTGCAATTGTCACTGCTCATATTTTGGCAGTCGGAATTTATATTATTGAGTGTAGATGGGGGAGTATTCATTGAGCCCATCCAACGAGCCATGACAATTGTTGGACGGCCAACCGGAAAAAAGTAAAATTACAAAATTTCATCGCAATAATTATCACCATACCATATGCATAACGCGCATTTTGTCGATCAAATGATGGGAACACACTTG
>JANYBK010000218.1 GCA_025360805.1 Methanomicrobiales archaeon
CTCACGATATGATCAACACGCTGAGTTCAATCCACACTACCAATGTAAGATGTATAAAGCACATCTCTTTCATCTGGGTGATATTCCCATTTTTTGCAGTTTCTCCGAGGGAACTAAATCGGATTTTACTTATGCTACTGACTTGATTAAAGGCGTGGAATCGATGAAACCAAAAATTACTACTGTGTTTGCTGATGGTGGATATGATAGTTTTGAGATTCATGCTGATATTCATCATTTCCTTCATGCGAGACCGGTCATTGATTGCCGTGAAAATGCCGTTACTCATGAGGAGGGAGATGAGGGTCAAATCGATCACTGGGTCAACAAGTTGTGGAAGGAAGGGGGATCGGTTCATGATCATATTGGGAAAAAACTTGAATTCCTTTACAAGCATGGCCGAAAGGAACAAGTCGGGATGTATCTTAGAAACCAGAATCTTCGCGACCCTGCATTTGATTTGGTCTATTCAAGACGTGGGGACTGCGAACGAACACACAATAATATCAAGTCTATTGTGAAGTTTGACGTCAGAAAAGTGAGAAACGATAGTAAAAGACTCTATGTTCTGGCAAATTTTGTAATCTACCAAATCCTCCTCTTGGGGCATTTGCAAAACAAAATAGTTCCGGTTCAACAACTCGCTCAGTATTTCTAATTTTTCCGATTGTGTGACCCCAAATCTGGGGTGCTGAAGTAGCGGATGCTATAGGATTATTCTCGTTTTGGCCTACGATTCAAGTGTGTTCCTACTGTTTGGTCGACAAAATGCGCGTTATGCATGTCAACCTGTGATAATTTTTGCAATGAAATTTTGCACTTTCACTTTTTCCGGTTGGCCATCCAACAATTGTCATGGTTCGTTGGATAGGCTCCCTTAAGCATCCGACAAAAAGGAATTCATTATTAAGTGCTATGCTGCATAGGCTACACTACAAGGCGTAAACACTATGGGTACCTATAACAATGTCAGGGCTAAAAAGCCGGAAGGAATCGACAATAAACACGCATTTTTAATTGGTGGCGGGATAGGATCCCTTGCTGCCGCATTTTACCTGATCCATGATGGCCATATGGACGGGAAAAATATCACGGTCTTTGAAAACCTGGAGATCCTTGGCGGGAGCATGGATGGATCCGGGGATGCACAAAAAGGTTTTCTTGTCCGGGGCGGGCGGGAGATGGAGGAGCATTACGAGTGCAACTGGGACCTGTTCTGCCATATTCCCACCATCGAAAATCCATCCCGTACCGTACTTGAGGATTTGCGGGAAGTCAATATGATTGATCCGAACGTAGCTTCCTGCCGACTTATGCACAAGTGCGGGGAAAAGATTAAACGCGACTCCCTCGGTCTGAATGGTCATCATATCCGGCAACTGGAAAAACTCGTAATGGTTAAGGAAGAAGAATTAGGGGCAATGACAATCGAAGAATTCTTCGATGACTCTTTCTTTGCAACGGATATGTGGTATTACTGGCGGTCAATGTTTGCTTTTGAGAACTGGCAAAGCGTTGTTGAAATGAAACGCTATATGCACCGGTTTATCCATCACCTTCCGGGCCTCTCCCAGCTACGGGGAATTTTATTTTCCCGTTACAACCAGTATGAATCCATGATCCTGCCCCTGCAACGATGGCTGGAGGAACAGGGGGTAACGTTTCGAAAAAACACCCGCGTTACGGACCTTACCCTTGACATCACCCCGGATAAGAAGACCGTCACCGCGATTCATCTGGTAAGAAATGGCCAGGCCGAGATGGTAAAGACGACAAAAGACGACCTGGTGTTCTTCACCTGCGGTTCGATGACGGAGAATTCAACCATTGGAGACATGGACACACCGGCAAAGGTGAACCGTGGACCGGGAGCGTGCTGGGAACTCTGGAAAAAAGTCGCTGCCATAGACCCATCCTTTGGCAGGCCCATTGTCTTCTGTGGCGATATTGATAAAACCAAATGGGAATCCTTCACCATTACCTGTACAGATTCCAAGATGGCAGATCTACTCCGGAAACTCACCGGCAGGGATCCGTATTCGGGAAAGCTGGTAACCGGGGGAATCATGACTGCGGTCGACTCCTCATGGCTGCTGAGCGTCACCTGTCACCGGCAACCCCATTTTACCAATCAGTCGAAGAACACCATTGTCCTGTGGGCTTATGGCTTGCTGCCGGATAACATGGGAGATTGCGTTAAGAAAAAGATGGAAGACTGCACCGGGGAAGAGCTGCTGCGGGAGCTTCTCTGGCATATGGGAGCCGGAGACCAGACAGAAGAGATCATTGCTACCTCCAAAGTTATCCCCTGCATGATGCCGTACATCACCAGCCAGTTCATGCCCCGTATCAAAGGAGACCGGCCGGATGTAGTACCCAAAGGTAGTGTTAATCTTGCATTCCTTGGACAGTTTGTGGAGATACCCGGGGATTGTGTCTTTACTGTCG
This sequence comes from Methanomicrobiales archaeon, assembly GCA_025360805.1. Classification (GTDB taxonomy): domain Archaea; phylum Halobacteriota; class Methanomicrobia; order Methanomicrobiales; family Methanospirillaceae; genus Methanoregula. The sequence continues at coordinate 2,449 of JANYBK010000218.1, forward strand.
AGTACTCGGTGCGTTCTGCAATGATGGGTGTCTACACCCTGCTCAATCTGGATAAACAACCCCCGGAAGTCTGGCCCAGCCAGTACGATCTGCGGGTCATTGCCAATGCCATCAAATCCATGCACGGCGACCAGCATCTCCCCGGAGAGGGGATTATCCACTACCTGCTTAAGGGTACCAGTATGGAGGGATTGATTTAATCGGGTTATCGGGCAGGTTGCCGGGTACGGTTCGTGCATTATATCCGCCACGATCCTTTTTGTAATCCTCCCAAAAAGTTCCTGGCACTTCCATCTCCCCCTATCATCCGGTCACATCACAAACTCCGTTCCCCCAATATTAAAAACAAAACCCAAAATTCCTTTAGTTCCGGTGAAGATAACCTCCAATCTTTCTAAAAACTCCTGGATATTTTACATGAAAAGGAGGTCAGAAAGGATGCGTAAAATTCTCATCAGTGAATGACATGAGAGTTATTCGTTCCGACCCCCTAAAAGGCACTTATTTTACTTTTGACCGTGCTGCTGATCCAGTGAAAAAAGGGGAGTGTCTTAGGAAAAACTTACCAACCTTAAGGATTCCGTATGCTGGCCTTGTATCGTGTATTACAGCACCGGGAGCCCCAGTGCACCACTTCCAAAAAAAGAATTATTTATCGTTGTTCCGGAACAGGAAGACCGCACCGCACAGTACAAGTGCCCCGAGTAAGGGAGCCGCATCAAGCCCGGCCTTGGTTGGTATACGTGTGGGTTCTGCGGGTAAGGGTGTCGGGTCGTTTGTCTCAACTGTGAGCGGTTGCAGGGAAACATCTGCGGTATTGATCTGGTCCTCTCTAACAAGAACCAGCAAAGAATAGGGTTTGTAACCCTCAGCAGTAACGCTGATCTTGTGCATAGCGTTTGCCGTTACTTTAGTAAAAAGTGTAGAGCCGGTACCAGTGCCGGAAGTCCCGCCAACATTCATCCTGCAATCTGTGTTATCAATGCAGATTGTGCTGCCAGTCCGGTCAACGTACACCCGGACCATGCCGGTATTCGGAGTGGCAGATGTAATTACGGGTGTGATGGTAGTTACCGGTGTGAAAAGGGGTTTTAAGTCAATGTTGACATAGGTGGACTTTGCCAGGTCCACATATACCGTAGTGTAGTAATCCTGGTAGCCGGACGGACTCCAGACCGTGATCGTGTGGTACCCCGGGCTCACACCCGAGAACTGCGTAGTACCCGAGCTGCCGAATGCTCCAACGTTCGCGTGGCACTGGTTACTGTCAAGGCAGACTGTTCCACTGCCCGGAGTTATGGAAACCTGAAGGACTGTTACGGAAGGGTTGAGCGCCAGCTCTGCATCTACCCTGTATGTATGGTCTGATGTAACGAAAATATAGTTGGACCATGGCAGGTATCCTTTATTCGTGATATCGATCGTATGCCAGGTATTGCCGCTGACCATGAAGGTCGAGTCCGTAATATCGCAATACGTTGTGTCGATGCACACGACTGCGCCCGACGGAATTGAATAGACGGTGATCCTGCCGGGTGCGAGCCCCTGGGCACCTACAACAAGAAGTAGCAGGAGCATGATGAGTATCACAGTTTTTCCATATTTGAGTGACATACTTCTAAATAGAAGTGGGCTGTGATAAGAGTTTTGACGAAAGACAAAAATTGAGATTGTTTGAGCGGGGGTTTGGGGGAACACCCTCTCGTGAGTGTGTTGCAATAGCTTGGATCACAGTTTAGCCAAAACACAAGCTAAAAAAATATTCAGAGCGATTTATGCAATTTGGGAATTTTTTTCCAATCTGTTTTACAGCCTTATTCTTGAGATTTTTTTTGATCCTTGGTGTAATCGCCACTGCCTTTATCAAAACTTCGGATAAAAAGAATCGCATACTCTAGTTCAAGTGCATTGACAAGTGCATCGTATCACTCGCTCTGGATTTTGGCGATGGTCTTAATTTCCATGCTGATTCACCTCCATCAACCAGTGCATTGGATTATCTGCACACACAGATGCACATATTTATCTTCTTCATAATATTTACCAGATGATCATCAGTTGTAAGCCGGATAGTACCAGCTTTTTCTGCGCAAGTAATATGTACAGCATCTATGTCCATGACACCGGGATTTTCAAGTTCTTCAGCTCGTGATAGCAATCGATTATCCACCGTGTTTCATTCCGGGATCGATCCATTCCGGAAATACCCGGACCACTATCTTTATTATTAGGTAAACCCTAACTAACGAAGAAGCGGAGTATGATGACAAGAGACGAGCACCTGTTGGAAGTGTTTGAACACCTGCTCAGGATGAAAAACGAATGCTCCTGTAGTATCTTCTCCGAATGCGGTCTTGCAGATATGACTGTCAAACAGATCGCGTATCTGAAAGTTATCGATGAACAGGGAGATGTGACTTTCAGCAGGCTTGCTGAGATCACCAGGAATTCAAAACCCACGATCACCGAGATGGTTAACAGGTTTGTCCGGATGGAGTGCGTGTACCGGGAACCCTGTCCTGATGACGGCAGAATCCTGTACATCCGCTTAACCGAAAAAGGAAAAAAAATTGCAACGGCAGAACACAATGCCTTGCGCCGGGTGATTGAACAAATGGTAAATTCACTGGATGAACACGAGCAGGAACTCTTAATTGAGATCCTGAAGAAAGTGCGGTAATTTTTTTGTTCCGGACTTTAGTTAGGTAAATTCGAACTAAATGAATGAGGAAATTATGCAATCGGAAAATAATGATTATATGCAGGAAAAACTGGTGATACCGCTCTTTGAGATCGTAGTCTTTCCGGACAGCCGGACAAAATTCCCGGTTGACCAGGCAACGGGAGTGCTCCTGTTAGACGCGATTAAAGATAACAAAGGTACTCACGCAGTCGGTCTCACATTAAAAAGCGGTACTCGCCAATCGGAGCTGACCGGAGAATCGCTGTACAGGACTGGTAACCTGTTCCGGATCTCTCACGTGCAACCTGCTGATGATGGCTACCTGATCTGTGCCGATGTTGTGCAGAGGGTTAACGTAGTCTCCCTGTCCGAAAAGGAGGGAAGGTTTTACGCTTCGTATGTGCCGGTTTTGGATCTGCCGGATCTCGAAGAAGATTTAAAAGAGCGGATACTTGCAGATATCAAGCTCACTATCCACGAGATAAGCAGCCGGTTTTCCGGTTCCGAACAGTTCACCCAGCCTATAGACCGTATGGAGTCCATCGACCAGATTATGGGATTTGTCATGCCGTTTCTCCCGGTCCATCTTGCCGAAAAGCAGGCACTACTCGAAATAGTCTCAGTCCGGCAGCGGTACATCTCGTTTTTGGAGATCCTTTTCAAGACACGCGAAGAGATCAACATGCGGATCGAGATGGCAAAGAAAGTTACCGATCGAGTGAGCAAATCGAACCGGGAAGCAATGCTGCGGGAGCAGCTTAAGGTAATCCAGGAAGAACTGGGTGAAACCGATGGCACTTCCGGTGAAAGCGGATACCGTGAACGGATCGAAAACACAAAGATGCCGGATGATGTACGCAAAAAAGCATTAGTGGAAGCAAAGAAACTCGAAACCGGTGGTCCCCAGAATCATGAAAGTTCCGTTATCCGGAATTACCTCGATCTCCTTCTTGATCTCCCGTGGGTTACCGAAGAGAAGAAGAGCATCGATATCAAAGAGGCCCGTCGTGTGCTTGACAGCCACCACAACGGCCTCGAAAAAGTCAAGGAACGAATCGTACAACACCTTGCAGTCATGAAACTAAAAGCCGAGAAACAGGGCTCAATTCTTCTCTTTACAGGTCCGCCCGGCACTGGAAAGACGAGCCTGGGAAAGAGCATAGCAGAAGCGCTCGGGCGAAAGTATGTCAGGATTAGCCTTGGGGGCGTCCGGGACGAAGCCGAGATCCGGGGTCACCGGAGAACCTATGTGGGTGCCCTCCCGGGGAGGATCATCCAGGGCATACAGAAAGCCGGCACAAAAAACCCGGTTTTCATCCTCGATGAGATCGATAAACTGTCCCTCTCCTACTCAGGAGACCCGGCAAGTGCTCTCTTAGAAGTACTCGACCCGGAACAAAACAACACGTTCTCGGACCATTACCTCGAAGTACCGTACGACCTCTCCGATGTATTATTCATCGCTACTGCCAACTCCCTTGCAACGATCCCGGCCCCGTTACTCGACCGGATGGAACTTATCGAGATCTCGGGCTATACAAAGAATGAGAAATTCGCTATCGCAAAAGACCACCTGATTCCGGAAACATTAAAAGAGCATGGTCTTGATAACGACAAATTCCGGATTGAGAATGAGGCCCTAAAAGTGATAATCGAGAAATATACCCGTGAGGCTGGTGTCAGATGGCTTGGGAAGCAACTCGCAAAAGCGGCACGGCATGTATCCGAGAAGATCGTGTCTGGCACTGCCGAACTGCCATTTGTAGTAACTACGGATAAGCTTGACGGGATATTGGGAAAGGAGTTGATCCGGCAGGAAGTGGCCAGAAAAGAACCGGTTCCCGGTGTGGTCACCGGCCTTGCATGGACGCCGGTTGGTGGAGAGATCCTGTTTATCGAAGGCACCTTCATGCCTGGGACCGGCAAGCTCACCCTCACTGGACAGCTTGGGGATGTGATGAAAGAGTCGGCAACAATCTCGTTGAGCCTCATACGGTCACGTCTTGCCAACACGCAGAACGGGTTCAATTTCATGACCAGCGATATCCACGTCCACGTGCCATCGGGTGCAACCCCAAAAGACGGTCCGTCTGCGGGAGTAACGCTCTTTACAGCCCTGTCATCCTTAATCACCGGAAAGACTGTAGATCCAACCCTTGCGATGACCGGAGAAATTACCCTGAGCGGTGCGGTTCTTCCGGTCGGTGGGATTAAGGAAAAAATTCTTGCAGCTCACCGTGCAGGAATCAAAAAAGTAATCCTGCCAAAAGAAAATGAGCGGGACTTACAAGATGTTCCTGAAGATGTCCGGGCCGAACTGATGTTTATACCGGTAGAGACTATAGAAGACGTTTTAAAAGAAGCGCTGGCTATTGAGCTGCCCCGGACCTTGATGATGCAGACTGGTAACAGTTTTGTTCCAGTGCAGAATGTCTGAATGAAAAAAACACGGAAATGATTGGTAATAGATGATGCATATCGATGGGATTTATACTCCCATCATCCCTCTTTAAACTTGCTCCCAATTACCAATCCCACCGGATCATTTCCCCCGATCCACGATTGCAATCCCTTGCGAGACCTGGCCTGCCTCCGGTTCCGTAAAATTCCAGAGGATTTTTTTGTTCTGCAAAAATTTTACAGGGACCGGATTATTCCAGATCGTATTTCTGTTTCAGCTGTAACCAGTATGGATCCTTCATCAGTTGCAAAAGCCCGTCATCTATGATGGCTAACAGCTCCGGGTCCGTTTTCCGGATAGCAACTGCATAAATATCCTGTGACGGGATTGTTCCAACGATTACAAGAGGTCTTTTTATTATCGCCCGCTGCTGGGATGGGGTTTGGATGATGGACGCATCGATAGTCCCGTTTTCAAGGTTATTGGTAAGTGTCTTAATGTCCGGGTACTGGGAAAGGTTTGAAGCAGGCATATTCCCGGTCTGTATGAGGTTTTTTATAACCCAGTCTGCCTCTGTTGATCCTGCCTGTGCCCCGATCCGGATCCTTCCGTCATAAAGATCCTGGATTGTTACAGGGGATCCGCTCCGTATTGCAACACTCTGGTTCACCGTGTAGTATGGTTTTGAGAAATTTACTTTTGCCTGCCGTTCCTTATTAACCGTCATTCCCGACCAGATGATATCGATAGTTCCTGTTTCCAGCGCGGGAACAACATTATCCCAAGGAACTGCAACGAATTGTACCTGTAATCCTTTCCGTTCTGCGATCCAGCGGGCAGCGTCAATATCGATTCCTGAAAAGTTTCCCCCGCTGTCTTTTGAAGTGAACGGAAGAAAATCACCGTCAACACCAATGATATAACGTGGCTGCACTTCCTGTGGGGTAATGGTAGCTGGTTGCATCGATGGTCCTTTCGGTGCAGACACGCACCCAGAAATAACAAGAAGCAAAAAAATGGATTGTGTCCAAAGATCGGCTAAGATAATATCCTGAATGGGATGATCTCATTGTTAGTCAAAAACAAAAGGAGACCACCCCAAATGGAAATTATAGTCCCACTGCAAGTAAAAGTTTGCCTTCCTGAAGATGAAGTAGTAC
>JANYBK010000019.1 GCA_025360805.1 Methanomicrobiales archaeon
CACCGGGGCCGCAGTCGGCACCCTGGTCGATGAGGGAAAACTCGATTGGGACACACCGGTTATACATTACCTCCCGGGATTTGTCTTAAAAGATACCTACGCCAGCCAGCACGCGACCCTCCGCGACATGCTCGCCCATCGTGCGGGTTTCAAATCATATGACGGGGAACTGCTGGGCAGGGTCGGGTACTCCAACAGCGAGATCCTGCAGCGGATACAGTACCTTGAGCCGGGAGCCAGTTTCCGTGAAAAGTACATGTACTCGAATATCGGGTATTTCATTGCCGGGGAAGTTGCAGCAAAAGCAGACAACCGGAGCTGGGAGGATCTGACAGACGCCCGGATCATCCAGCCACTCAACATGACGCGTTCGGGAGCCCATCAGAACTCCCTGTATCTCGATGACAACCATGTCTCTGGTCATGGCGGCGCTGCGGGAAATGTTCATACGATACCTCTCGAGGAATCAGGTATGCCCGCTGCCGGCGCGGTGATCTCGACCGGCCTGGACATGACGCAGTGGTTGCGAATGATGTTGAATGACGGCTCTATAGACGGAAAGCATATCCTAACACCAAAGACCGTGAAAGAGATCCAGGCGGCGAGTCTTGTTGCGGGACATGGCGGGCCGCTTGGTGATCCGAATGCCGCAGTCGGCCTTGGCTGCGACTCGTATACCTTCCTTACCGAGCGGGTGATCGAGAAGAACGGGGCACTTGACGGCGTCCGTTCAGTGGTGGTCCTCATACCGGGAAAGAAGACCGGCATTGTGGTCATCGCAAACAAACAGCTGACCGCGTTCCCTGAGGCAGTCCGTGACGAATTCCTTGAGCGATACATCGGGAAAACAAGCGTTGACCTGCAAGCCAGGGAGAAGGCCTCGCAGGCCGGGTGGAACTCGCTTATCAAGAACCCGGAGCGGCCAGCAGGTGCAGGCCCGGCAACGATCGCCCCTTCAGCACTCGCCGGGTCGTACAGGAGCGATCTTTACGGAACCCTGCGGGTGAATGCAGGGCCGGATGCCGGGAACATGACAATCGAGCTCGGTCCCAACAGATACCCGGGGAACCTCACGCACTGGACGAACAACACATGGTATCTCACGTTCCCGAACCCGGACGACCAGATCGGATATCTCACCTTTGCGGCGAACCCGCCGGGATCTGTTACCGGATTTACATCAGATGAGTATGGCCCGTTCTTCCGGGCCTAGGTGTTATCTGATTTTTTTGTTTGAAATGGAGTTGTTATCATGAAAGTAATAATTGCAGGTATTATCCTGGTAATTCTTATCGGTACTGCCGGGTGCGTTACATCACCGGCACCTGCAGATAGTGGTAAACATGCCATTGATGTCGGAACACCAGCGCCGCTCATTGGCCCTGATGCAGCGGTATCCCGGAATCTCGACACCTATATGACGGCACTTACCGATGCCGGCAGGTTCAGCGGGACGGTTCATGTGGCACGGGGCAACACGGTCCTCCTCTCGAAAGGGTACGGGTTGGCGAACTACGAGTTCTCTGTTCCCAACACACCTCAGACCATCATGCCAACTGCTTCGAACACCAAGCAGTTTACTGCGGCCGCCATTATGAAACTGCAGGAGCAGGGAAAACTGAATATTACCGACCCGGTCACGTGGTACATTCCCCATGCTACGAAATGGAAGGATATCCGGATCTACCAGCTCCTGAACCACACTGCAGGAATTCAGTCAGATGGGGCGTTCTCCCTCATTGACCGTACAGATCTAACACTTCCCAAGACCATGGAGCGGATAATGGCTCTCCCCCTCACATTTGAACCGGGAACCAGCTACACGTATTCCAATAATGGCTATATCACGCTGAGTTATATCATCGAAAAAACTTCGGGCATGTCCTACGAGGGGTACCTGAAAACGAATCTCTTCCTGCCAATTGGTATGAACAGCACCGGACAGGACAATGCCCGGGATGTCTTCTCCAATCGTGCGTCCGGGTATACCACGATGGATAGAAACCCTATCCACTACGACCTCCAGAACATCCACAACTCCTGGGGTGCCGGGTCTATCCATGCCACGAGCGAAGATCTGTTCCGGTGGGTACACGCCGTCCATACACCGGGAACGGTCCTCTCCCCGGAGTCAACAACGGCGATGGAAAAAAGCCATTACGGCATCGACAGCGGGAACTTGAAGAACCGTACCTGGATCGGTCATACCGGGCGCAATTTTGGTTTCATCTCGCAGACGTTGTATTTCCCCAAAGAGAACGTGAGCATCATATTCCTGACAAACCATGACAGGACACCGGTGTTAACTCTCATCAAAGATCTCTCAACGATTGTCTTTAACGAGTCCTATTCCCTGCCGCAGAAGATCGACCGGAAGGCTGTTTCCCTGACGCCATCAGCCATCAGCGACTATACCGGAACATATGCACCGGCATGGGAAAAATCCTGGACAATCACGGTTTATTCCGAGGGCAACAACCTATTTTACGATGCAGTCATGCCCGGCGACAAGAAGGTCGAACTCTTTTACGAGGGCAATGACACGTTCTTTGTGACCCCGGAGTCAAACGATGCCATCATATTCACCCGTGACACCTCGGGAAAAGTTAACGGGTTGAAGATGTATACCATGGAAGCCTCGTATGACGGATCAGAGAAGGTGTCCTGAAGACCCGGATTTTTTTTTGATTACCGGATTTTTGCTATCTTTCATTGACCATCTCTCCCAAGAGATTCTCGATATTACCAATATTACGAGCAAAAAGATCATTAAGCCATGAAAGTGCCACGGTTTGAGATCAATGTGCCAAAAGGCGTCTGACGTACAATTGGGGAGATGCGAGAGGGTGTCGGCTACCTGGGGGTTCTATATTGAGGATAAAAACTCAAAAATCACTCATTTTTTAGACCCCCGGAAAAAAGACCCCTGTAGTTTGTGTTTTAACAGAGTTTCTCATGACTAATGACACAAAGTAGGTGAAAAAACAAACGCGATGTAAAGGGCCTTGGCGACCTTCGTTTTTCAAACCCATTACAGCCTTATTTCTGTAAACGGAGCGATATTAAGGCACTTATTTTCACATTCCTGAACCAGACAGGTTTGCCGGTGTTTCCCGGACTCAAACCCGTCAATCGGAACCCGAATCGGGCTTGTTTTTCTCCGATCCAACAGTACACCGATCAGAGGTTTATCAACCAAAAAACGAAGGGTAAAAAGGAGTGGGACCGAGATGAATTCTCACCTCAGGTTCACGGTCCGGACGAACCAATAATCCCGACAACCTGCTGCACTGACACGGGGTCGAAAATTTTTGCCAGCACGAGCCCGGCCATTACTACAAACAAGGACCAGAAAACTTTCTTCACCTGCTCGTTTTTCCCGAACGCCTCGATCGCTGCATCGGCATCTGCCTTCATTGCCTGTTGCAAAATTTTCGGCAAAAACACGAACAGCGGCAGGAACAGAACCGCAGCACCGATGAATGCAAGCGTGATCTCCGCCCGGCCCGCAAGGAAGATCCCGAGCGGGACCACAAACACACCGGCCAGCATCGCAGCCATCCCGACCTCGCCAAACCAGAAATAATGTTTTTTCTGCGTATAGTTCACTCGCTCCGTATCCGTCAGCGCAGAAAAATCAAAAATGCCGAACGTGTTCAGCATCCCGTACCAGACAGCGTGCGTCTCCTCCGGGTCCGCGACAATTCCGAGGAACAGCACAGCTATAGGAACGGCAAGAAGAATATGAGGAAGATGGGCCAGCACAAAGATCAGCCCGAGCAGGATCCCGGTCCCGCAGATGGCGCACCGGGTCTGCAACTCATTCTCGAACATCAGCACTCTCCGCAATCGCGATCTCGAACACCGGGCTGGTGTATCCACCATTTGCCGGGCTGAAGTCCCGGACCCGGCCCATCTGGGCAAACTTGCGCCGACCGGTCCGGATCT
>JANYBK010000031.1 GCA_025360805.1 Methanomicrobiales archaeon
CAATTAAATTAATGACAAGTCATTCTAAACTTCCTGTCGGTCAGCATATTCCAGGAGTCAATCATGGACTCGACCATGGACTCGACGATGGGCTGGGTGCAGATGGTATTCTAGGAACAGCAGATGATGGATACGGAGCAGATGGTATTCCAGGAACGGCAGATGACGGATATGGAGCAGATGGATTTCCAGCATCAGCAAGTATTCCTACAAAACAAGAAATCCATTTCACGGCGAGTACATATACTGGAGCTCTAGAGGTTCTTAATCCTGCAAGTTATGTAGTAAGATATCAGATTACAATTACTGATAATGGTGGAGTTTCTAGAGTATTCCCATTAACCTGGACTGGTGATAAGGAAAGTGCTTGGATCGAGTATGTTGGTTCAGAAGAGACATATTATCTCGTAATGTATCAAAATTCAACTAGTTATACATTCGATAGTACAAGTGTTATTACACTTGACTATGCAGCTCCAAGAGATTTAGGTCTTTTATATCAAAATATTATAGAAGAGAACGGAGCAACAGGTGTAGCGGTTAATGCTAATGCAGTAGTTACTATTGCAGGTAATACTTTCTACAAAAATGGGCTTACTGGAATTGATGCAGAGAATTCTTACGTATTTGTTAGAAATAATTTGATACAAGAATACTCAATGGCACCTTTTGCTTTTGCAGACAGTGTTCTTGCTAAAGTTCAACAAAATAATTGTTGGAGTTCAATTATTGAAAGTGAGACTTTGAATATACCTACTGCTCATGCGGTTTTGGCTCAAGATGTCGATGCTAAACAAACTGTGGTTGAATTTATTTTTGATCCTTCAATTGGGTTTAGATCTGGACAGATTATCCAGATCGGGTACGAAAAGATGAAGATCAAAGCAGTAACTGTAAAAGTTAGTACAACAGCTCTAGTTGTTACAAGAGGTATACAAGAAACACTAGCAGCAGTACATCAGCGTGGAACTACAGCTCTTATCTTTGGAGATCGTGCAGTATTTATTGCTACTAGTATCCCAGGAACGAGATGCGAAGTAATTCCAACGGATGTTCATGGAAATATTTTAACGAATCGTAAGCCGCTTCAGATGCTTCGTAAATCTGATAATTTATTCTTCGTTGCAGCTACTCTCAATCGAGCAGAAGATTTTTGGTACCGTTATCGTTATACGAATCCAGTTAATGGAGTTGTTCCTGAATTGTCTGAGGTTAAAGTACTCTCATCAAGAGGATCTGGACTTGGTGATGTAGCAATTGACGTTTTTAATGCAATTCATCAGGCATTTAGTTTTCAAGAAACTAATTACTCGACAGATCCATTATTCCCGGCTCCTCAGTTTGGTAATTTTGAATTAGACTCTTCAAGTGTATCTCATAAGGATAATTCGATTTATGCACCTGAAGTATTTATGTTTACCAAGTATCTTGGAAGAGAAAAATTTCAAGAAGTAAAGAACTTTACAGTAAGCGATATCGCGGCAGCTGGCGGCAGCATTACTACTTTGCCTCTTCTGAATGATGTAGTAATCGAATCGTCTGCAAGACTAGATATTTTGATTTTTGTTCCAACTACAGCAACAGCAGTATATGCGTTTTCTTTTGATAAGAATTCGAAAACTGTTACGCTTGATAATGCAACACCTATTACAGTAGCAGGTACATATGTTGTTCAATATTCTAAGCCTGTAACTTTAGGTTCTAATTTGCCGATGTACAATTATGTAGGCGTAATGGATTATATTGTTGATGCTAAACAAGTTGTTGATTATACTAATTTTACTTTCTCGAGAAACGATTCGGGTGGTGGTGTAGTTTCTTTTCAATTCAGAAGTCCAGATACGGCGACAGGTACACAAGCTGATTTGGCAGTTGCAGCATTTGGGCCAACTTATACTGCTTCGCCAATTGAGCTTTTAGATTTTAGAACTTTTGAAATTCAGCCTATAGAAAGTCAGTTTGTAGAATTTAAGGTACAAGTGAGAAGTAATTGGAAAGGCTTTGATAATACTGATGCGCCAGTTTTTCCAGTTCTAGAGGATATGACACTCTCTTTGACTCCAGGTGCAGACACATCAGTATATTTAATAAAGAGTCTCGTATTTAGACCGACAATTGATAAAACCGATTGTACACTTTCTCTTAATGGAACAAACGATATAGGTATTTTAGAAAGTACATATAAGAATGTTGGTTCCGATGAAAAGATTAATGTTTCAGTTTTCAATCAGACAACTCAAAGTTATATTTCAATTGCTATAGCGTCTCGCATCTCTTTAGGGGCAAGTGTAGTTGAGCTCTTTGGTAACTTGACAAGTGCCTTCCCTGCTCCAATATCAAGTGATGTTTATGCTGTAAATTATATTTGGATTACATCAAATGATCAAGAAAAGGTTGTATTCATTGAGGATGGCGAACAAGTAACTCAGAAGCGTTTTGTTAATGTCTCTACAATTACAGTAAGCTTAATGAAAGACAGGCAAACTATCCTTCCCGATAAAGAGCAGATTTTGATAAAAGAAACTAGCGAACCGGTTTCAGGAACTGTATATAATGCTGATTATGATTATGTTGCTCCAAAAGAAGGTGAAGTAATTGATGTAAGCTTCACTTATAATGATGCAATTAGAACTGCTTCAGAATTAGTACAGCAAAGTAAAGATGTCCTAGCAGATGCTCTTGTACGAGAAGTTCCCGAAGTTCCTATTAGAATAGAAATGCAATTGAAAGTGCTTGTTACTTCGATTCGTGAAAATGTTGAAGCGGCAGTAAGTGTAGCGTTGGCTAATTATTTTGATTTATTACCGATAGGAACAGTAACGACTCTTGATGGTTCTGATATCACTACTGTTGTGGGTAATGTTGACGGTGTCGATGGGGTAATTCTCACTATATTTGACCTCGATCCATTATCAGGATTGCAGACAAGTTTGACTTTAGATAGAAATAAAACTCCAATCTTGGCTACTGGATCTCCAGTCTTTTCGAATCCAACTGATACAGCAAATGTAGGATAAACAAATGGCAGAACTTATTAATGCAGCCGGTACTGGTAGTAAAGAACAATTCTACGAAGCACTTAAAGACTCTTTAAGTGGGTTTAATGATTTTGAAAATAGTAAAAACATTTTACCTATAGCTTTTGATATTCTTGCAGAAAAGTTAGCAGAAGTGGATAGAGTTTGGTCAGCAACCAAGAACGACAGTTATCTTTCTATTCCTATACTTGATGAAGTTGTAGTTAGATCTGAATCTGCACAAGATAGATTATTTAACGAGAATGTGTTTGCAATCGACAGAGTTGGCAATACTACCTCTAAGGAGCTCTTTGCTGAAACTCAGCAATTACAGATAGGAGTATCTTCAATTCTTCTATCAAATGTACCTTCGGATCCTACTAATATTAAAATTACAAATATTAACTCAAGTGTACTGATGTCTTCTCAAGTTAGTGTTCTTTTTTTCGACGCAACAATTAATTCTATTAATATCCAGCCAATAGTAGCGTCAGGACTCTATAAAATAGAATATACAACTACGGGAAATGTATTTTCTAAAAGTGAGGAGAAGGCATTTGGACCAGCTCCGGAAACACAAGTGACATTAATTAGTCGAAGTTTAGTTTTTGGATCAGAGAAGATCTTTCCAATTGGTGAAGTAAGTTTAGTAAGAGATGTGGATTACGTTATAAATTACATAGATGGAGTGGTAGATTTTCTCGATGTTGATACAATCAAGAATCGAACAATCATTATTCAATACAGTTATCAAAAAGACCTATTGAAGGATGTACTTCTTTTTTCTCATTTGCCAGTTCGAAACGAAATAACTACTCCTTCGATCGATAATCCGTATTTGCTTTATACATTACATCAGCCAATCCAGGATGTAACGCGAATTCAGAATCTTACGACAGGTGAAACGTACAGTGTATTAAGTACAAATAAAAATGAGATTAGGATTAGCGGGAACAGGCCTACTTGGACAGTTACAGATCAATCGTGTACAGAAACTTCAAAGATTTTAGATTTTACAAATGAAAGATATGAAAAAGAAGCTTCTCTTGCATATCCAGATGGAGTATCGATTCAAAATTATCCATTAGTTAGCCTCAACTCTTTAACCATTAAAACAAAAGCAATTCGCTTATCAGTTGCTAATCAAATTGTTACAGGAAAAGATTCTACTGCATATCGTAGAGTTTATGAGCCCAACATACTAGCTATTGAAGCTACAACTGTTATATTAGGGTTTATACCTCAGAATTTTGTAGAGGTTGTTCTTTATGAAGCTTCAGATTTGACAAAAACAAATTTAATAGCTCCATCTACATTTAATTCTTCTAATTTGCAACTCAGTTTTGTTACCTTAAATTCGCTACCGCTTCCAGCTGGAGATTATGTAGTAAGATATGATACGTTGCAATGGGTCATATATTGTGCTAAAGATGTAAGTACTTTAGAGATTATGACAGGAGGAGTCTTATTACGTAATGCTATAAAGAGACTTAAAGAGAATTCAGATTATGTTTTAGTTAAAGAAAGTGATAAGTTTCGAGTCACTTTCACTGCACAAGGTGTAGCAAACATAGGTAATAGTAGTAGTTTTTATTTTCTATCTAAAGCTATAGCATCGTTTGATGCCACACCGTATAGTATAAGTAATCCTGGTATTAATGAAGCAGTAGTTAATATTCCATATCCTATTTCTTATACTGAATTCCTTAAGAATGAGGTCGTAAGCTTTACCTCAGATCCACTGGATCTAATTCCTCTTGTTAAACTCGAAAGATTTAGAGAAAGAGGCCAAGCCACTGACGTTATTAGTAATCCAGTTGTAAGAATTTTCTCAATTGATGGAGTTGTTGAGTATCTTATAAATATTGATTATACAATTGATTACGCGAATCGGACAATTAAAAGAATTGACGGAGCTGGAATCCAGCCGTTACAATCAGTCAAAGTTTTTTATGAAGACGCTGAAAGTTCAATGGCAAACTTCACTTATGTAAGCGATCTTATTCAAGTAGATTACGAGTACGGAGATAATGCAGTTGACCATACTCCTACTATAGTAGATAATCCAGTTACAGTACTAGAAGCTTTACAAGTAGGAGTATCAGAACTTAAGCTTAGCAATTTCCCAGCAAATTATAAGCAGGTTCAGATTAGTAACACTCTGTATCCAGAGATTCCAGCATTCTTTGCTATTGGATTCGATTCTACAACAATGTTGTTAAGTTTTCCATCTATACTTCGAGATGGAACTTACCTTTTCCAATATATGGCAAGATCTCAAGTCTTTAATGAAGGTACTCCATATTATGTATCGTACAGATATGGAGCAAGAAGAGACAGATTACAGAACTATTTCGCTTATTTGCGCAACTTAGATATTGGTCAAGTCTTTAGACAAGATGAAGTTGCATTAATGTCGGATCAAGTTACTCAGGATTTATTATATCATCCTTTAAATTTTTATGATGTAAAGATCTATGCTAAAGACGATAATACTCAAACTCCTGTCACAAAAGTTACGGATTACAATAGTCAGACAAATACTGTAACTTTTAATCCAATTGAGAATGCTGGTAACTATATCTTTGAGTACTACACGTTCAATAGAGATGTAGAACAATTAAGAAAAGGACTAGTTGGCCTATCCAAAGCGATGCCGCTAGTACCAACAATCAATGCTTTTACTAGCTTACTTGAAGAGTTTACAATTACAGTTCCAGAGATCAAGAATGTTTCCGATAAGAGATTTCAAATTAGGAAAAGAATTAAGACAACAGAAGTGGCAAGTGCTAAACAGACATACTTGTCAGTATCCTATGTTACTAATCTTCCAAGTAGTGGAACTGCAATTGTATATGGACAAGATAATACAACAGAAACCATAACATATAGCTTTATTGCGGGGAAAAGGCTAGAAGGAATACCAGTTTTAGGATATGGAGCAATCACATTATCTCATCCTATTGGAGCAAGAGTTGTTATTCAGAATAATGAGCTAGGAACCTATAATCTTAATCCTTTAGCAGCAACTGAAGCTGATCCAGTAGATGGAGTTCGTGCAATCAAGTTTGTACCAAGCTTATTCGGAGCAGGAGTATTATGTGACTCTGTTTTAGGAGGTTGGGTCAAATATAAAGCAGTTAACAATGTTAATGTAAACGAAGGAACGTTGAGTTTTTGGACTGGAACTAAGTATGACGGTAGCGATAGGAATGTTCATTATTATGTAGATCTTGCAACTCCATATAGCCAAAATAAAAATCGTTTATCGATCTATAAAAGTAACAAGGGATATTTGCACTTTGAAATCAGAAACGCTACAGGTCGTTTAATGTCGATACGCGTAGATGTAAGAAGAGAAGTTGCCGAAGAAACTATTTGGTTAGACGAAGGACAAACTGAGGTTAGTCTTTCTCAGGTTCCTTCGTATCCTGTTTTTACTGCTGATGTGGAGACTATGATAGTTGAGACTCCTTCAGGAGCCAAGCTCACGGCGTATAGCTGGAATCAAGAAACAAAACGGTTATTGATTGAAGCAGCTCCAGTAGCAGGGTATTACTTTTTCAGTTATGTTACTGGTTTTGTTAACTTTGATGAGACGGAGCACTTTATTGAAGCAACATGGAAGATACATACAAATGATGGGACAGCTCCAAGACTTCGTTTGTATGTGGACGGAGTCAAGCATGAACAACAGTTATTGTAGGAGGTAGTTAATGGCAAATGTTGTCATTAATGGAGGACAGTTTTCAACAAATCTTCAGAATGTAATTTTAACTATTACATCTCTGACTCGTCCTTTTATTTATGCTTCA
>JANYBK010000057.1 GCA_025360805.1 Methanomicrobiales archaeon
TGGTCTAGCGATAGCTCTCAAAAAAAAAGAAAAATTTGAAGGAATCCAGACCGAAAGCGAGTGCGGTTCTGTTACATTTTCGCGATGTCTGCGTATTCGGTTATATTTGTACGGAAAAAAGGGAAATTAGCTATTCTCTACTATGTTGAGTGAATCCATCGGGTAATCTTTGACGCTCCCAGGGGTTTCACCCCACCGGAAAGGAAGCCCCCGATTATGATAGTAAAAGTATTACCAGTAACCTCTTCGTCCTATCGCAATGTGCCCTGTCCCCCAATGGGGGACTGGTAGCACAAGAGGGGGCGTCAAATTTTGTAATACCCGTTTTCTCCAGAACAGAATTTTAATTTTCATGGTTCCGGAGTGAACCGGAAGGGTTTATGTTTGCGTTTCACCAGAGCGAAAAATTAAAAAAAAAAGGTTTGTATACGTATGATTTTTACTCAGTCATACTGTCGCCAGGTGTGTTCGCATTTTGTACACCTGAAGAATCGCACTTCACTTTCATCTGCAGCCCGCAGCTGGCGGAGCCACCAGAACGCCAGATTATGCTCGCATTTCGGGCATTTAATCTGGATAGTGGGCATGGTGTTGATTTTGATATCTTCGTCGTCAACGATAGTGATTTCGTTGGGCACGAGCGGTTTCATGGACTCCTTCTGGTCCTTTATTTCGAATTTCCGTATATAGCCGCATTTCCGGCATTTGAGCTGACCTCCGGAAGAGATCATCATTGTCTTACATTCAGGACAGAACATCGGTATTCCATGAGTGAGCAAAGAAGATTAAACCTTTTGTCATGGATGCCGGTTCAACCTGTTTTTATCGGATACGCAGGCAATTTCCCCCCCATATGAGTATGAATATACGGAGGGGTAAAACCCATTTTCAATCCGGTTCAATATCGCTTAAAAAACACGACAGGACATCAGCCTGTCACGGGAGTCCGGGTAAATGCGACATGCACACCCTTGGGCATATCTCACAGGGAAAGGCAGGTATACCGGACTCAACCATTATCGTTCGATTAACCGGATATGCTCATCGGTTTTTTTTGCGAGATCTTCTTTTCCCTGCAACCGGGCAACATCGGACATGGCTTCGAGCACATGGACGGATTCTTCTAAAAATGAGAGAATGTCTGCGGGAAAAACTTCTATGCCGTATTCATCCAGCAGGAACGCAGCGATCTGCCGGTGATCGAGTCCGTTTTCACGGAGTTCAATGACTTTTTTTGAAAACTTTTTTTCCGGGCATCCGCACAGGGGGGAGTCTTTGCAGCTGCAGCGAAGGAAGTCATTGAAAAATCCAAGGATCTGGTCTCTCACGCCATAATCAAGTGAATCATAATCAAGGCGGGAGCAGAGCGCTTCGAGCATGGTTCCTGAAAAAGCAAGCTCAGGGAGGCGATAGCCGGTGAGCCGCTCAATTTTTTTTGCATTCCGGAACCGTGCCCGGTCAGCGATCAATCCTCGTCTCCGGTGGATTCATCGAAATTCTTTAACGAAGTCATTGCTTCGCCCATTCGCTCACACTCGATCAGCCATTCATCAAAAAGCGTGGTCTGTTCAAGATCATCTTTTACATACTTGCTGCAACAGCTTGCTCCGTCAATGACTGCGGCACCGATATTGGATACGGTTTCGAGCGCTTTTTCCATATCCTTTTCCCCGTCGGCCCTGCCCTTTTTGACAAGCGTCTTGATATCTTTGTCAAACCCCCCGGCAAGATAGAGCCGGCAGGAAGCAAAGAGCGCCAGTTTTGGAAGCTGGAGGATTTCTACGAGTTCCCCAAGCTCACCTTCAGGAGCGGGCGCCATTACAATTGCCTCGACCTGCGAGAGCTTGTCCACTGCATCTTCAAAGCTGTACCGCTTGTTCTGGTAGAGCTTGATGATCTTTAATACTGATACAGTGATGTCGACAGAAAATCCGTCAAGTATCCGGAAACCTTCGGGCAGATCCTCGCTCTTTGGGTCAGCTTCAAAACTCGATTCCTTAAGTGATTTAACCCAGTTGTCCCAGCGTTCCTGGTTATAAAAAATGTAAAACAACTTCATCGGTTCGGGTTCGATTTTCTTGCTCGCCTTTTTCGCCATTTCAGTACACTATTCATTCTCCTGATTAAAGGATTTCGTTGTCCGTACTTTTTTCCAGTATAAATCCGGCAGGTTTCCAAAATTAAAAAGATTAAAAAAAGACCCGGTAAAAAACCGTCGCATCCCCGCCAATGGTTATCTCCATGTAATATCAATAGTTCATAAGAATATGCAAACCGTAGTGGAAAAGGGTAGTTCTGAACGGCTCGTCATGGTACGATACGGTGAGCTTTTTTTAAAAAGTGAACCGGTAAAACACCATTTTATCGGGCTGCTTTTACGAAACATTGGAAAAGCACTTTCAGCCTCAGGTTTACACAGCCATTCCGAAACACCACGGGGACGCATCCTTATCTTTGGCAATGAACCTGAAAAGATTGCAGATATTGTATCGCGTATTTTTGGTATTATCGATGTAAGTATCTGCACAAAAACCAGCAGCCATATCGATGATCTCTGCGCAGGAGCGATCGCACTTGCATCAGCGCGCCTGTCAGCGGGCATGAGTTTTGCAGTTAGGGCAAAACGCCAGCAGAAGACAGGGCTCGATAGCCAAGTACTTGGCGCACGCATCGGTTCTGCCATCTATGAGCACATCCCGGGCCTTATAGTTGATCTTGATCATCCTGACTATGAGGTCTTTGTTGAGGTGCGGGATTTTGGAGGACTGGTATATGATTCCCGTATTACAGCTCCCGGTGGATTACCATCAGGAACGCAGGGTCGAACGCTTGTCCTGCTCTCTTCTGGGATAGACTCGCCAGTGGCATCGTGGCTTGCCATGAAACGCGGGTGTGAATGCACCCATCTGCATCTTGACGGTGGGCGGTGGGCTGGGAGTGATGTGAAGACTGCGGCCATAGAAAACCACAAAAGACTCTCACGCTGGTGTGCAGGCAACCCACTCATGTTGGTTATTGCAAACAGCGAGCCCCTGTATGACCGGATGCAGGAGTTCCATATCCCTCCAAGATACCGGTGCGTAATCTGCAAACGGTTTATGCTGCAAGTGGCAGCCCGGCTCATGGAACACGAAGGGGCGAGTGCAATTATCACCGGTGAAAATCTCGGGCAGGTAGCATCCCAGACGCTGGCAAACCTTTCGGTTATTTCTGATGGGGTGACAGTGCCGGTGTTGCGCCCCCTCATCACATACGACAAGGAAGAGATCATCACCATTGCACGTCGCATTGGAACATTTGATACGCACCCGGGAGATCTTGCCTGTAGGGCTGTACCCCGGATGCCGGCTACTGCTGCAATACTGGAAGCCATACTTGAATGCGAACAGAAGATCGACATTGATACCATTATCACACAAGCATGTACGGAATTACAGTATGTGACCGCACTGAACAGCGAGATAGTTCAGGGAACCTGATAACGCCATACCAGATTACAAAAAGATATTCTCTGATTTTTTTGTCTTTTTCTGCACTGGGGATGATACGGCCGACCATCGGCAGTAAAAATTCACTGATTTTTATTTATTTCGTACATAGATATTTACCGGAGAAGAAACTAACATGAATTACCAAAAAAATGACGTTAATAGACGGTTCAAATGTAACAATAGGACATCTCGGCATAGTAGCTGGAGTGTTTGATACACTGGAGATAGGACAATACATCGATGACGTCATCCCCAACGTTATCACAACATAACCCATGGGACCGGCGTAAAAGCCCTCTCCTTGAACGGGCTTGGGTACAATGAGGGCAGACTATCCCTGATGCCGGATTTCTTTGAAGATATCGCGACAGAGCGACTGCTCGGTAAGGGAATAAAACCCGAACATCTCAACGAATACGCATTGGGTGAGACACTTGATGCGATAGCAGCGTATGGTCCAACCCGCCTCTTTACCGGAATAGTACTTCGCATGATGGAAAAACTTCCATTAGGCGCCCAGCGTCTCCATCATGATACCACATCCATCAATGTCACTGGTGACTATGACCGCGAGTTTAAAACCCGAATTATCGAGATAGTCCGTGGACATTCCAAAGATCACAGGAACGACCTCAAACAATTCGTCATCTCACTGGTAACCAATCAGGACGGGATTCCAGTATTCATGGAACCGTTATCCGGAAACGCATCTGACAAAAAGATCCTGCTCAAATCGATCCAAGTGGTAAGAAGCAACCTGGCCACCCAACAAACGATTTATCACATGGCAGACTCAGCATTTTACACCAGCGAGAATATCCAATCACTCGGCCAGCACTGCTTCTGGATTAGCCATGTTCCCATGACGATAAATGAAGCAAAAGAACTTGTTGCATCAGAAGTCTCATGGAATGCCTGCGTAGATATCCGGTACAAATATGCGGTCTACGAGAGTGCATATGGCGGGATACCGCAACGATGGGTCATGTTTCACTCCGCTGAACAACAAAAACGGGTTGATGCAAAGTTAATGAGCCGGCTTGAGAAGCAGATGAAGA
>JANYBK010000113.1 GCA_025360805.1 Methanomicrobiales archaeon
CTTGCTCTTCATGACATTGGAAAATTTTCTGATCGGTTTCAAAATCGTATACCCGATCTTATGAACGAATTGAAGGGTTACACCCATGATCATCGTTATTCAGTCCGCCATACTGAGATGGGACAATTCTTTTTTGATAAAGTTCTGTGGAAAACGATATGGGCACAGAATTGGTTAGAGTTAGACACACAAGAGGATAGTACGGACTGGAAAGATATCTGGGGAATGTGGATTTCTGCGGTCACCGGTCACCATGGATCCCCTCCAAGAAAATCTGAATATTCTAATTATTTAATTTCCGATCTTTTTGCAAATGAGAACCAGAAGTCTGCACTCCAATTTTCTGAGGAATGTGCGAAACTGTTTCTTGTAAAAATGAATTCCCCCCTCCCTCTGCAATATTCTAATTTGTTATCGTCATTCAGCAAGACATCCTGGTTACTTGCAGGGCTCATCGTTCTGAGCGATTGGATCGGTTCGAACAACTATCTCTTTCCCTATCACTCAACACCGATACCTCTTGAGAAGTACTGGAAAGAGTATGCAGTTCCCCAAGCGGAAAGAGCGATTCGTACGTTTGGAATTCTTCCGGGCACAGTGTCATCTGAAACCGGAATGCTCGCACTGTTCGAGATAAACTCCCCCACGCCCGTTCAGTCTTTTGCTGAAACCTGTGAGATCCCTTCCCTACCCCAGTTGTTTATTGTTGAAGAAGCAACCGGGAGCGGGAAGACCGAAACAGCGCTTGTGTTAGCACACCGTCTTATGGCACGAGGTCAGGGCGAAGGAATTTATTTCGGATTACCGACAATGGCAACGGCAAATGCAATGTATGATCGGATGGGAAAAGCGTATGGACGAATGTTCTCCTCCGATTCCCACCCATCCCTCGTGCTGGCGCATAGTGGAAGCAAACTGTCAGAAAAATTCCTGCAATCAATCGGTTATCCGAATCGGGTGACGAATGAACAGGAATCTCCTGATGAACCTAATGCGTCAGCCCAATGCAATGCATGGTTATCGGATAACCGGAAAAAAGCGTTGCTTGCCCAAGTTGGTGTCGGTACGATTGATCAGGCGCTTATCTCCGTGCTCCCGTTACATCATCAATCCCTGCGGCTTTTGGGATTATCTCGAAATATTCTGATCGTTGACGAGGTTCATGCATACGATCCGTACGTTCAGCAGGTTCTCGAAACACTTCTTGAATTTCATGCGGCGTTGGGGGGCAGTGCCATTCTTCTGTCGGCAACGCTTCCCCAGGCACAGCGTCAGGCACTCATTGCTGCGTACGCTTCCGGATTGGGGATTCATTGCGATGATATACAGCAGTCTCACTATCCGATGGTCACTCACGTAACTCCTCACACAAAAGAGCCAGCAGAGCATCCTATTCAAAAATGTGAGATGACTCACCGGACCATTGAAGTCGAATGCACGGATGATCCTGGCGTCGTAATGAAGTATTTGACCAAAACAGTTGAAGAGGGGGGTTGTGCCTGCTGGGTGAAAAATACCGTTGACGATGCCATCGAAACCTACAACACATTGTCAAAATTTTTTGGCAATGAAAACGTTCTCCTGTTCCATGCACGATTCATGATGGGTGATCGCATTGAAAAAGAGAATAAAGTCCTGAAATTATTCGGAAAAGAAAGTACTCCGTCAATCCGTAAAGGAAAAATCCTTGTCGCTACTCAGGTAGTTGAACAATCCCTCGATCTCGATTTTGATCTCATGGTAACCGATCTTGCCCCTATGGATCTCCTTATCCAGCGTTCCGGTAGGTTGCACCGGCATAATGATCCGGCTAAACGCGGAAACCGGGGTGTACCTAAACTTGTCGTTATGAGTCCTTCCGTTTCAGAAAAACCGGCGTATGAATGGTATTCAACCCTTTTCCCAAAGGGTGCATACGTGTACCCGAATCACGGGCAGCTCTGGCTTACCGCCCGGCTTCTTGCTGATCGAAAAAAGATAACAATGCCGGATGATGCAAGGCTTCTGATTGAAGGGACATTCGGAGAATCTGCACAACAAGAGATCCCGGAAACGCTGATATACCACGAAATAAAAGCGGATGGTAAAAATATGGCGGATCAGGCGACCGCTCAATTGAATGTTCTGCACTTGAGTAACGGCTACAAAGATACACCGAACCAGTGGCAGGATGATGCCCGGACACCGACACGGCTTGGGGAGGCACGGGTCACGGTTCTGCTTCTCAAATGGGAGCATCCAATCCTGAAATTTTTTTCATCGGAACCCGCTTTTTCTGAAGAACTCAGTCAGGTAAGCATTTCCGAAACGAAAATCTCTAAAGAATTTACCTATACCGGAGATCTGGCAGCTGCACTTGAGAAATTCAAAATGACGCTGGCTGACAAAGGACGATGGAGGATTCTTGTACTCCTTGAACACAAAAATGATACATGGCAAGGAAGAGCGCTTGACAAGAATGGCAATGTAGTATCGGTTCTGTATGATTCGACACTGGGCTTGATGACAAACAAATCATAAAGGTTAAAGTCTTGACGGGCAATCCTATCGCATGGAATCCATTCTATTAAGGTGCATTTATTCAACCGATTTTGCCAATGGGGCGTCTGTTTTTTTACATATTCATTGTTTAAGTCCGGGATGATTTCATGTTCAATCTTATCAAAGAATCATGGATTTCGGTGATCAGAAAATCCGGCGAACGAAAACTCATCACACCCGCAGGAATTGTTGACAGGTACGCAGAAGATCCGGCACTTGCCCTTGATGCATCCCGTCCCGATTTTAATGGTGCTTTAGTACAGTTCCTTATCGGGATTGTGCAGACATCCTGTCCCCCCGCCAACGAATTGGAGTGGAGGAAAAAGTTCAGCAAACCGCCGACATCGGATGAACTGAAATTTACGTTTGAACGGTATGCTCATGCTTTCAATCTTGATGGAGCCGGGCCAAGATTCATGCAGGATCTGGATCTTTCCGAAAAAGAGGGAGAATCAAACCAGATCGATCATCTGCTCATGGAGATGCCCGGCGCACAAACCCTTGACAAAAATACCGATCATTTCCTGAAGCGCGATACCGTAAAACAGATCTGCCTACCCTGTTGTGCGATGGCATTACTCACATTACAGACTAATGCCCCCTCCGGGGGAAGGGGCCATCGCACATCGATTCGCGGAGGAGGACCGCTCACAACCATTGTGATAGGCAGGACTTTGTGGGAAACGGTCTGGTTGAATGTCCTTACTACGGAATCTCTTTCTCGTTTCGGTGATGCAAGAAAAATATCTGACTCAGATCTGTTCCCCTGGATGGGACATACCCGTACCAGTGAAAAAAATGAAGAGACAACATCACAGCATGTCAATCCACTTCAGATGTTCTGGGGGATGCCCCGAAGGATCCGACTCGCATATTCGAGTAGTGCAAAAGAGAGTCCCTGTGATTTGTGTGGAAGCGTATCCTCTCACTCTGTTACAGAATATCATGACAAAAGTTACGGTATCAATTACAAGGGCGGTTGGCATCACTCACTTACCCCTTATTTTATCGATGAAAAGAAAGGAGAATCCCGGCCGATACACGGGCAGGCCGGCGGGCTCTCCTACCGGAACTGGCTGGGACTCGTCCAGAACAATGTGGAGAAAAATTCCCGGAATGAATCCGCGGTGGTAGTCCATACATTCCGGCAGGAGAGGCAGGACGGTCTTTCTGGAATTAACGAAATTCCGTTCCGGCTCTGGGCATTTGGATATGATATGGATAACATGAAAGCCTGTGGCTGGTATGAAGGGATAATGCCCCTCATCCATATGTCGGCGGATATAAAACCGGCGTATGAGATCACTGTCAGCCAGATGATTAAGACTGCCAGCCTGATCGCGTACAATGTTCGTACCTGCGTAAAAAAAGCGCTGTTCAGCAAGGATGCAAATATTTCTGTGGAGAAATCTTTTTTTGATTCGATTGATTCACAATTCTGGCAGGATACCGAACCCGAATTTTATCAGACACTTAACGAGATAAAAACTGTACTCCAGACAAAACAGCCAGTTCAGGATTTGAAATTGTCTTGGCTCAAAAAAGTATCCAAAGAAGGGGAGATCTTGTTTGACCGGTATTCCCAGTCCAGCCTGATTTCTGTTGGGGATCCAAAACGGATCTCACTAGCCCGGAAGGATTTCAGGCAGTTTTCCTCCCGATACAATAAAAAAATCATTGAACTTCTCGATCTGCCACAACCTGAAAAATCACTCCCAACACCTACCCGTAACAAAAAAAAGGAGACCTGAACATGAGGTAAAACCATGGAACAAAAACACTATCTGACATTTACTAATCCGGAAACCCGGGAGATTTTAATCGACTGGTGGCGAGCTCTTGACAATGCCCGGGGCGATCGAGCCGAACTGCGGCGATGCCATTCCCCGCTGAACGTTGCTTTCACTCCGGCATACCATCGCCTGAGATGGGCACTGATGAAGCACGGCTCTGTTAAAGATGAGGAACTCGCACTCGTTGCCGGTGTCCTCTCGCATGTGAAATCGTATAAACCCGGTTCGTTTCCCCGGCAGATGGCAGGATCAGATTCCGCTGATGCTAAAAAAGCGAGCGTGAGCGGGCTTCGGTTCCGGCGGGTGCTGACAATCGATGACCGTGACAAACTGTATGAAACGATGATCCGTGTTGTACACCTGCTTGGTGATAGCGTGGATATTCCCAGCCTCGCCAATGGCATCTACTGGTGGAATGAACAGACAAAGAAAGAGTGGGCGTTTACCTACTATGAACATGCTCCCAGTGAGGAGAAATAATGGTGAAATTACTATGAGTGACTTTATTCAGCTGCATATGCTTGTATCGTATCCCCCGTCGAACCTTAACCGCGATGATCTCGGGCGGCCAAAAACCGCTGTTATGGGGGGAACCCAACGCCTGCGCATTTCATCGCAGAGCCTGAAGCGAGCGTGGAGGACATCGGATATTTTTGCGCAGGGTCTTGAGGGGCATATCGGTATCCGGACCAAGGAGATGGGTTCAAAAATCAAAGAATCTCTCATGAGCGGGCTGCCATTGATCGAATTAATGAAAGGAAAAAATCCCGATCACCCTGTTGCACCAATAATTCCGGAGAAGGATGCGAATGCATGGGCACTGAAAATTGCGTCTGTGTTTGTTGACAAACTTCCTAAATCCGATGGTAAAAAAGCTGAAGAGAGTTCTGCGGAGGAAGCAGAAAGCGGGAAAAAAGGTACGAAAAAGGAAGATAAAAAAAGCAATATCAGTAAGGATACCCTGAAGGGTGAACAGCTCGTTTTCTATTCCAATAATGAAATTTCTGCGATCCAGGCGCTTGTTTCAACGCTCATTAAGGAAAAGAGGGAACCCAAACCCCAGGAATTATCCAGCTTATTGAAAGAGGACCTGTCTTCTGTGGATGTAGCCATGTTCGGACGGATGCTCGCCAATGCAACGAAGTATAATGTTGAAGCCTCTGTTCAGGTTGCCCATGCAGTAACGGTCCATGAAGTTGCCGTTGAAGACGATTATTTCACCGCAGTGGATGATCTGAACAAAGGTGATGACGACGCCGGCGCTGCGCATCTTGGTGAGACCGAGTTTGCCTCCGGTCTTTTCTATACCTATGTCTGCATTGACAAAACCCTCCTCCAAAAGAATCTCGGTGGTGATGCGGTACTTGCAAAGACCGCGATTAAAGCGCTCGTTGAGGCAGCAACAAAAGTTGCACCGACCGGTAAACAGAATTCCTTTGCTTCGCGGGCTTATGCCTCGTACCTCCTCGCAGAAAAGGGATCACAACAACCCCGCTCCTTATCGGTTGCGTATCTTGGAGCAGTCCGGGATTCAAAAGATCTGCTCGGTGCTGCCATCACATCCCTGAATGATACCCGCAAAAAAATGGATACCGTTTATGGAAAATGTTGTGAGGAACAAGAAGTGATGGATGTTCATGCCGGCGCGGGTTCGCTGAATAAAATTCTGGAATTCTGCTGCTGATCACCATGAACGAATACCTCATCTTCCGCATATATGGCATGATGGCATCCTGGGGAGATATTGCAGTCGGTGAATTCCGGCCATCCTTTGATCGCCCATCCAAATCTGCTGTCATAGGAATGGTTGCAGCGGCTCTCGGAATCCGTCGCGATGAGGAGGACCGGCTGCGTGAGCTGGCAACAGGCTATTGTATGGCAGTCCGGATCGATGCACCGGGTATTCTTATGAGGGATTATCACACTGCACAGGTGCCTTCTTCCGGAAAAGGACGGAATAAAATAACTTTTCCCACGAGGAAAGCAGAACTGTCTGTTCCCAAAGATGAACTCAACACTATTCTCTCATCCCGGGATTACCGGTGTGATGCGGTTTATTCCGTTTGTTTATGGAGCCGCACAGCATCTCCCCTGTACCCGCTTGCGGTTCTGAAACAACATCTGGAAAATCCTGTGTTCGGTCTCTATCTCGGGCGTAAGTCTTGCCCGCTTGCTCTCCCGCTTCAGCCACAGGTGATCCCTGCGAAATCCATTTCCGGTGCATTATCCACCGCTCATTTTAAGGACGCACCGTTCATTGCCCGACTGGAATCTGATAGCGATGTCAGAATATTCTGGGAGGGGGATATGGATGCGGGATTTCCCAGCGTGCATACGGTTCAGCGCCGGGATGATCCACTGAGCCGGAAACGCTGGCAGTTCGGGAATCGCACGGAGCACTCTGCAATGATTAGAAAACCGGCGGGGGTCTGATCGTGTTCATCAGCAGAGTGAAACTCCGTCACGATGCAACCGATGAGAAAGAGTTCTGGAACCATATCGGAGGAGCATACAAACTCCATTCGCTGGTCTGGGATCTCTTTGCCGATGCTCCGGAGCGGAACCGGGATTTTATCTACCGGCAGGATCTGGTGGAGGGATTGCCGGCATTCTACTGTGTTTCGGCGCGGGAACCCAATGACCGCCACGCGGTCTGGAGTGTAGAGACGAAACCCTACGCTCCCATGATAAAGAAAGACCAGAGATTATCATTCATGTTACGGGCAAATCCAATCCGGTCAAAACGTGACGAGAAACCAGATCCTTACGGAAAAAGAAAACAACATCGTCACGATGTTGTCATGGACGCAAAGACGCTCCTGAAACAACGGCAGACCGAATGCCCTCCAGAAGCGGAGATCGTCCAGCAGGCAGGTTTTGTCTGGCTCGCGATGAAAGGAGAAGCCAATGGTTTCTCTCTCACTGATGGTGAGGTTCGGGCTGACGGGTACATCCAGCACCGGTTTACCAAACCCAAGGGAAAACACTCTGTTACCCTGAGCACCATCGAATTTAACGGACTTCTCACGGTGACTGATCCGGAATTATTTGTCCCGGCACTCTTTCACGGGCTGGGCCCGGCCAAAGGATTCGGGTGCGGGCTGTTGATGGTCCGCCCCGCCCGGTGAGTTTTTTCATGCTCCCTTCTTTGAAACCAATTGCAATCAAAGAGAGAATATCTCTTGTCTTTCTTGAGAAGGGTGAGCTTGATGTACTCGATGGGGCGTTTGTGCTTGTCGATAAAAACGGTGTGCGCACCCAGATCCCTATCGGTAGTGTTGCAGCTCTCATGCTTGAGCCCGGCACCAGGGTATCTCACGCAGCGGTTGTTCTTGCAGCCCGTGTTGGTTGCCTGCTTGTCTGGATCGGGGAAGCGGGTGTCCGGCTCTATGCTGTGGGTCAGCCTGGGGGTGCACGGGCAGATCGTCTGCTCTACCAGGCAAAACTCGCTCTCGATGAAGAGGCACGGTTAAAGGTAGTCCGGAAGATGTACGAGTTCCGGTTCAAGAAGCCAGTACCCTCACATTATTCTGTTGAACAACTCCGTGGAGTTGAGGGAGCTCGGGTGAGGGAGATGTATTCGCAGATGGCGCAAAAATTTGGTGTAAAATGGGAAGGCCGGCAGTATGATCACACTCAGTGGGGGAGTGGGGATCTGCCGAATCGCTGTTTAAGTTCTGCAACCTCCTGCCTGTACGGAATTTCCGAGGCAGCGATTCTTGCAGCCGGGTACGCACCGGCTATCGGTTTCATCCATTCGGGCAAACCACAATCGTTTGTCTATGATATTGCGGATCTGTTCAAGTTCGAGACGGTCGTGCCGGTTGCATTCCGCGTCGCTGCACAGAACCCGGTGGATCCGGAACGAGCGGTGAGACTTGCTTGTCGGGATCAATTTCGCGAAACCCGGTTATTGAAAACGATTATCCCGACCATTGAGGAGATCCTGCGTGCCGGTGGACTGCCGGTTCCGGAAACTCCGGATGATTGTCTGCCCGTAGCGATTCCGGAAGAGAAGGGGCTTGGGGATGCTGGTCATCGTACTTGAGAATGCACCGGCACGTTTGCGTGGCCGGCTTGCAGTCTGGCTCCTTGAAGTTCAGGCAGGAGTGTATATCGCTGCCTTCTCGCAAAAAGTCCGGGAGATGTTATGGATAACAATCATTGATGGAATTGAAGATGGAACCGCAATCATGGCGTGGGGAACAAACAATGAAGCTGGCTATGATTTTGTCACTATTGGCACTAACCGCCGCGTTCCCGTTGACTTTTGTGGGGTTCAGCTCATTTCGTTTATTCCCCAGAAGCCGGAACAATCCAAATCAGAGATATTAATTACTAAAGAACGTTGATTTGTTCTCAGGGAGATTTTGCTGGTCGTCCAGTTGTAATGGCTATGTGTTATTCTGATTATTGTCAAGCCACCCCATTAAAACGAATGAGTTCCTTCCAGACTTGGAAGTAACTTTCCTTGTTTTCATATAAAACGTGAACAGAGTTCCCCACACACGTGGGGATGAACCGCGAACTCGGTGATAGCAACCACGACGGCAACGGAGTTCCCCACACACGTGGGGATGAACCGGGCTAATTCCGTTTGGGTCAATCATATGTATCGAGTTCCCCACACACGTGGGGATGAACCGATCACCTGTCTTGGGAACACCGACACCCCGAGGAGTTCCCCACACACGTGGGGATGAACCGACGCGTTACGTCATCGCG
>JANYBK010000071.1 GCA_025360805.1 Methanomicrobiales archaeon
GTCCACACCCCTTCCGGTCTTTTCGATCAGGCCAATCCTTTTGAACGCTTCGGCAAGACGTTCGTTTCGGGGTCGTGGCTCATGAACAAGAATATTACCGGGAGTAATCCCCATTGGGAACCCGCCGGGATTTGTTATGAGGAGGTGATCATGATACCACTGGATGAACACTGCACCCATGCGGGAATAATCACGGTGGAGCAGAGTGTTATTCACTGCCTCTCTGAACGCATCGCGATGATATGCGGGAATCGGCATACGGTACATTCCAATCATGATCTCGTCTTCCTCAAGACGAGCGAGAAACCGGGACTCTGTCTCTTCAATGAGGCGAATCAGGGGACTTGTGAGATCATCATTGACCCGCACCTTGCCGGCCTTGTCGAGAACCTGAAAATGAAGCATATGCGTGGGAATGAATTTTCGTATGACCTCATCCGTTCCCAGCAATAAAATCCCGGCAACGGTTGGAACAAGTCTGTCGCCCTGCGTCTCCACAAGCCGGAGCGCCTTGACAAGATCTGTATCGGATAGCTCAAGCAGGGAGTGATCCCCATGACGACTTTGTATTGTCTGCCTAAGCCGCTCAAACTCCAGAGGGTTAAGATCTTCTAACGAGGTATTCTCAAGGATCTGTGCGGAAAAATCAAGGAGCCCCAGATCTGTCCGACGGGATCGCTGCTCGTAAGGATAGAGTGGAACACTTGCAGGCTTGCCATCCGAAATGGTAACCCGATGGAGCACTTTACCACTTGCCGTAGCGCAGATTTCCGGATACGTATCGACCGCTATGATGATGACGTCGCCATGAACGGTGTTTACAAGAGAGACCCTGGTATTGATGCGGGGTTGGGTATTATTGAATATCGCCGCCTTCAGTTTGTTGACATCGGTTGATTTACCGTGTCGTGGCCGCGAGCCGGTGATGGTCCTGTCATCCTCGACACCGATCAGCAGCATACCGCCATTGGTATTTGCCAGAGCCACGATCTCATCATAGATCTCCTTGTCCGTGAACTCCCGGCGCGAATCCGATTTGAATTCCCGTTCAAGGGATTCGCCCTGTGCAATCAATGTCTCCAGTGCTGCGGTTTCCATCACTTCGTTGCCCTCAGTATTTTATTTGCCCCGATCTGACCTCTTCCATCTTCCCCAGCTGCTTTTTTGATTTCGATGTAGGTGCTTTCCGAGAGATCTTCTATATCCAGTAGTTCTGCGATTTCCTCAATACTCATTTTCGGTTGGGGAGGCATAGGTAAAAGATCCTTGTGTTCAATTCAATCGTATGAATTTGAGAGATATGGTTGTTTGCATAATCATGAATCTTTGAAAAAAGGACTTTTGAAGATATCGTAGTGTAGTAATCGACAACCCATATTGGAAGACACTGATATGATTATGTATAAAATGTCAAAGGTGTAAAGGAACTGAATACGATAAGAGTGATAGAGAATGCCTTGCTCATGTGGAAGACCCAATGATCCTAATGCAAATTTTTGTGATAGATGTGGAAAGAAATTGATCGAATTTGCAGAAGAAAAAAAGAGAGTGGATTCCGAATCATTTTCCCTTTTAATTGCGGTTGTTGCTCTAGTTGTTGCACTCGGATCATTTTACCAAGAAGCATTTCCTGGTAAAGTACTGGAATCAGCCGTCGCATTAATTATTGCAGTAGGAGTGACAATAATCACCGTTTTGATGGTATTTTTTGTCATTAAACATTACAATCGTTAATTTTTTTTAATTGCTTTGTTATCATCTCTTCACTTAAAAGAAAGATAAATCGTGCTTGTTTTCTCCCACATCAACCCATTGTCCCCCAGGCATCCTCTCTCATTCTCCTATACCTCTCACTCATCATCAAGTCACGCTTATATCACCGCGAGTAATATACAAATCTAGCCCAAGGGCCCGGGGCTGGAGAAAAAAGTATGGCAGATTTCGTACAGAACTCACAGACCAAGAGCGCAATCCGCGAACTCGCGGACCCGATTGCAGATGTTGCGACGTTCAACACGATTGTCCAGTCGGTTATCACCGGCAATCCGTTTGCATGTGTATCGTATATGACCGCAGGGGTGACCCATGACCCGGTTGAAAAGACCAAGGAAGGCTACGCGGTGAAGATCATCTACCAGGACTCCGATGCAAAGG
>JANYBK010000241.1 GCA_025360805.1 Methanomicrobiales archaeon
CAAACAGGCAGAAGACGACATCGGATGCGCTGTTGCCCTGATATCCACCGGTCCCGAAGTCACCCAGATTATAGATCTGAGGGATGAGCGGTAATGAAACGTTCGTTAATGGATATTCTATGTTGCCCAGTCTGCAAGGGCGATCTCGTGCTTTCCGTCACCACAGAGGATGACAAAGAGATCCTTGAAGGTGGACTGCATTGTGCTGCATGCCGTGTGGACTATCCAATCAATGAAGGCATACCCAATCTCCTGCCCCAGACTCACCAGGAATAACAGGAGGAGGTATGAACTTCCCGCTGCCCTTTTTTGTATTGATCTCTACGGGCACCGGGAGTAATGATTCGGGTTTTGAGATATACCTCAATCGCAGCGGTATCAATTCGATCGATCTGCCACGGGGAAAGATCCAGGCAGTAACCGGCAACAATCTTCGGATAACATTTGTAAACCGCGGGGCACCGATTCACATCACTATCACTGCTGCAAATGCCGGTAAATTCACCGATTTTTTTCACGAGAACATGTATGTTGTTGACGAATCGATTCTGACGATCCCGGTGTATACCGATATCCCCGAAGGGTTCTTTGACCTTGAAATTATTGCAGGATACGGCGGGAGTAAAACTACCGCCCATGTGGATGTGATCCATCCTCCACCAAAAAAACCGATCATTTTGGAAGAATCACCGGTCCAACCGGTTGCCCGTGGCCGCCCACATCTCCTGATGGTGATGATGGGAATTGCACTCATCCTCTATACTGCCTGGATCTATACCGCTATTGAACTGTTAAATATCGCCTCGTTTCTCATGCTCATCGTTGGTGCACTCTACATATGGTACCGTCAGCGCTAGCGCTCGTTGCAATTGTCCTTTTTGCCGCGCTTCTGGTTGACCGGCTGATTGGCGATCCCCATTCGGTGTGGCATCCGGTGGCTCTTATCGGCCGCTTCATCGGCTGGTGGGGAAAGCCCGAACGCTATTCTCCAAAAATCCAGCGGTTTACCGGAGTTGTTCTCTGGCTGGTGACCATTGTCCTCTTTGCGGCTCCGTTTTACTGCTTTGCCACTCTTGCCCCATGGTACCTGTACCTGATCATCGCCCCGTTTCTTCTGAAGTGCTGTTTTGCATGGCGATCTTTAGAGGAACATACGCTTGCCGTAGTCGATGCTCTCAAGGGGGGTGTAGATACCGGGCGTGAAAAGGTCAAGCTGCTGGTCTCGCGCAGCACAGCGAATCTCGATCGCGAACATATTCTCTCTGCTGGCTACGAATCGATGACGGAAAATCTTACCGACAGTATCATCTCACCGCTTTTTTTCTTCTGTCTCTTCGGGCTTACCGGGGCTGCGGTCTTTCGAGCGGCCAATACCATGGATGCGATGCTGGGATACCGGGACGAACGTGAGCGTATCGGGTGGTGCGCGGCCCGGATGGATGACATTCTCAATTATATCCCTGCCCGGATTACCGCTCTGCTCATCCTTCTGCACTTTGCACAAAAAGGGCGTTTTTCTCGTGCCCTGCTGATAATGCGGCGGGACAGAAAGAACCGTCCCGGGTTCAATGGCGGGATCGTAATGGCAGCGATGGCCGGTGGTGCCGGTGTGCGGTTTGAGAAGCCCGGTATGTATACGATCGGTGACAGCGAACGGACGCTGGACGAGGGAGGTGCAGATATTCTGGAGGCAACAAGGATGGTCACGCTGATGTTTGTACTGATTGCCGTTTGTACTCTGTTTTTATTGGGATCGTTGATCAATAGTACCGGCATATGAAACTCGAGGAACTGAGATTCGGTACCGAGCTCCTCAAGCGCGGCTTTGCATCCATGCAGAAAGGGGGCGTTATAATGGATGTGGTGAATGCAGAGCAAGCCAGGATTGCAGAGGAAGCCGGAGCCGTCGCAGTCATGTCGCTGGAGCGGGTGCCTTCAGATATCCGGAAGATGGGCGGCGTTGCCCGTATGGCAGATCCCCAGAAGGTTACTGAGATTATCGAGGCGGTATCAATTCCGGTAATGGGAAAAGTGAGAATTGGTCACTTTGTCGAGGCGCAGGTTCTCGAGACTCTCGGTGTTGATATGATCGATGAGAGCGAAGTTTTGACTCCGGCAGATGAGCAATACCATATCGATAAAAAACTCTTCAAGGTCCCCTTTGTCTGCGGTGCCCGCGATCTCGGCGAAGCGCTGCGTCGAATCAATGAAGGTGCAGCCATGATCCGGACCAAGGGCGAAGCAGGAACCGGTAACGTTGTAGAAGCTGTTCGCCACATGCGAAATATCATGGGAGAGATCCGCATGCTTAAGGGAATGGACAAGCAGGAGATGACCGACTATGCCAGGGACATTGAAGCCCCGGCAGAACTGGTGATCGAATGTGCTGAACGTGGCAGGTTGCCGGTTGTGAATTTCTCAGCAGGTGGAATTGCTACCCCCTCGGATGCTGCGATGATGATGCAGCTGGGAGCAGACGGTGTGTTTGTCGGGTCCGGTATCTTCAAGTCCACCAACCCCGAACTGATGGCAAAAGCGATCGTAGAAGCCGTCAACCACTTCAATGAACCTGAGGTTATCGCACGAGTAAGCCGTGGTCTTGGCGATGCGATGCCCGGCCTCGATATCCACACCCTCAGGGACGATGAGGTGCTGCAGACCCGTGGACGTTAAGGTCGGCGTTCTGGCATTGCAGGGTAATGTAAGCGAGCACATCGATGCGTTTGCGCTTGCACTCGACCGCCTTGGCTGCGGGTGCTCTTCAGCAGTGGTCACAGTGCGTCACCCCGCGGATCTGGAAGGCTGTCACGCGTTAGCCCTCCCGGGCGGGGAATCGACCACGATATCCCGGCTCATAGACAAGAATCATCTCTATAAGCCGATCCACAATTTTTCAGGAGGCATTTTTGCAACCTGTGCCGGCATGGTGCTGATTGCGACTCATGTGGATGATGCCCGCATAAATACATTAAATCTTATCGACATGACGGTTGACCGGAATGCATTCGGTCGCCAGCGGGAATCGTTTGAAGCAGATATTTCCCTTAGCAATATTGACGGAGGACCTTTTCATGCAATCTTCATCCGGGCACCGGTTGTGACTCATGCGGGTGCCAGTGTTAAGGTGCTATCCCGGCTGGATCAGGGGATTGTTGCTGTGGAGCATGGAAAGCATATGGCCCTCTCGTTCCACCCGGAACTTGGCGGGGATACCCGGTTGCACGAGCGGTTTTTGAAAAATATTGGCGTTTAACCATGTTTATCCAGTCGACCCCCAGTCTAATTACCTGTAGTGTGCCAGAGTTTCTGTCCTAAAATAGTGACAGTATTTATGTCCGCTTTCAAGAGCACCGAACAGGTGCTTGAGGTTGAAAGCGACAATGGAAATCAGAACCAAGGCAGTCGTATTCTATGATGAGGGGATACGAAGTGCAAAGGAGATCGGAGAGACGTACAACATCTCCGAAAGGACAGTGAGACGATGGGCAAAGGCCCATAGTCAGGACCAGGAGAACGGATTACACCCAAAGAAGACCGGGCCGAAACGGTCACCTCATGCAATATCCTTGGCGTTGGAACGACGGATTATCCGATTAAAAGAGAAATATCCTGCCTGGGGAGCCCGTCGTATCAAGCACCAGTTCAATCTCCCCTGTTCCTGGCGAACCGTTCATCGAATCCTCAAACGACACGGACTTCTCATTCGTGTTAAAGCTAAACCCCAACCCGCTGGAAAGCGATTCCAACGTCTGCACGTTGACAGCATGTGGCAGGGCGATACTTTTCAGTTTCGTATCCGAGGAGTCGGTAAGGTCTATGTCACAGGTTTTACTGATGACTGCTCACGTTATCGGGTGAAGAGTAAGGTCTACCTTCACAAAGATGCAGCATCCGCGGTCAATGCTCTCCGTTGGGCACTTCGCAACGGGCGAATCCCTCGTGAAATTTATCTCGATAATGGAAAACAATTTGTCGCCAAAGTCTTCAAAGCTGAAGCACAGAAACACGGAATCAAGTTGATCTTCGGCCGACCATACAACCCAAAAGGTCGCGGTAAGATCGAACGTTATCACAAAACACTCTACCAAGAACTTATAGCTCTCAAAGAGTTTCGTTCGATCAGCCATTTCAGAAGAGAACTCTGGAACTTCGACCATCTATACAATAATTGGCGCAAGCAGGAGATCCTGGGTTGGATGACTCCTGCATCAGTCTATATGAACAAAATCAATTTCAACAAAGACCGAAAATATATCAAAAGCGGACATAATCTCTGTCAACAAAACGGACATTAATTGTGGCACTCTACAAATAAGATTCTTTCAACCAGTCTTCTTGAATCGGTTCAGGAGCAGTTCAGGCCCCCACATGAACCGGTCGCTATTCTGGAGCTTGTTGAACATATCACCCGGCAGGAAAAATACCGTTCTGATTCCCATTCCCGACCCCCTCCAAAAAGTGTCATTAATTTCATACCGTAACCTTTTGCGCAACACCCCAAAAAACTTAGATTTAAATCTCAGAAATTAATATACTATATACAGGATGATCTCTCGAAAGCAGCCTGCACC
>JANYBK010000246.1 GCA_025360805.1 Methanomicrobiales archaeon
TGAACACATCGACGGTAGTCGGGCGATAGAGATCACCTATGGCCACACGAAGGATAACCGTCCGGATCTCAAGCAATTTGTCATGAGCATGATAACCAACCAGCACGGAATCCCGCTCTTTATTCAGACCTACTCCGGTAATTTGCTTTTCACTCACCTTTTTTGAGGTCTGTTCTCCATATGCCAGATTGGACATATGGGGGCACCGGGAAAGTATATAGATCTACCGGTGAATGACCGGGATATCTGAAAAAGACAGATAGGTTTTTACTCAGAACTCTCTAATTGGAGAGTCTCTCTAAAAACAGTAGTGCCCGGGAAAAACACAAAACCCGGGCACATTTGTTTGGTGCCGGGAAGAATCCCTTAATCCCGGCACCGTTTCCGAGGGGAAAACTGCAAAAACCCCCGGACCGCTCACCCGTGAACGGGGATCATTGCGGTTCTATATCATCCACGATCTGAAAATCTGGTTTTTGTTTTACGGATAAGAACGGGCATCTTGCAGGATGATCCCATCCCGATCGGGCAATGACAGTACAACCATTTTCAAGCCCGCACTGCGAACAAAAATAAGTCGTCATTTCTTAACACACCCTTTCTCTTTTATCGGGATGCCGTCATATTCCGCAATACGCCTGATGAGATGATAATTTTGCCCCAACTTATCGGCAATAGTTGTGATTTTTGTGTGCGGGTTATCAGTAACCACCTTACGAATTGCAGGACCGAATCGCTTAACCTGTTCAATAAGATTTTGCTCCGACCGTGTCATACCCCCAACAGATTTTTTAAGTTTCACTCCCGGATCTTCCGCAATGATGCGGAGTGCCGCAGCATCTCTCCGGATGTCATACGCATCTGATAATTCTTTACCCGGGTGAAATGCAACCCAAAAATCAATCTTCTGTTTATCAAAATTCAGCCGGCGAACATACTCTTTATTTTTTGAATGTTCTGATACATCTACGGCGTGAATTTTTAAAATGTTGAACGAACCGACATGAAAAGATTTAAAGACCGTTCCGGTAAAATCCACCATCTGTCTAATACTCAGATCAATGTGGCTTCGTATCGGCGTGGTAAAAATTAAAAACCATCTTCGCGTCCTGCACACCGTAAAAATTTTGTTGAATTGTCGGTTAGCGGTAGTGGCAAATGCGCGGCTGTTAAGCGCCACCGATGAATCATCGATGATTATTATCTGATGTGAGGCTGACTTCTTCAAAAGTTCTCCGATCGCTGCTTCGTCGTCAAGCACAGCGCAGTTCTCCAGCGCGAAATAGTCTGATGGTGTTCCACCCATGATGCGAGCTAATGCCTCGCTCACCCGAACCGCGATAAACAGTGCCGATAAGCTCTTCCCCGAACCGCGTTTGCCCGAAAGCAACAATGAACTATCTTGTTTGCTCGCGCCTGATATTTTATCAGCGATAAGTTCGCAGAATGGACTGGGCGGAAGTGGTTCGCCGCTTTTTAAAAATGCCTGTGCGTGATTAGCCAAACGCTTTATCGCCGATTTGTTGCTCGGTCCTAATGCGATAACTCCAGACGCGCTCGTCGGTAGAATAAACGGGTTTTGTATTATCGGTGACGGTTGTGGTACTATATCTTCATTCATAAGAACGCACCGCTGGATGTCGTTGTAAATTCTAAAACGTCCGACAGATGGGAAACAACCTCACCGACGGCGTAAACTGAAGCGCCGAGAGTACTTGGCTCTCCTGAGCCCTCATATAGAATTTTCTTTTTAGTATATTCATCCCAAAGACGGTTCCGGGTTTCTCGATCAGGAACAAAACTAATTAACGCCGCCGTAGCAGCATCGATCTGCCGATTATCCAAAGTCACGACGGCGTTAAAATACGATTTGCATAACGATAGCACGAACAGCAGATAAATCTGGCTCGGGGTTCCACCCCCGGGTATATTCTGGATTGAATTATCTTCCGTAGTCATAATAATGTATAATCACTTTGAGTTAATATTACTATTGGTAATATTCAACTCAACTCAAATACCCCGCCATAGACAAGAAAATTTGATGAGTTGAAGAAAATTCTTACAGCATCCAATTAATTTTTGACACTCGTTTTGGTGGGGGGTTTTTTTTTGTTCCCTGCTTGCCATGATCCAGTGCTGGCATCGAGCCCGGGATTTCTATGAGAGTCTATGATTTGCGGTCCTGCTTTGCCGGGTGGATGGTGTCAAATACCCGGAAAATATCACACCACTAAAAGGGATAGAATGATTCTCAAATCTTATACCGGCTTTGCATTGGTGCCGGTTTTTGTGTGGTGTTAAATTATTTCCCTCTGGATTTAGAATAGAATATGACACGCGTATTTGAAAATTCAAAATTTTCAAAAAATAAACAAACAAACTCGCGATTGAACTAAAGTACTCACATGATCTATAGGGATTTCAACAAAAACCGGGGTAAACACCTATTAAAAATGGAAATTATTGGAACATCCGCTCCAATTGTACTCCAATATGTGGACGTTCGCGCCCGGGATGATCATGTGATGGCGAACCGTCATTCTCGGGACCGTCACCATGTTCTACATCCCTTAGCCTTATCACTTTGAGTATTGCCGGATATTTCCTCTCGAAAATTCCCGTGACATATACTCTGTCCTGGAGCAACTCAAGCCCGGCTACCCCTTCGAGGATATATTCGGGAAGCCATCCATTTCGTTCTTGAAAACGTGCAATATCTTTGCACATCCTTCTCAAAGATTTGGATCTCATGGCAGTCTACCCCCGAAAAATGATCGTTTGAGTTGCCATATACTGACAAGTGCAACCACGCCCCAGCCGAAATTAAACCAGAGGCCAGTCACGCGGGCAACTCCTGCCGCTGGTCGCACTCGGAACACTCGCTGACAAAAACGGGCAATTCCATTTTAAAACAAGGTTATTATCCAGTGTACCGGGGGTATATTCGCTCACTTTCCCCGCCTCAATGAAAAACTGTGATGGCTGACATCGGTATATTGTAAGTCTGCAGGTAACTGGTCTGGAAATCTGCTTCTCCAATATCTTTGCGCCCTCAAAAATGCCAGAAAAAATCCAGTCACTACAAACAAAATCGCCAAATTGACAAAAACGTTCTCACCGTTCATTCTCCCACCTCGTCTAACGGGCAGTCATTTTTAAGGGAGCAGTTGCAGCATCGACAAATAAAAATATCTGTTCCAGCGGATTCAAAGCAAATACAATTCCGAATTCCCGACCAATCAGTGAAAACAACGTCAACTCCGTCGTCAACAGTCAACGTCACGGTTTCACCTTCTCTGTAAGGACGTCTGTCACAATTTTTGATAGCCCATAATATCGATTATCGGCGGTTTTAACCAGAATGCCCCTGCTGGCGCATTCCTCTAAAAGAAGCAATGGTATTTTTACCTGACATTGATGAATAATGGCTTGCATAGTTTATCATTGGTTCGCAAACGAAGAACTTTCGCACACGCTCCATTATAATACCGCGATTTATCATTTCCGCGTGAATTCTACAGATAAGATGACTGAATTGATTAAAAGTACCTTTGGCGAGTCTTTTCATCTGTGTTCAAATGGTGGTGCATCAATCATAAAACTGTGAATCATCAAACAGCAAATAGAATTTTTCAACAAATAATTTCATTTTTTCGTTCATTTTTGCTCACGCCTGTAAAATGTTTTTAGAGTTCATTTTTAACTCTGATTGGCAAATAGAGTTCAAATTTTTAGCGCTGTTTTATTCTGCGACAAATCGACCTGAACAAAGTTCAAAAACCTTAGGATCCTTAGGATCTTTTGCTATATCCATTATGTATAGAACATTTTTATTTCCCCTTTTACTAAGAAACACATTTCTTTTTTTACTTCATATTTTAAAGAGTACTTTTTTTTTTCCACACGCGCGGATTGAGAGAAAGATCCTAAGGATCCTAAGGTTTTTGAACTTTGTTCAGGTCGATTTGTCGCAGAATAAAACGGCGCTAAAAATTTGAACTCTATTTGCCAATCAGAGTTAAAAATGAACTCTAAAAACATTTCACAGGCGTGAGCAAAAATGAATGAAAAATGACGAATTATTGTTGTAAAATTCTGCCAGATGTTGGAGAAACATCGGAAATTTTACCTTTCCAGGACAACTTGCTTCGCCAAACCCAATTTTTTAAACCGCGAGTTTTGTTTAGCGTATCTACAATCTGTATTGATACGAACCCTTCTGCCGGAAGCTTCCGCCCGAAATCAACTTCGGAACCAATTCGCTTTTTAATCGGAACTTCGGTGTCCTCGCAAAATTTCGTATATTCTTCAAATAACCGGCGTTTGCTATATTCAAATTTAATTTCGCCTTCAACAAAATTATCCCGAATCCACATTTTTAATGGATTGGAAAGCATGCCCCAGCGATCTCGAATCTCGCCGGATGAACGGTTCACTAGCAACTGGCCGCGCGCGTCTATACGCAGCAGTTCAGCCAGTGCGAGATTCAACAGTCCCGACAAAAACGCTTTCGTAAATGTGCGGGTTTGAAAGCCGACATCTTTGGGGTGCGAAAACGGAAACGATACAAATTCCCATCGTCCCCACCACGCTTCGTCATATTGCAGTTCCGCGTCGTATGTTGGGGGTTGATTGCAACTAAAAACGTGTGGAGCGGTTATGTGGCCGGTATATGGCGTTCGTCCTTTTCGTTCAATCTCGTGCGTCGTACGTCCGTCGAGTTTTTTTAACTTTCCGGCACCGGAAAGTGGAATATCTTTTAGATCATCATAAATATTCAAAATTTTGCTTTCTAGTCTCGCAGACAAAAATCTGACATCTGCACAAATTTCTTGAAGAGAAACATCTGAAATTTGCGTTTCTCCACAAAATTTCATAAGTAGATCCAGATATGTCGATTTTCCGGCGTCGGTTTCGCCTTGAAGCAGATAATTTCTTTTTAACGTCGTGCGATTTGCTTGCTGATATAAAGCCTGCGCCAAAATTTGGATTAACAGCGGAACGTCGCTTTCATCAACCCACGACGATAAAACGTCGAGAACTGGTTGAATCGGCGCGTTCGGATCATATTCGACTGGCAGCTTCACAGTTTTTCTGATTTCGTGCGAATGTTGCAAAACAGTAATTTTTCCTTTTGAAACGTGCAAAGCGCAGTTTTCAACCAATAAAATACCGTCTGGCAGATCGAAAGGAAATTCTGGTTCGTGCCCCATATTTTTTGAATGCGTTTCAACTTCACGATAGAGCAGCGAAATTTTTTCGGATAAGCCGAACGTCATGTAAATTTCTCTCAGATCGGAACCAAGTTCATTTATATTCGTCCTGTAAATATGATTTTTTAGATCATAAACGTAGAGATAATTTTTGAAGTTTACGACGTGATATTTTGTATATAAAAAATTTGCAAACTCACCGCAATCAAGAACGTTTTTTAAAACTACTCCCGTCTCTGGATCCAAAATCGGGATAATAAAACTCGGTGTATCATCAGACGCCGAAATTTTCTTTTGGCAAAATTCGATATCTTTCGCGATTTCAGGAAACAGAATTTCGTCCGGTTTTGGATTCTCAAATTCTGAATTTAGAACGACGCACGCCTGAACGATCGCGTCTTTGGCGAATCCACCCCGTACCATCTTCCCAACGGCGCTCAGCAACGCCGGATGTCTGGCGGTAACCGCCTTTGGATTTTGTAATTTTTTTGATTTTCCCTTGCGCGGTTCGGCAACCGAATTTTTGTTTGCATCGCAAACTGCCGATAAGCACCGGCTGGGGACCGGTGTAAAATTGTCAGGGATTTCTTTGATAAAACTCCGTCTGTGCGGTCTTTCAGAAGTATTTTCGCCTTTCCTCGCCATCGTGCCATAAAGTTTAAAAATCCGCGATGGATTGCTATTTGAAAC
The DNA here is from genome assembly GCA_025360805.1 of Methanomicrobiales archaeon. GTDB lineage: Archaea > Halobacteriota > Methanomicrobia > Methanomicrobiales > Methanospirillaceae > Methanoregula. The sequence goes on from JANYBK010000246.1 coordinate 5,907, forward strand.
ATCGACGCCGATTTTGTCAGTGTCAAAGCGTTTTGATAGCGCGTAAAGGATTTTTTTAACTATGACGTCGTTTGTTGCGCATCGGGGTAAATTGATCCTGTAAAGCAAATGCCAGCCATTTCCTGAACACGCGATGATCGGTTTTGGAAATTCGAATTTCGATAAATAATCGATAACTTTTTCCGCAACGGCGTATGCCCCGTCAAGCTCGTTTTGAGTAGAGCTGATACCAGCCGGACGCTTTGGATCGATGTCGATTGGCAAAAAATCCCAATTTATAATATCGTCGTCACACGTCATTTCATTTGCTTTTATCCCGTATGTTTCGATTCTGTTTGAACGTCGTGCGAGCAATGACGGGTTTGTTGCATTTAGTGTTATGTAAATTCCCCTTGATTGCGAATCCATGCCGGCGGCGTCGTGCGCCAATTTCGCGAGATGTTCGTTATCAAAAAAACCGCACCACCAAAATCCTTTGCGATTCTGACCCCGGATTTCAATGCATTCCCGATCGAGCACGATTTCGGCGAGGGTTGCCAAAATCACATTTTCCGGTTTTTGAATAACTGCCGCAATGGGAATTGCTTCCGGCATCATCACACCTCCGTTAAAAGTTCGATTTCGTCTCTGGCGCGCGGCAACGACCCGATTAATTCTTTATACGTCAATCCATCGACGACAAGGTTGTTAATCGAGTGCGTTTGATCGGCGTAAAGTTGATTTAAGCAGAAATTTATTGCCGTTTTTGCGGATATCAGAGGCCTGCCGGTTTCTAATTCAGATTTTGAAAAATATTTCATTGGCTCGCCTCCTACGGGTAAATTGCTAAATATCCCTTTTCGGTAATTTTTGTGGAATTCCGAATTTTCTCGATAAATCCGAATTTTTCGAGATTGGAAAACTCGATAAAAAACCGTAAAAGATCAATTTGATAATTCGGATAATAAATTCCGTACATTTTCCGACGGACCGTCTCCACATCGCAGCTTTGACCGTCGATAGAAAAGATCGCTTTGAGTACATCCAGGTGCCACTGGGTCAGGACGAACGGTTTTGAATTCCTCTTCGGCATGTTCAACCAACCCCGATCGGCGATAATGTCCACAGGCCATTTACGATGAATAGTTTGGTCGTCACAGGATTGAACCGGTGTATTTGCCGTAAAGCTCGTACCCCGTCGGCTCGATATCGTCCGACGGGAATATCGGTTTCCGCGACGGATTGCCCTGCCGATACCAGCCCTCGTATTATGTCGCGCCGGGAAGCCTGTTCGCGGGCTTTTTTGCTCGCGGTTGTGGCGCGAAACCTTTTAACGGGGTCGGCTAATGTGTGTTTGGCGATTTCCGTTTCTCCGGATCCTTCACAGGGGTCCGGGCAGTTTTTTTGCATCAGATCACCCAGTCGAGGGCAATTTCGCCGTGACGAGCGAGAACAATCGCCGCTGCTCGGTGAAAATTATCAAGTTTGTCAAAAACTTCTCTGCTTATGATCGGTTTCGGGGTAGAAACATTTTTCTCGTGACCGTGTAAATTTACCATCGGACAGCACCTACCTCAATTTCGTGACTGTCAACCGGAATGCTGGTCTGGATCTTGACGGAACTACCAGCATTTCGGACTACGGCTTCAGCATTCAGCATTTTATTTTTCCTCCGTTTGGTGTTCAAATCGCTCAACAACTTCGGTGACCGCTCGACGACATACGGCGGAAATATTAAATCCCATTCGATGTGCCCGATCTCGCAGGTCAACGGGGATCAAAACTGTGATATTATCAGTTTTTTTGCTCATGTTGCTGTTCCTGAACCGTTTAATTTTACAGGTTCACAAACATGAATGTCACAAACACTATTTAAATATTTACAATTTGCAATAAAAATCCTGCGGGTTTAAAAATAAAAATAAAGACAAAAAACGGTGTTAGTTGTTGTTACAACAACACAAAACTAATTAATTTTTTATTTATATCAGAACGCACGCGATATTTTACTTGTAGATGAGATGAAATTATTTCGCAATTGTGATAACTGCCACATTCATTTTTAAAAACGAAAATTGAGATTTTGAAAACTCGCATGACCGCACAAAGATTTTTTGGCAGAACGTTCTAACAACAAAATTCAACGTTATAATTGAAGCGCGTTTTTAATTTAGCGTGTTTTAAAACGGGCGCGCTTAAAAAGAGAGTTATTTTCGGGGGTTTTGCATTTCTTCCAAAATTTCTTTCATCAGTTCCTTTTTCAAAACTGTAAATTTTTCCAACATTGCAGTTGTGTTTTGCAAATCTTCGACTTGTTGCAATCGCTCCTGGAGTAATGTATTTTCGCGTTGTAACGCCAGCACCTTATCCGCTTGGCTATCAACTCGCTTTTTTAATTCCTGCCGAACCTCAAAGCCATAATCTCCAATCGTGACGACATGACGAAAATCTTCATATTTTTTTCGGAGTTGGGATTCTCCAAATCGCCGATACGACGCAGCAAGTCCCGCCCTGTGGCCCATTAATTCCTCAACAACCTCATCGGGACAACCAGCCATTTTTAATGTTGATGAAAAGTATTTCCTGAAACTGTGCGGGTGGATTGTTGTCCGACTCGTCCTCATATCTTGATGATAGATCCCTGCCCGTTTCAATGCGGATATTAGAGATTTTCGTATTGCAGCAGTTGTTATAGGGAAAATCGTCTTTTGATTTAGGTCATACAATTTCATTATTCGTGAAGACCGTTTTACTGCACGATCCATTATCGACGGGCGCCCGTCGAGATATTGTTGTAATGCTTCTTTTGCTTCATCGGTGAAAAATGTAATCCTACTTTCTCCTGATTTACTGATAAGATCCGATATGTAAATGATGTTTATATCCATTTTTATATCATTTTCGGTTAATTTCAGCAGTTCGCCGATACGAATTCCCGACGACAGCATTAATAAAATCGCAGCTCTTAATCGCACATCCCCCGAATGTGCGAGTATTAAACGCACAATATCAGGGGTGATTTCATCCTCGCGCGTAACACCTGCCCTTTGAGTAGGCATGTATTTTTTTAGTTCCCTGACTTCTTTACTGTTCAATGTGTGATCGTAATGTTCCATCCAGATTTTAACGCAGGCAATATTTTGAGAAATACTATGCGGGGGTCTTTTGATTTCAGAAAGATAGTCCTTATACGCTTTCAAATCTTCAAGGGGATTGACTTCACCCTCAAAATATGCCGTTGCCAATTCTTCATATCGAATCCGATCCTCCGGTGTCGAATCCTTACTTTTGCGAACATTTCCATACCTACCATCGAGGAATTGAAATATGGATGACCTATACCCCAATTTGGTCGTGCCTTTGAATCCGCCACGAATAGTGATAACAGATTTCCCGCCGATTGTCGGGTGGACGAATTCGGTTCCAGTCAAAAAATCGAATATATATTTCATAGTCCACATATGCTGTAGGAGAATATAATGGTTGTTCAAAAACGATACAAAGCCGTATTGTTTGATATGGATAATACCCTCTTTGATCTTGTCGGTGCACAGAATTCTGCCTGTCACGCGGTTGCAAAATATCTTGGAAATGATGATGGTGATGCACTCTTTGAGTATTTCCTTCGCCCCACCCGTGGATTTGAGTCGTATGAAAATATTCTTGACTATATGGATGACCACTCGCTCTATAATGATGAAATGTACAAAGAAGCCTGCCGGATTTACGAGAACAGGAAACTCGGTCACATTACACCTTATCCGGGTGTAAGAGAAACTCTTGAAATACTCAGGGGATTCGGGTTCCCGATGGGCATTGTAACAGATGCTCATTCTAAAGACGCGACACTTCGTCTGGAAAAGACTGAACTTCTACCATTTTTTTGTGGGATGGTGACTTATGAAATGGTGGGTGTAAAAAAACCTGCGCCCGATCCATTTCTCTTTGCACTCGAAATGATGCAGGCAAAAACCCACGAGGTACTATTCGTAGGAGACAGTCCCAGACGGGATATTGAACCGTGCAGGATACTTGGCATATGCTCGGTCTATGCCCGGTATGGTGACCGTTTCTCAGATGATAGAAGTGAGTACAGGGCAGATTTTATTATCGATGGTATGGATGAGTTGCCCGGTATTCTTGCTGGACTGTCATAATATGACCGGGCATACTTCGTTTGACTGTGGTTTTTTGTTTCTTTATCAGTACTAATGAAAAGCGCGGCCGGTTTTTTTAAGAGAAATTCACATTATTTTTTAAAATTTATTACAAAAATGACCAAAACTTAAAAAGGAAACAAATAAAATTTAAAAAATATGTATGTTCCGACCGGAATTTTTTTCACCAAAGGTGTGGGTGTTCATAAAGATCGTCTTGCCTCTTTTGAACTGGCATTACGAAGGGCCGGGATAGAAAAGTGCAATCTTGTGTATGTTTCGAGTATCTTTCCACCCAACTGTAAACAGATCTGTAAATCTGACGGATTGAAACAATTACTCCCTGGCGGCATTACGTACTGTGTTATGGCCCGTAATGATACGAACGAACCCAATCGTCTGGTATCAGCAGCCATTGGTCTTGCATTACCAAAAGAAGTTGAGGAATACGGGTATCTTTCCGAACATCACGCGTACGGTGAAACCCAGGAAAAGACCGGAGAATATGCAGAAGATCTTGCAGCTACAATGCTTGCCACTACACTGGGCATTAAGTTCGATGCAAGCCTTGCATGGCAGGAACGTGAACAGATCTATAAGGCAAGCGGGAAAATTATCAAGACTAAACATGTCTGCCAGTCAGCAGAAGGTGACAAAAATGGTCTCTGGACAACCACCATAGCTGTGGCAGTTTTCCTTTGATTTTTTCAACTGATTTGATATTCTTTTAGTGACCTTATCTTTTCTGCAAGCTCCCGCACTACAATCCTGACAGGACTATTCCATGGAATATGCGAGACCGGAATTGCAGCAAGGTCAGCAGCCTCCACATCGGGATCATGCGGAAGAATTGCAATGGGCGTTTCATTGCCGATATCGACCGGTGCTCTGCCGGTTTTGAATTTATTGAACACTATATGGATCTTTTCAGGTTCCAGACCTAGCTGTGTGGCAATTTCCCTTATCCTTGAGATCGTACGCAACCCCCTTGCTCCGGGATCACTGACAATCAACAGCATATCGGGTTTTCCAATCGTCCCTCTGCTTATGTGCTCCATGCCCGCTTCCGTATCAATAACAATGAAACGGTATTCTCTCTCAAGTTTAGTCATACATTCTGACAGGAGATCATTTGCAAAACAGTAGCACCCGCTACCTTCTGGTCTTCCCATTGCAACCAGATCAAATCCTTCAGCCTCAACAATAACCTGCCGGAACCTTAAGCGAACATAATTATGCCGGTTCATTCCGGGTGGAATCTTTCGTGTAAATGCTTCCTCGCGCATACTGCCAAGTGTTTCACTTACTTTAATTCCAAGGGCCTCGTGAAGATTTGCATTTGGGTCCGCATCCACAGCAAGCACTGGTTTTTCGCCGATATCAATGAAGGAGCGGATGAGGAGGGAACTGAGGGTTGTCTTACCGGTCCCGCCTTTTCCTGAAATAACAATGGTAAATGGATGTGCTGACATAGTAACAATCGGTATTTGCCTTAATCAGGTAGATTTCTCACGAATTCTACGTGAAATCTCTGCTGCTGCCTGCATAATCGCTCGGGCCATTTTGCGATCGGCAAAACGAATCCCGCAGCTGGGGGTGATGAGTGACTGGGCATCGAAAAGATCTTCTGACATGCGGTTACAGAGATTTGTACGGATCTTAAGGTATTTGTTATAGAGCGAATTCGTGGTTTCTGTTGTAAAAAGCTGGGGATCAGAAGGAACAATGCCCCATGCGACAACACCCCCGCGCTCCATATAAGTAATGATTGTATCAGCATACAACAGGAACTCGTTTGCTGTTGTATATGCATCCAGTGAGATCACTGATGGATTGAGCCCTATAATAAATTCCCAGTCCGTATTCGAGCAGCAATGGATCCCTAGTCCCCCTTCAACTAATGCCGCTGCATCTTCCCAATTGGCTTTTACTGTCTCCCTGTCAATGGGTACTACTGAAGATCCCAGCGATGCAAGATAGGGTTCGTCAAGAAAAATAAGGGTCTCTTTCACACCGGTCTTTTCCTGCATCTCAACTTCACACCAACGGGCTTTGAGTGCCAGCATCTTTCCCAGTACATCTGCCAGCTGTGCATCAAAATAGATCGGGCGCTTTGACTCATCTACAACCTGCATGCCGAATGTGACAGGCCCTGTAATCTGGAATTTCAGTATGCTGACTGCAGGAAGCTTGCGCATCATCATCTCAGTAAAAGCGGACGAATATTCCGTGTGAAGGGCATAGGGTGCAAAATTTTTCTCAACATAATCCATGTACACCTGTTCCATGGCAGCAGTCTGGTCTGAAGAACTATCAAAGAAGAGACGTTCATCCAGTATAATCCGTCCCGGCAACTGCTCAGAATCATTAAAAACAATTCTCTCTAACAATCCTCTGCGGGGCAGGGAGGGAATATAGGGAAACTCGGGGAAGATTTCCAGCACATCCTGGCAAGCCTCAAGAGGATCGATATTTGGAAGAGAACCGATACCGGTTGCCAGTGAATGAGGAGAAGTGATCATCTTTGACATGACACTCACTTCCTAATCAACCGGCATGTTTCAAGGAGTTTCTGAACCATGGGAAAGATCGTGAGATCTGTATGGGGGAGGAATGTGCTGGAGGTGTATTCATCCATGAATGCCGACTCAGCATTGAGCTCAATATAGGCAATCCTGCACGCAATATCATCAAGAGCTTTTCTTTTCCTCCGGTTGATGAGCGCAATATTTGCGCCGGTTACTGCCCCGTTTCCGATATTTATAATCTTGTCTGTCCCTATTTCCGGAATGAGTCCAATGATAGTTGCATTCTTTTTGTTGATGTAGTTTCCAAACGCCCCCGCGAAATAAATGGTGCTGATCTCTTTTCGGTTAATGCCGGCCTGCTTCATCAGGGTCAGACAGGCTGCATGCACCGAAGCCTTGCTCATGATCAGATTTTTGATATCATTTTCGGTAATGACGACATCTTTTCCAATATCTGTTTCTGTTGCCCATGCTATGACATACTCAGGAAGGTGTCCGTTCATGCGTATTCGTGGATTGGAAATACCGGTATTAATGTGCCCGGTTCGGTCTATGACACAGGTACAGAGAAGTTCTGCTAAAAGATCGATCAATCCTGAACCACATATTCCCCGTGGTTTTTTACCATTAATTGTGGAATAAACCGTATTGAGCGTGACTGGATCGATGGTAATCTTTTCAATAGCACCCGGATTTGCCCGCATACCAAAGAGTACCTCACCGCCTTCAAGTGCGGGGCCGGCCGCACCTGCGCATGAAAACATCCATTCATTATTACCGAGCACTACTTCAAAATTGGTACCGATATCAATCAGGAGGGAGATCTGATCTTTCTCGCTCATGCCACTGGCAAGGATATCTGCAATGATGTCACCACCGATAAAATCGCTGACAGCCGGAAAAACAAAGAGTCCACCATGGGGATTACAGGCAATGCCTATCCTGCCCGTAGACACCGAAAGTGCCCTTCGCACTACCGGAACATATGGTTCAGCGATCATATAGGCTGGATCAATACCCAGCAGCATATGTGTCATAATGGTATTTCCTGCCACTACTACTTCGTATATATCCTCACGATCTATACCGGCTGCGTTGGATGCGGAAGTGATCGCAGCATTGATACTCTCAGTAGCAAGTGCCTGAAGTTTTAAAAGCCCGTTTTTGCGGGCAAAATTAACACGGGCCAGGATATCTTCCCCACAACTGATTTGCCTGTTGTAATTCGATGCAACACCCGCTACTTTGCCAGTAACAAGATCCCAAAGGTACACTACAATTGTTGTAGAGCCCAGATCAACTGCGGCTCCAAAGAGTCTTTTTGAAGTATCATTTTCCTGCACGTCAACCAATCGGTATCCGCCCGGCACAAGGGCAACAGTCCCAGTTGCTTTCCATTCTGAATGACGGAGGATTGATGGAATTTCCCTGAGCACTTCTAACGGAGCATACATTTTTTCTGCAGCCGGGCCTCCGGTTTTCTGGATGCCCCAGAGCAACCGGGAAAGATCCGGGGAGGGATCGGAGATAGTTGGGGGTTGAAGTTCAACATAATATTTCCGGACCGATGATGAAATTCAATGGCTGTTTCCTGTCCATCTACGAGAATCTTTTGTTCCTGTATCAATGTACTCTCGGGTATAAACACCTGCAAATCGCTTTCCACAGTTGTCTGACAGGCAAGACATGATCCCAGTGCAAGTTCATCCTCGGTAAAAAAACGCCCGAATTTCTCCCGGTCAAAGTTTGTCTTTCCTGACTGGACATGGACAATACATTTCCCACATTTTCCTAAACCCCCGCAGACTACGTTGATGTTGAGTCCTGCACGCTGGACTGCGTCAAGAATCGTGCTACCCGGTTCAACCTCGATCTTACGATAACTGGGAATAAAAGTAACAGTACGCATTTATTGTTTCCACTCCTTATTAAGAAAATCACCAATTTCTGCTGCATCCCGAGGTCCGACAAGTACTTTCCACCCGGTTGCCTCTTCAATCCTGCCCGAGAGCGGGGATGAGTAGCCCGGTATGATGAGTGTCCTGTGAGATACCTCATCTTCAACTGAGAATTTTTTTATTGATTCTTTCACAAGCATCTCACTGAGTTTTCCTGCTGCAACTGCTGTGAGCACCGATAGTCCTTCGGTGTCGACAATTAGCATGAAGCAGGGCACACGGGAAGATTCAAGATAACCCTGAAGTGTAAAAAACGTGAGCGAGAAGTTCACAGTCATAAGGACGGGGGCGTCCTTCCCGGGAGTTCCCACACGATACAGACCCGGATTCATCTGGATAGGTTTCTGGGGATCTGTGTAAATATTCTGGCGCAGGGTCAATGCAGCTTTTGCAGATGCCTGCGAGAGGGGGTGGGTAATGATGACTGATGCATATTTGGAAATACCCAGTGCAATTGCTGCTTCCTGCTGCTCCATTACAGAAGCATCGAGAAATACCGGGTACCCGAGATCGGGTGCTACCCTTGTGATGGAAAGCTGGCGGATTGCTGTAGACCGGACAATAAATGCTTGTAACGATTCGGGCGAAAGATCCAGCATGAGATCCTGCACTTCTTTTGTTGTGCAGTCTTTGGCGAGTTGTGCAAGTTTTTCAATATTATTTCCCTTAATGACCAGCGGGCAGCCATGATGTTTTGCAAGGGTGCAGAATTCCTCGTAATTTTCCTGTGTAGCTGCGTGAATAAGCGGGCGGTAGGTTCCGCAATGTGTAAGAGCTGCAGATAGTGCTGCAGGATCTTTAGACATTAGTACCAGCGGCAGGTCAGCAGTTTTTTCAACCGTTTCTACAGCAAGCGCAAAAGTATCTGCAGAGCCACTGGCATTTTCTATTGCAATCCCACTAAACCGTAGATCAGCCCCTACACGGGAAAACGACTCATTCAGGACACGCGTTGTAACGGCCTGAATTTCATCTACGGTCTGGGTGTCAGCAATCTTGAACATTATTCCCGGGGGATGATAAAATGTCTTTTCATGACGGTAGAGTACGAACTCTTCTCCAACAGCAAAGGATCGCTCACCAATACCGAGCTTCACAATCCTTATCGGAGGTCGTGTTGTTGCACCCAGTATTGCCCGGGCTCCTTCATCGAGGTACGGGCATAGGTCCACATCCGTTTTTCCCCCGGCCAGTTTCATGGCAAAGGTCAGGCAAGTGGGATCGCCACACTCCTTGCAGTTTTTTCTAGGCAGGAGTTTGTAAATGTCGAGTGCTTTGAGTGCCATATTACTGCCCTCCGGCTGCATTTTTTCCGGATTTCAGGCTTAAAAATGCTTTTTTTAGAAGTGGAATTGTCCGTGGATGGCGGACACAGATGATCTCTGCACCGGCAACTGCAGCAGAGAGTCCGGTTGTGAATTCCCACTGGACTGCAATATCGTCTTGTAGAGCCGGTTCTGCTACCCTGACTTCTTTTACGGTTAGAGTATCGATGGCAGAACTGATGATGGGCATGGCAAGATCTGCATCACCTTTAAGCGCAGCGAACCGGATACGTTCCATGGCCGAATAGGAATACTCAAACCCGTAGCCAAGAGAGCCGGTGTAAGGATCGATGACTATGTGATCCCGGGATAAACCGATCTCCTTGAGCAGGATGTTAAGTTGCTTTGCAAGATTGACATCAATGGGGGACTGGGCAATTACTGAATGATTGTATGCCATGGCAGCGGCAGCAATACTGCGGTACCTGCTTGCTTCAGCAGTTCCAAGGAGCAGGCGTTCTCCCTGTCCGGCTTCTCCACATTTTAAGAATACTTCACTGTCGATTTTTGGTTCGTTACTTCCCTCAATGATGAGGGGCAGATGGGTTTTGGAGAGCACATTATCTACGGTTTTTCCCACAGATGCAATATCTGAAAAATCCCTTTGCCGGGTACTGGTCAGGTACAGGCGCACCATATCAGATCCATAGACGGAATCTGCGGCTTTAGCCCATTCTCCGCAATCATTTACCAGATCCCCACAATAAGCAAGGACAATCGGAGACCAGTACTTTGGGTTATCACAGATCTCTAAGGCTATAAGCGGAGCAGAAGAGTCCGGTATATTTTCAAGAAACGGAAGTGTCTTTCCGTTTCCAATCCGGTAAGAGTGACTGCGAGTACCCCCTTCGGCCTTTGTTGCACCAAGCAATACTTCTGTAATTGTGCCACTCCAGCCAAACTGAACATCAAATCCCATGATCTCACACCAGTGGCTTCATAGTAAGAGCCGGGTGTTTTACGTCATCAAGATAAACCATGAGATCTTCGATTGTGTCAGCGGTAGTCTCATCTGCAATTTTGTCAAAAAGATCCGGTTTACCCTGCTCATTAAATTTTTTTACAAGGCGCATTTTGAGTTCTTCTTTGAGTTGGGCGGGCATCCAGACAAGGCGTTCAATTCCCCCCTCGCCTTGTAAGAACCGTTCAGAAAGAATATACCCTTTTGAGATTCCAGCAAACCCCGGGGTCTGCGCTCCACCACCGATAGTACCGGCAAGGGTTGAAAACGACATGCCCGATGGGGTAAGCCCTTTGAATTCACGATTCACTACCATAATTCCATTCACTTCAGGAAGCATCAGTGCGATGCATTCAAAACACCCGCAACAGGTCATCGGGTATTCCATGACGCTGTAGAGCGAGCACCGGTCGATCTCACCGTGGCTGGCTTTTTTAACGAACTTATTTATTCCATCAAATTCACCGTTCAGAGCATTGATCGCAGATCCTTTTTCTACAGGCTGATTTGCACCAGCAGGCGAAATCTCGTACGCGATCTTACCATCCAGCCAGCTGATGGCTCCACACAGAGCGGGACGTTCAGGAGTAATCACACAGACATGGTTCGGTGCGAATGTCTGACAGAGTGTGCAGGAGTAATAGGTATTCACATCCCCGTCTCGCATACCCTTAATGCGAGCATCCCGCTCGTCATAGACCTGCTCTGCCTCTTTTTTTGCTGCCAATACTTTTTCCTTGTCCGTAATCAGCGTGATCGATACAGCATCCAGCAACTGGGGAAAATCCATGCGGAACTTACTTGCGAGAAGTTTGCCCAGATGTTCAATCTTCACACCTTTTGCAACAGCTTCTTTCGATAATCTGACCCATATGAGATCCCGCTGGGCTACATGCCACGAACCTTCGCCGTAGTTAACAAAATTATGAATCCTTCTTTCGAGAACCGGCTCATAATCTTTTTTCATTGTTTTTCCGGCCACTTCAATTATAATTGCCAGCGGGTTTGCAGACCCTTCCTGCATGGAATCGATCTCGGGACCGATGACTCTTACCTGCCCGTCTTTGATCTCGCCCGGGTTTTTCATACGCAGCAGTTCAAACGCGGGTGATCTGCCGCCACCAAACTCCACGTACATCTCTTCTTTCCGGATACTTTTCCCTTCAAAAGCGGGGGAACATCCCATAGGTATCGGGATTGCAGTAACGTTAACGCGGATACATTTTAGCTCCATCCCTTTTTTTACTATATCTTCCGGAATTGCCGGGATCCATGCTCCTCCCAAATAATCCCCCAGCGAAAGTATAGGAAATCCGAGCACCCGCATACCATCGACAAGTGCAATCTCTTCATCAGAAAGACCGGGAAGTACAATAACAATGGCTTTTGCCCGTTCCGCTGCATAGGTTAACAGACGCTGCATATCGCCGGGGGTGACTCCCCCAAACATCATAGCGACACGAGCAATGATATCAACGAAATGCACACCATGCAAAGCGCTTGAACCAAGAGGAATCAGGCGATAGTCAAGACCCAATTTTACTCCGGCAGATGATAAAGAAGGCACAACCGGGCCGGCAAGGAAGGTGAGCATATATTTTTCCTGAAGCTCGCGGCAGATTGCAGCAGCAGACCCGGCACTTTTAGGAGACCCGACAATGAGAGCTAGGCCAAGAATACTGCCATCAACAAGTGAATACCCGAGTTTCCGGATCGTACTATCGCCAATAAAACCCGTGTAGGGTGACACTTCTTTTCCATACTGTGCCATTTTCTTTGCAATAATAAATTCAGAAGCAACCAATGGGTTGTCTTTTGTACGGGAAAAAATTTCCAGCAAGGTATTCCGGTCATGCACCGGTATACCGGTCAGTGCGTAGGAAATGGGGAGATGATAGGCTGTATCATCATAGGAAAGGGTTCCCTGTATAAGCGGAATTGCTGCTTTAAATTGAAGTTCTCCTTTTTTTATTGCCAATTCAACATCGATCATTACCAGATTCACTCGAATAAATCGTTTCCCTGTAATACTGATATAGTTTCGTTATGATGTAATTACAGTCAATTCCCGTTTTTTTTTAGATATGTGTGACTAACTTTAACAAAAATCTATATCCATTATAGATGATATTCTCTTTAACGAGAGGCTAGAAAATGAGTATTATGCAGTTTAACAGGTTTTTTTCGGTTCTTGTGCTGCTGATTGCAGCGATTTGTATTATCCAGCCAGTGATGGGTGCGAATGGGACAGTAACAATAGCCTACCGTGGATCAGGCGGAAGCTACATTGGCGACACAATTATTTTTGATGGCAAAAACACAGTGGGTAATATTACCTTTATCCGAATCAACGGCCCAGGTCTTCCAGATGAAGGTGTTCCCATATATGATCTCAATGGAAATCCGGGTGCTGGAAATCCGGTAGAAGTGAACCCTGACGGCACATGGAAGCTTGCATGGTATACATCGAGTATCAAAGGAGTGGAAAAGATGCAGACTGCAAGATATGTCCTCACTGCTGCAGATCTGGCCCATCCCGAAATATCTTCGACTGCTCAAGTGTTTATGAAAAAAGCAGAGTTTTATGCTAACCTTTCTCCTAATCCGGCGAAAAATGCTGACTATGTATCGGTTACAGGTTCTATAGAACGAGGTATATCTTATGCCCGTATTGATATAACAGACACTGCCGGAAAAATTTATCGTACATATTCTTCACCAGTCAGTGCATCCGGATACTTCAACTATGGATTCCATATAGACATGCGACCAGGAAAATATTATGTTACGATTAGCAACCCTTCGATAAAAAATCCTCTCCAGATGGTTCTTACAGTCCTTCCTCTCCAAACCCAGACTTCAATAGGGACAACTGTGGCAGTTTCTCCGGGTATTCCGGAGGGAACAGGCACACTATCAATTATATCAACCCCGGCCGGATCTTCAGTCTACCTCGATTCGGTGATGATGGGAAAAACACCGGTTGATCTAGGTAATATTAATTATGGAAACCACCTGGTTGAGATAAAATATCCCGGATACCAGACCTATTCAGCTCAGGTCACTGTCAAGGATTCAGCCCCGGCCACGTTATCCCCGGTCCTGCAAAAAAGCCCATCTTCAATCCCTCTTTCGCCAGTTACAGCACTTATAGGAGTTTTCATAACTGGTGCCATTGCCCTTGTATGGAAAAGGAAATAAAAAACCAACTTTCCTTTCTTTTATCTCAATTTTCTGATTCTGATATTTTTCTGCCATAATCTATATCGCAGTAAACACACCACAGGTAGTGACATAATCGGTGAGTATCTTTGAAAAAGTTCTCTTTTATCGCTCACATGCCCGATACACCAGGATCGCTTTACAGGGTAGCAGAGATTATTAAAAAATATGAGGGCAATATCAACCGAATACAGTTTGACCGCCGCATCGATCCCGGAACGGTTTTTTATGAAGTTACGGTATCGGAAGAATCATTTAATAAGATCACACAGGATCTCGAGAGGATTGGGTATCTCCAGAACTCGATAAAACCCTTGAGTTTCTTAAAATTCTGCGTCTACCTGCCCCACCGTCCGGGTGCACTATACGAATTTCTGGGGTTAACAACATCGGCTGGTGCAAATATTTCATTTTTGGATTTCGATGATAAGGGCAGGCATTCGGATCGTCTTACTGTAAGCCTGAATCTCGAACAGGGTATAGTTGTAGATCGTTTGTTAAACCAGTTGAAATCATTGTACCGGATTGAAATTATCGAATATGATACTACAGGAAAACAACTTGATGATACGGTATTTTATGTTCGTTACGCACAGGCAATCCGTGAACTTATCGGTGAATATGAAGATACATTTCTGCTCTCGTTTCTTGCTGACACCAATCACATTGCGCAGGAGCTGATGGATCGGGGTTGTGATCCCAAACAGGTTTTTGAGAGCGTTCTTAAGACGGGTCAGACTTTAAAAGCTACTACTGGTAAAAACTTTTACGCAGATGTCCAGAAATTCCCGATCAACGATCATGCAACCTTGTTCTGTTTTCAGGTTCCCTGTGGCGGAAATATTTTTATTATAAAGTCAGAAGAAAATCTCCTGATGATTGATACCGGGTACGGCATTTACCATTCAGATGTAATGGCCATGTTTTTGCGTTATGGTATTGGGGATCATAGGAAAATCAGTCGTATCGTAGTTACACATGCAGATGCAGATCATTGCGGGGCTGCCGGTTTTTTTGCAGTTCCGGTGCTCATGCACCAAAGTACTCTTGAGATAATACGGACAAATAACCGGGCTTACGGCTCACGAAGCGATCACTCATCTCTTGATGAATTCTATACAAAGATGATCAACCTGTTCTCACAGTTTAATACTCCGGAAAAGATCGAATGTATCTCAACAACGGATGGAACAGCCCGGGGAATTTTTCCGGTAATCGATTCAGTCTCTATTGGAGATATTGAACTGGAAGTGCTGGACGGTTTAAGCGGACATACAGCCGGACAGGTGTTTTTGTATTCCCGGGCAACTGGTTTGTTGTTTGCTGCCGACAGTGTGATCAATTTTGCCAGTCTCTCAACTGAACGGGCTGATTATAGTTCGCTTGCAGCATTTCTCGTGACGTCAGTCAATGTGGATAGCGATATGGCTAAAAAGGAACGAAAAGGTCTGCTCGAACTGGCACAGGATACGGATAGCGAACTGGTATCCTCCGGCAGGCGTTGCCTTATCTGTGGGGGTCATGGGGCGGTGTCGGTAATTGATTGTGGGAAACTTGTGGCTTATGGGGATATTGAAAGGTACAAACCGTAAAATTTTATTCTACTGATAATATTTTTTGTATCTCGACTATTAATGCCCTATTCTTTGGAGAGGAGAATCGGAAGACCGCTTACCCTGCCCATACGATAATGAGCAAATAATTGTGCCTGATTCGAAATCTTTTACGAAATTCTCATCTACTATGCAATAGCATCTTCTTGTGGGGAAAGTATGGAGAGCCACAGGGTACAGGAGATGATGCGGCTGATGGCATCTAAGATCCGTTCAATTGCCGATACCATATCAGATGATGACATCGGAAAATTCATCACCGAACTCTTAAAAGCAAAACGCATTTATGTAATCGGTGCAGGACGGTCCGGGCTTGTGGCAAAAGCTTTTGCCATGCGTCTTATGCATCTTGGGTTTCAAGCATATGTTGTCGGAGAGACAATAACTCCGGCATTAAATAATGGCGATCTGATGGTCATCTTCTCGGGCTCCGGCCGGACTAAGACAGTTGCTGATCTGGCTGAGACTGCAAAGGAGATTGGGGGACGAATCTGCCTGATCTCTTCGAATGCAGATTCACGCATCGGTAAGATCTCTGATTGTATTGTAATTATTGAGCAGCACCGGGATAATGTGGAAGATGATGCGGTCGAGTTTGAAATCCGGCAGATGATGGGTGAACATAAATCGTTTGCTCCTTTAGGAACGCTCTTTGAGACAGTTTCCATGATCTTTGCTGATGCGGTGGTCTCGCGGCTGATGGAGATCACAAAGACCGATGAAAGCGCACTTAAGAACCGGCATACGAATATCGAATAGGAGATAACGATGAGCATAAAATTTGCAGAACGAGTAAAAGATATTGAAATATCTGGCATTCGCCGCTTGTTTGAAGCTGCAGGTCCGGACTCCATCAATCTCGGGCTCGGCCAACCCGACTTTGATACACCTCAGCACATCAAAGAGGCTGCCATAAAAGCAATACAGGATGGAAAGACCGGGTATACCGGAAACAATGGTATCCCGGAACTTCGCCAGGCAATAAGTAGAAAATTCAAATCAGAGAACCAGCTCTCTTACCTGCCGGATCAGATCATTGTAACTGCCGGGGCAAGTGAAGCGCTCCATATAGTGATGCAAGCAGTGGTCGGCCATGGTGATATTGTGCTATGCCCGGATCCCGGGTTTGTCTCCTACGCATCCCTCGCTGTCCTTGCGAGTGCAACACCGGTCAGTGTACCTCTCACCAAAGATTTGCATATCGATGTAGAAAAGGCCAAAGAACTGATGGACGGGGCAAAACTATTTGTAATAAATTCCCCGGGAAATCCTACGGGGGCTGTCGAGAGCAAGGAATCCATTAAAGCCCTTGTCGAATATGCCGATGATGCAAAAGTTACCATAATCTCTGACGAAGTGTATGAGCATTTCATCTATGGTAAAAAACACTGGAGCGCTGGTCAGTTTGGCGACAATGTCATCACTATCAATGCGACCAGTAAGACCTACGCGATGACTGGCTGGCGTCTCGGGTATCTTGCCGCATCACCTGATATCATTAGCCAGTGCATAAAAGTGCACCAGTACTGCCAGGCCTGCGCCACGTCTATCTCCCAGTATGCGGCAATTGCGGCATACGAAGGAGACCAGCAGCCCGTTACCGTAATGCGCGATGAATACCGTGTAAGGCGTGATCTTTTCTGCAAAGGATTATCTGGACTTGGGCTGAACTTTCCGCTTCCCGAAGGTGCATTCTACGCTTTTGTACCAATGAAACCAGCGCTCACCCAGAAAATTATTGATTCCGGGATTGTGATTGTCCCTGGCTCTGCTTTCGGCGTTAATGCGCCGGAGTATGCCCGCATGAGTTATGCTACCTCCCGGGAGAACCTTGGGCGTGCCATTGATAGGATCAAAAATGTAATAGGTGAATAACATGGTCAAAGAACTGTTACGCAAATTATCCAATGCCCACGGTGTTTCGGGCAGTGAAGGCAACGTCTATGCACTTATTAAAAAAGAGCTTAAAGGGCATGTTGATGAGATTCGCGAAGACCCGATGGGCAACCTGATCGCAGTCAAGCATGGCAATAAGTTCAAAGTGATGCTCGCTGCTCACATGGACGAGATCGGGCTCATGGTGAAGTATGTAGAAGAGAAAGGCTTCATCCGGTTCGTTGCACTCGGAGGATGGTACGGACCGACGCTCTATAACCAGCGGGTAGTGCTGCATGGGGCAAACGGTCCCGTTATTGGGGTCATTGGCGGTAAACCCCCGCACATGATGGATGACGAAGAGCGTAAGAAGGGAGTAAAAGTCGACGATCTATTCATTGATATCGGTGCAACAAATCCCGATGAGGTAGATTATCTCGGTATTGAAGTTGGCACACCTGTGACCATTGACCGGGAATTCTGTGAACTGGCTAATTCCCGGGTTACCGGAAAAGCCTTTGACAACCGGGCCGGCGTAGCAATGCTTATAAAAACCTTAAAAGAGGTTGACTCTCCGCTCACAATCTTTGGCGTATTTACGGTCCAGGAAGAAGTTGGTTTAAAGGGTGCCCGTACCAGTGCATATGCACTCGATCCTGATTGTGCCATAGCCACCGATGTCACTATTCCTGGCGATCATCCGGGTATCGAGATGAAAGATGCTCCAGTCCTGATGGGAAAAGGCCCGGTCATCACCATCGTTGATAGCAGCGGAAGAGGACTTATCGCCAGCCGCAAAGTGGTCAAGTGGCTCAAGGAGGCTGCGGATACAAATTCAATTCCTGTGCAGATGGAAGTTGGTAGTGGGGGAACAACCGATGCAACTGCAATCCACCTGACTAAAGGGGGGATCCCAAGTACAACTGTCAGCATCCCTTCGCGGTACATTCATTCACCGGTAGAAGTTCTGGATTGCAATGACATTGAAGCCGGTGTTAAAATACTGGTGGCTGCGCTCAAGAAAAAACCGGTATTATAATTTTAGTTCTTCTCTTTTTTCATTGAAATTTCTTGTCTTGGATCACAAGATTATAAACAAAAACAGTCCCCCTCGTTATGGCCCGGGCCTATCTCGCATCCTGGCGCAATGATTACCCCCTCCCCGTAACGCCGGATGCATTTGTATTCCTTTCAAACAAGAAGGCCCCGCTTGGATATAATGGGTTGGCAAAACAGATTCGTGTCATCGCCAAGAGAGCGGGAATAACAAAGCACATCACTCCGCATATCTTCCGGCACACCCGGGCAACTATCCTTATCCGGCAGGGATACGGTGAGGCTATTGTGAAGAAATTACTTTGGGGAAATCTCAACAGCAAAATGTTTTCAACGTACCTTCACCTGGTCGATTCCGATGTGGAGCGGGTAGTAGCTGAGAAGGCCGGGATCATTACCAAAGAGGATCGGTCAAAAACTCTTGAAGCCCGGCAGTGCCCCCGGTGTTTCACGGTCAACGGTCCGACCCGGGGACTTTGTGATACGTGCGGATGCGAGCTCACTGAAGAAGCCGCAAATAATGCCATACAGGCAAAGCAGCAGGGAGAACTCCAGCCGGAGTTTCAGGCAATGATGGACCGGTTCAGAGGAGAACTGTTGCAGATGCAAAATGCTCGAAAAAGTTGATTATTGGGGTAATACCCCCTGAAAATCACTCTAATTTTCTGGACTTCGGAAAAACCGACCTCGATAAATGTAGAGCAACAACATGAAAAAGGAAGAGAACCTTAACTCAGTACAAAGCCCTGAGGCCCTCAGCACATGATCTTTAACGAATCCGATAAAGTTGAATTCAAAGAATCCTTTGATCGGGATGCCGCTATTACAGCCAGTGCATTTTCAAATACCAAGGGAGGCACAATTTTTATTGGAATAAATGATCGTGGAAACGTTATCGGGACGCTGATCGGTACTGAATCATTCAAGGAATGGACCAATACGATTTCTCAGAGTACCGAACCCCGCCTGATCCCGGAGATTGAAGAACTATCGTGTGAAGGGAAACCCGTAGTAGCGATTCACATCAAAGAAAATCCGCTTAAACCGGTATCCATCAAAGGCCGATGTTACCGGCGCGTCGGCTCAAGCAATCGGGTGATGCAGCCTCACGAGATTTCAGAGATGCATCTTCAATCCATTGGCAGCAGCTGGGACCTGACACCGGCACAAAAAACCACGGTTGAAGATTTGGATCTGGCAAAAGTTGCCGACTATATCAAAAAAGCAAACGAGTCGGGGAGGCGGAATATTGCACCTGACGAATCCCCTCAAACGGTACTCGAGAAGATCGGACTGATCCAGGACAACAAACCTACATGGGCCGCGATCCTACTCTTCGGGAAAAACCCGCAGCGGGTCCTGTCTCAGGCAACCATCCATTGCGGGCTCTTTGGCTCTGATGAGATTAGTGTGCTTGACGATCGTATGGTGCAAGGTACCGTTATTGAGCAGGTAAATGACGCGATGGAGTTTATCCGGAAGAATATCCGGGTTGCATTTGTGATGACCGGTGAACCTGAACGAAAACAGGTCTGGGACTATCCTATAGAGGCACTCCGTGAAGCAGTCATTAATGCGATCTGTCACCGTAACTACACGATCAGCTCTTCAGTTGAGATTCGTATCATGGGAGCATCCTTAAAAGTATGGAGCCCGGGACGGCTGGCTTCCGGGATCACGTTGCCCGAATTATTTTCTTCGCACGCATCGGTCCTGCGGAACAAGGGAATCGCACAGATTTTTTACGACATGGCATGGATAGAACGGTGGGGAAGCGGCGTCCAGAAGATCCGGACTGCCTGTGCAGAAGCAGAGCTCCCCGAACCTGTATTTCAGGAAGATCAAGGTTTTTCAGTCATATTCAAGAAAGATATTTTCAATCCGGAATATCTTGGATTGCAGGGGTTGAATGATCGTCAGATACTAGCTGTAGCATATATCAGGGAACATGGAAAAATTACCAATTCTGAATTCCAGATCCTTGCTTCTGTTAAAAAAAGACAGTCCTCAATAGATCTCAATGATCTCGAAGAACGTAAGATTATTTCCCGGGTGGGAAAAACTGGAAAAGGGACTCACTATATTTTACAAAGGGGCACTAAAGGGGCATAAGGGGCACCAAAGGGGCACCAAAGGGGCATAAGGGGCATGAACTCATAAAAAAAAAGAGAATCGTATCAGATTTTTTATGCGAGTGATGTTTTTCCATAGGTATACAACAGTCCCGTCGAATCGGTATAACAAAGGAGGAAGGTATGGCAACGGAGTGTGCAACTCAATATTGTGATACGGTGATTCAATCGATTACGGAGTTATGACATGGACCTGTTCATCATCCCGACCCAACTTCTGATTATTGTCCTCTACCTTTTCCGCATACCCACCATCGAACGATTTCCAAAATCTCTCAAAGGATTTTACTCTGGTATCGCGAATGATATCAGGTTCGATATCGGGACCTGGTGGAAAACAGTTTTAGTCCCGCTCCTGGTAATTGTTGGAACGTATCTGGTGTGGGTGATGTATAACAACATGATTTTTCACACCTTCCCATTACTCCCGGTTGCCGATCCTCTGCCACTGTACATTGCAGAGTCCGGTATTCTTGCACCGGTATCTGAGGAAATTTTGCAATGCGTTCTTCTCAGTATGGCATTTGTCCTTTTTACCAGAATTTACAAAAACCGGTGGATGATTACCGGGATGTGTTTTGCTGCGCTGATGATTGTATCATATATTTTTGCAAACGCCCACACAAATCCAACGTCGATAAACTGGCTTATGAGATTTTTCCAGTTTATGATCTACGGTGCGATATACTTCCTCAATGGCAGGAATTTATTGCCGGCGATTGTTGCTCACTCGGCGTGGAATCTGATTTTGTTGAATCGGGTGGAATTTTAGATTCTTAAAGAACGGTATCGATGTGCACACACTTCCCCGGTAATCCAATCTCCCGAAACAACCGAACTATCCTATCTGGCTGCCCCGATTCCAGGTCAAAACCCCTTTTTTCGATACCCCGGAAAAAACGACCTCGATAACGACCCTTTCTAGGGCAGATCTCTCCTCAAACAGGGAAACCACTGTGAAAAACAAACCGTGCTTTAAAGGGCCTTGGCACCCCTCGTTTTTCAAGCCCATTTCACCCGTATTTTGGCAAACAGGGTGAGATCCAGGCACTTGTTTTCACTTCCCAAAACCAGATGGGATTAGAGGCGGTTTCCGGACCGGGACCCGTCAATCGGAGCCCAAATTGGGCTTGTTTTCCCTCATGGTACATACCCCTTTGTTACGGGTGTCTCCGAGATGGGGATAAAGGTGGGGTTCAAAATGAGAGCGGCGAAAACATCCGGCGTGCGGTCCACTCCAGTTATACCTGCATAAAAACACTGTGGCCGAATCTCAACCTCATTGGAGAGAAAATCATAATGACAGAAGACTATGAACTGATAAATTATTTTTTAGATATTGTGATAATAATTTAGCCGATCTTGTGACACGACCAAATTCTTTGACTACATTTAGATCGTATTTCTTTATCACTTTCTCGATTAAAGTTTCATAAAAAATATCTAATAACGGTAAAATTGTGCCTAAATAACTCGCCTTTTGTAAATATTCTTCAGTAAATTTTGATGATTTCGGTAGCGATGTAATGTTATCAGGCCCTTCTTTATTCATTAATGAAGTATTCTTCGCATCGATTTATATTATTAGTTATTTTTTATTAACATCAATCGAGCAAATTTATCTCCCCCCGCCCTACATCCCGAACCCCTTATAAACCTATCAGTAATATATCTATCGTATCAACGATCTTTACAGTCGTTGAACCAGATAACCGGCGCGGGCGGCTTAAAAAGGCGCTCATACTGGTTCACGGGGATTGGCGAGCGCTCGCCATAATTCCCGTTAAAATCCAAGAGAATAGCATAGCATACCATAGAACACAATACCGTGAGGAAATACAATTATGATACTAGTACCTGATACAAGCGTCCTCATCGACGGGCGCATAACTTCAATGATAAAAGCCGGTGAATACAAAGGTGCAACAATAATCGTCCCGGAAGCAGTGATCGCAGAACTCGAAGCGCAGGCAAATAACGGGCGCGAAATCGGGTTTGCGGGGCTTAACGAACTCCAGTCGCTGTGCAAAATGGCCGAGGAAAAAACCATTGAACTCAAGTTCACCGGTGTCCGACCATCACTCGAACAGGTCAAGCTTGCCAGTGGCGGCGAGATCGACTCAATTATACGGGGTGTCGCCTGCGAAAACAACGCACGCTTCATCACCAGCGATTTCGTGCAGGCTGAAGTGGCACGGGCAAAAGGACTCGATGTCATCTACTTAAAACCGCAGGCAGGGAACTTCGGGCCGCTCGGCATCGACCAGTTCTTTGACGAGCACACCATCGCCGTGTACTTAAAAGAACGGATCGCTCCAACTGCAAAGAGGGGCTCAATCAACGATATGAAACTCGTGCAGATCCGCGACCAGCCAACTTCTGAATACGAACTCCGGGCCATGTCACAGGAGATTCTCGAACGGGCCAAGCGTGACCCCGACGGGTTCATCGAAGTTGAGAAGCGGGGCATCACGGTTGTGCAGATCGGTTCCATGCGGATTGCGATTGCCCGCCGCCCGTTCTCAGACGGTATGGAGATCACCGCAGTCCGCCCGATAGTTGACGTAACCCTAAAAGACTACACCAAATCCGATGTGATCACAAAACGGATCACCGGTGAAAAACGCGGGCTTATCATCGCAGGTTCACCCGGTTCGGGAAAGACCACGCTCGCCCAGAGCGTTGCAACGTTCCTGTCAGACTCAGGGTTTGTAGTCAAGACCATGGAGGCACCCCGCGAACTCCAGGTGCCGGACCAGATCACCCAGTACACCGCGCTCGACGGCAGCATGGCCAACACCGCTGACGTGCTCCTGCTCGTCCGGCCAGATTTCGTGATCTTCGATGAACTCCGGAAGAACGAGGACTTCAATGTCTTTGGCGACATGCGGCTCGCGGGCTTAGGCATGGTCGGCGTCATCCACGCAAATGGCGTGCGGGATGCAATCCAGCGGTTCTCGAACCGCGTGGACTTCTCGGTGCTCTCACAGGTTATCAACACGATAATCTTTGTCAAGCAGGGCGTGATCTCCAAAATCTACGATGTCGATTTTACCATCAAGGTACCGACAGGAATGGCAGGCGAGATGAACATCCGCCCGGTAACAACGATAACCGACAACGAAAGCGGTAAGCTCGTACTTGATGTCTTCCGGTACGATGGCGAAACCATTGTCATGCCAGTCATCGCCGGTGCAACAACTTCTGCTCCTGCCTCAATCCAGCCTGTAAAAACCCCGCAGGTGCCGCAGATCAGCCAACCGATCACTTCATTGCCTCAGATTGCACGCACTCCCACTCCTGTTGCTCCGCCGCAGGAAGCGCCAAAGAGGGAAATTGACGAACACCCCGGCTGGAAACTCACGGAAAAGGATGTCCAGCGCGAGATTGGGCGCTACACTGAGGGTTTTATCGATGTCCAGATGGTCAGCGATACAAAAGCAATCGTGTATATTGACGACAAGGATGTCCCCGCAGCAATAGGAAAAGGCGGCAAGAACATCTCTGCAATCGTCAACAAGATTGGCATTGGCATTGACATCAAACCCCGCTCGGAATTCGACCGACAGCAGATGCAGACTCATCCGCAGAAAGCTGAAGATGAGATGAACCTCGGCGGCGGTGTGAAGATCCTGACCGACAAGAAACAGTTAACGATCATTGCGCCAGAACAGAGCGGAAAGATCGTCGATGTGTTTGCCGGTAAGGAGTATCTCTTTACAGCAACAGTAAATGACCTCGGTGAGATCAGCCTTGCCAAGAACTCGAGCATTGCCCAGGAGATGATCAGGCGTTACCAGAATAACGAGATCATCAAGCTGCGGCCAGTATAACTTTTTTTTTGGAAGTGATGATGTGAGCGAATTTGATCTGGGCAAATTTGAAGAAGAAGCACACGAGTCGTGGATACATGCATTTGAATCCAACCCGTCGAATCTTGAAAAGTTCTACTTAACGGTAGCCTACCCGTACCCGAGTGGAGCAATGCACGTAGGTCATGGTAGGACGTATATAGTGCCGGACGTGATCGCACGGTTCTGGCGGATGAAAGGCCGACAGGTGCTCTACCCGATGGCATTCCACGTTACGGGTGCACCGGTGATTGGTATCTCGAAACGGATCGCAAATAAAGACGAAAAGACCATCCGGCTCTACCGCGATCTCTACAAGGTACCGCAGAACGTGCTCGACGAGTTTGTCGATCCGTTAACTATCGTCCGGCACTTTGCCGGCGAATACCAGCGGGTGATGACTGCCTGCGGGCTTTCGATCGACTGGCGAAGGCGCTTTACTACCGTCGACCCGACGTACAGCAAGTTTATCGAATGGCAGTGGAAGCATCTCTATGAAGCAGGTCACGTCATCAAAGGCGTGCATCCAGTCCGGTACTGTACGGTCGATGAAAACCCGGTCGGCGACCACGACCTGCTTGAAGGAGACAAGTCTGAAGTTGTCAAGTTCACGCTCGTCATGTTCCGGTACGGCGACTCGTTCATCCCCACTGCAACGCTCCGCCCCGAAACCATCCACGGTGTGACCAACCTCTGGGCCAACCCCACAGTCACCTACGTTAAAGCACTCGTTGACGGCAAGGCGTGGATCGTATCGAAAGAAGCAGCCGAGAAACTCATATTGCAGGACCACACGGTCGAGATCAAAGAAGAGATACATGGAAAAGACTTAATCGACAAGAAAGTCTCCCACCCGCTCTGCGGTGAGATCACCATCCTCCCCGCTGAATTTGTAGACCCCGATATGGCAAGCGGGCTTGTCATGAGCGTTCCTGCCCATGCACCGTTTGACTATATTGCTCTCCGCGACCTCCAGCAGGCAGGAAAGTACAAAGAGATCAAACCGATCCCGCTCATCAAAGTCGAAGGTTATGGCGAGATTCCTGCCCAGTATGCGGTAGAGAAAGCCGGCATTGCAAACCAGATGGACAGCCGGATGGATGCACTCACGCAGGAAATCTATTCCGCAGAGTTCTCAAAAGGCAAACTCTTTGAAAAATACGGCGGAAAACCAGTCCGGGTTGCACGCGACGATGTAGCTGCACTCATGGTCGAGAAGTACGATTCTGCTATCATGTACGAGTTCGACCAGCGCCCGGTCATATGCCGGTGCGGCAACCAGGTCCGGGTCAAGATCCTCCACGACCAGTGGTTCTTAAAATACAGCGACCCGGCATGGAAGCAACAGGTAAGCGACCACCTTGGGGACATGGCACTCGTACCCGCAGAAGTCCGGGCAGAGTTCGACCGCACGGTAGGCTGGCTAAAGGACTGGGCCTGCACCCGCCGTGTTGGACTTGGCACCCGCTTCCCGTGGGACACTACGCAGCTGATCGAGCCGCTCTCGGACTCGACCTGCTACATGGCGTATTACACGATCGCCCACAAGATTCGCGAGATCGATTCAAAACTGCTCACACCAGAAGTCTTTGACTACATCTTCCTCGGAAAAAAATCCGAAGATCTGCCAGAGAAGAAGAAACTTGATGCGATGCGGGCGGAGTTCCTCTACTGGTACCCGTACAATTACCGGTTCTCAGCAAAAGACCTCATCTCCAATCACCTCACC
Source organism: Methanomicrobiales archaeon (assembly GCA_025360805.1). Classification (GTDB taxonomy): domain Archaea; phylum Halobacteriota; class Methanomicrobia; order Methanomicrobiales; family Methanospirillaceae; genus Methanoregula. Next base: position 32,293 of record JANYBK010000246.1, read on the forward strand.
TTCCAGATCTTCCACCATGTCTCGATATTTCCAAAGGACAAGCTCCCGGCAGGAATGGTCGTCTTTGGCATGGGTCTCTTAAACGGTGCAAAGATGTCGTCATCTAAAGGCAACGTTTTCTTACTCGAAGATGCAGTTGCTGAATTCGGTGCAGATACCGTGCGTATGTTCTTAATGGGCAGCGCCGAACCGTGGCAGGACTTTGACTGGAGAAACGAACTCGTCATCTCAACCAAGAAGCAGATCGAACGGTTCTATGCAACCATCATGGAAATGAAGGATGCCAACGGCGAACCCCACGATATCGACAAGTGGCTTGTCAGCAGACTCCAGTCGCATATCGAGCGGACCACCGAAGCGCTCAACAACTTCCAGACCCGGCAAGCTCTCCAGGAAGCCTGGTTCAGCATCGAAACCGACCTGAAGTGGTACCGCCGCAGGCTGCCGGATAACTGCGATGGGAGCAGGGAACTCCATACGCTTGCTTCCGTATGGGTGCGGCTCTTATCTCCGTTCATCCCATTCACGGGCGAACATCTGTGGAAGGAACTGGCAGGAGAAGGACTCGTCTCATTTGCTCCATGGCCGGTTGCTGATAAGAAACTCATCAGCCCGCGTGTAGAACTCTCAGAAGAACTGCTCTCCCGCACGGTTGAGGATATTGAATCGATCATGAAGATTATCCAGATCACGCCAAAGGCAATTACCATCGCACTTGCGCCTGAATGGAAGCACGACATATTCCGGACAATTGCACAATCAGCGGATCGCAACACCGTAATCAAAGAGATCATGAAAGACGATAACATGAAGAAGCGTGGCAAAGAGGCAACCGATGCAGCCCGGCAGTGCACCACTCTTATCCACCGCCTTCCCCCACAGGTAGTCACCCCGCTGACGCAAGAGCCAATCAATGAGCATGCAGTCTTCGAGGATGCAAAGACCTTCCTCGAAAAGGTGTTTGGCGTGCCGGTGCATATCACTGATGCCGAATCCGGCGTTCACGTAAAAGCTGCAACAGCTCTGCCATTCAAGCCGGCAATTATTATAGAATAACTTTCTTTTTTTTATCCGGGTTGTCCTTAAAGGGAACATCTGGAAGAAGCAAAGGTAGCGGTGCTAAAAAACACTGCACCAAAAAGTAAACAATTCAGACAGGTTCTTAAAAACACAGGTGCTTTTTCGAGCGGTTACCGGAACAGTAAAGAAATAAACTAAATTATTTATTGCCCTGCAACAATCACACTTATACCAAAAACCCGGAGTCAGACCACTCTTGAGCTTCTTTGATAAACTTCTTCGTCGCGATGAACAAAAAAACGGGCAAAAAAATGAAAATCCCGACGAGCAAAACCCCCCACGGGAACCAGTTAGGTCAACTGCGGGGGCAGAGAATGATTCCAAGACTGGAATTTTCTGGATACAGCATGGACAGAACCAGTGGTCGATCGGTAACAACGATAAGGCACTTGAAAGTTTCAACACGGGACTAAAGATCGAACCCGATAATGCAGACCTTCTGGTTTGCCAGGGACTTGCATTGGGAAATCAGGGACGATACCGAGACGCAATCGCGTCATTTGACAAGGCACTGACCCATGACCCGGACAAT
>JANYBK010000076.1 GCA_025360805.1 Methanomicrobiales archaeon
TCTGCCATGGTTTTATGTGAGAGTCAGAGTGTCCATGACGCTATCCATTACATTCACCCCAAAAGAACAACAACAGTCGCAATACGACTGGGCTGATATATCGAGCGGGAGCGATCGTGTGGGCAAAGCCCGCTGCACCATAAAAGATGCAACAATCATCATCTATTCCATAAACATTTACCCCGCATGGGAGGGGCTCGGCTATGGCAGGGAATTTGTTGACTATTGCAAATGCAATTTTCAGGTTGTGATAGCCGACCGGGTCCGTCACAGCGCAATTGGTTTCTGGAAAGCCATGGGATTTTGCAATGATAAGGACGGGAATTGGAGTTATCATAAAAAATAACCGGGAGCAAAAGCTCATTTGTAATCGTCATCTCGCCGTAATTCGCTTTATTCCAAGTCAGAATCCTGTTTTTCAGACCCGCTTGAAAAAACGAGCCTCATAGATGCGTTTTAACAGCATTTCTCATGTCTGATGGCACAAAGTAGGTGAAAAAACAAAACACGATTTAAAGGGCCTTGGTGGCCCTCTTTTCAAACCAGAATTTGCCTTATTTTTGCAAATAGAGCGATATTAAGGCACATTTTTCACTCCGCCCAAATCGGACCGTTTTACGGGGTTTCCCAAACCGGGACCGTGAAAACGGAGTCTGATTTGGGCTTGTTTTCCTTCATGGTCAATACCCCCTTATTCCGGGTATCTCATATAGGCGATACATGAGACACAAGGATAAAAAATGTCACTCTTCCTTCACCCGGTCATTTGCCAGACTCGTCGAGATCAACGAATCGTTAAAAATCAGTAACTCCTCATAAACACGCTGATAATTAATCACAAAACCCGATTGGGGAAAACCTTCTATATCGTCTATTGGATCTTCCCATTTTATTACGGTTGACTCAAACGTGCGATTAGAATTAATGAACGAGAATAATGTAGAATATTGTTTGATATCTCTTTGTGGTTTGGCATAAATTTCGCGAATGATCTGATCGACCGTGATTCCCTTATCTTTAGCATACCCACGCTGCATCAGTCGAATCTGGTCAAGAGATCTTTGGACAAATATCCGTTTACCGGATTCAGATAGGGGGAGTTGATCGATCTGGATCCCTAAACCGGATGAGACTCGTTCGATATTTGCAATTTTATTATTCAAAACGGCGATGATATGCATAAGAAACTGCTTGTTTAACAATAAAACCGTGAAATAATCAAATTTTTTCAACCGGGTGAGAATTTTTACTATTTCTGCATTCGTAAACTGAAACTCATCAAAAATCACCCGTGGCCAGTCCACACCATACAGGGCATGGTCAGAAATCGGCGTGAATTTTTCCTCGCCACAATAGCGGTATACCAATTCATTTTTTGATGGTGCTACCCATCCGGTTTCATCGCTGAAATTTAAAAACGATCTCGACTCCGCCTTGTCGCGGATTAACAGTTCCAAAATTTCCGTCTCCTCGGTATTATAGTTAAGACGAAGGAATAAGACATTCTTGTTAATCACAAAATACACCGGCTCATACGGTTTCTGTTGTTCTGAGGGTGAATTTTCCGGGTGACAATGCAGTTTGAACTTTTTCTCCTCTTCAGGTAAATTCGACCATTTTATTAAGAGATTATCGCGTTCCATCTCATTTAAGAGACCACTGACCTTATTCGGCCGGGATAAAAGTTTCAGACCATCCCTGCTGGCAACATCCCCGTTTTTTAAAATGTTTGAAATATTGTACGCGTAATCTCTCCCCTTGATCATAAGATAGAGGAACAGGACCGTCTTTGCTTCAGAATGTGACAACACACCCGAACGTCCACACCGGAGGAGCCGGATCATCTCGGCTCCCAATGCGTTGAAGATCGTAAGTCCGGAGCAACTCCGCGAGCTCACGGGACGGCTCCCGACCGAGCAGCACGCACAGCAGCCGACCGCAGCGAAGGACAAAGGTTTCGACCTGCACCGATGTTTGTCCGATCACAGGCTCGAAGTGCGGTCCGAAAAACCGTACAGTGGCGGCACTCTCTTTATTCTCGACCAATGCCCGTTCTCATCAGCGCACAAGGACGGGGCTTTTGAAATCCAGTTCGGGAGCGGTGCGATCTTTGCGGGATGCAAGCATGCGTCCTGCGGGGGCGGTACTCAGCGGTGGCAGGAGTTGCGGGAGCTGTTCGAGCCGGGCCGGGGGGACCGGCGGAAACAATGGGACCAGGCACAAACAGCACAGAGAAAAGTAAAGGCGAAGATGAAGGCAGAGGCAAGAGGTGACGCAGGTCCTGCCATTCCGGAGAACCCGG
>JANYBK010000054.1 GCA_025360805.1 Methanomicrobiales archaeon
CCGGAAGGCCCGGGTGCTGGCCAGTCTCAAATTATCATTATGTTTGGAAATAACGGTCTTTGCAAATATTGTAAAGAGGACTGCCACGCTTAAACCCCGGCTTTGAGAAGATTCCCACCCCCGAGGCAGATCGGCGCGACGCTTCGTCGAGAAATCCAATCCGGGAGAAGAGCCAGTTTTTAATAATCTGCAGCGTTTGATTGGAAAAAGTGTTTACAATTTCCTGATTACAATAAATCCAACGCCAACAGCACCAAGGATCGCAATGATACTAACGGGCGATGCTGCCATTGTCGGAGTGGCACTCGGCCAGGGTGTGGGAACTTTTGCTGTTGACTTTGCGGTGGTTTTTACTGTGGTTACAGTTGGTGTGGGAACCGTAGTAGTGACCGTAACGCTGGTCGGAGAGATGGTAGTAATAGTTGCCGCGGTTGCACTATTGACTATAAACGTACCAGTCACAGTCCCCCCATCTAAATTCCGGATTTCGACATTCCAGGTACCGGAAGCGATTCCGTCAAGGTTAAAGTTCCTTATAAGTGTGGTTGAATCATCCGTACCGATAAGTGCTCCAATCATTGTTGATTGTCCGGACTTTGTCAGGGAAACGGTTGATCCAGCAAAATTCGTTCCGGTTATTACCACAGTCTGCGAGCCACTGTTTGACGCGCTTGATGGGGTGATATTTGAAATGTTCGGAGTTGAAGCAGTGGTTGTCAGGGTTACCGATATTGTTACGGTTTCTCCATCACCAACATTCACGCTTGATAGATGATTCAGGTACCCGGCCTTTTTTAGCACTACATCATGAGGTCCAATGGTAACATTATCAACAGTCAAGGGTGTAACACCTTTATCAAAGGAATCTACGAATATTTGAGCACCCGGTGGCGAGGAACTCACCGCAATATTGCCCAAAGCCGATACCGCGGACGCAAGCAACAGAATTAGCAACACCCCAAACATCAGGAGAGAAAAAATTTTCATGTCAGACTTCCCGAATATTCAACCGAATGAAAATTATTACACGTCATCATTTGATAAATTTTAGGTTCTTATCCTAAATTAGGTTGGTCTAAAATTATACGTATGGAGTAAACGTCCAACCTTGAACTGGTGATCGCATGCCGTTTGGCCATGTGTCCGGAGGACGGGCTCCACACGTGCACTTACCGGACCTTTTGAGAGAGTGATAGGTAACGAAAAGAGGCAAAGGGAAACCTGCGGCCCGGAACCTCAGGGCACTTAAGGCACATAGAGAGCGTTTTTGGTAATCTTTTTTTTGTACAGTTTTCTCGTAAGGCTTTTCCGAAAAATGAGTACATGTGCCCTAAGTGCCCTGAGTAAAAACCCGGAGCACTTTGCATATTGCCCATACGGTACCTGGTCAAGACGCTGTCGGTGTTTTTGGGGCTCGGAGAAATTCACTTACTGGACCTTTTAAAAAAGTGAGCGGTACCGGAACGGGATCTGCTCCTCCATAACCGGAAGGCAGGCCCCACTCATCCCTATTGAAACCCGGGGGCTGGTCGGTCTTGCGTAACGGTCTAACTGGGAGCCGGTGATCACATACCGTTTGACAATTGCCTGTAACATGAACGAGCAACGGGACTTGCGGTTTCCTGATATTTTGGCAAGAAGGGGTGGTACCGGAATGGACTTTGGCGCAATCTTGAAATCCGGGCAAAAGGACAAAATCTTCACGATTTCCGGGATCTTTTTTATGTACCATTTTCTCGTAAGACTTTACCGGAAATCAGGTACTTTTTGTCCTTTTGCTCGGATGCTTTAGACCAACCTATAAGGGATGAGCACTGCTCTGGGTCTGGGTGCTCTCTGCTTTTTTTTGGCTCGGAGAAATGCTTGTATCGGACCGTTTGGGAAAATGGACGGGGCCGGAAAGGGCTCAGCTACTCAGGTACTGGAAGGCCCGGGGGCTGGCCAGTCTCAAATTATCATTATGTTTGGAAATCACTGTCTTTGCAAATATTGTAAAGAGGACTGCCATACCTAAACCCCGGCTTTGAGAAGATTCCCCCCGAGGGAGATCGGCGCGACGCCTCGTAGAGAAATCCAATCCGGGAGAAGAGCCAGTTTTTTATAATCTGCCGCGTTTGATTGGAAAAAGTGTTTACCATTTCCTGATTACAATAAATCCAACGCCAACCGCACCAAGGATCGCAATGATACTAACGGGCGATGCTGCCGGTGTCGGAGTGGCGCTCGGCCAAGGTGTGGGGATTTTTGCTGTTGACTTTGCGGTTGTTTTTACTGTTGTTACTGTGGTTGTGGGAACAGTAGTAGTGGCAGTGGTCTCTTCCGGAGCAAGAACGAGCGATGCGGTTACAGTGGTGGTGCCACCGGCAGTCACGGCAACATTCTGTGACCATTCATTGTATCCGGCGCTTCGCACCGTCACCAAGGGGGTACTACTGGCAGTGAGGTTATAGAGCGTCATTGGGGTATAACCCTGAAAGACGTTGTTCAGGAACACCTTCGAACTGATGGGGGAGGATTGAATATAGATGCTGCCGTTTGCGGTTGAATTTAATGTCGGTGTCGGGGTGGGAGTTATTGTTGTAGTTGTTGGTGTTGTATTTGCTATTGCCACAAGTGTCGCTGAAAGAGATGTTGAATTGGCAAAAACGGTTACATTCTGTGTCCAGTCCTGATAACCAGTAAGTCTGACTATGACAACATGATCTCCATTTGTAATACCACTCATAGGGAGTGTTGTCAGTCCCTTGTATGCATTGTCCAGAAAAACATCCGCTCCTGACGGAGTTGAGGATACACTGATACTGCCCGTTGGAGGGACGTATACACCAACTTGCGCCATTCTTGTCACAACAGTACTGGTGATAGGTAGTCCTTGAGCAGAAACCTCCTGTATACAGATAATTGTTTTATTTGCTGTTTGAGTGACCGTCGGTGCTTTGCCTTCTAGGGTTGCTCTGACTTCAACGGTATCCCCTGATTTGTAGGCAAGTTCAAAACCAGTAATAGTAAGGGTCTTTCCACCAGTTGACGGGCATAAATTATCAATACCGTTCGCTGATATGGTGTAGGTCCACTTGGGATTTTCGAGTTCAGTGAAAAACTGGAGATCATCTCCCGACGGAAATCCTGCGGCATCTACCTTATAAGATACTGTAACGGGAGTGCCTGGAACCAATGATCCCGAAGGATCTATTGAGATCGTTCCAACAGAAAATGCAGATGCACTTGATATCAAGCATGAGAAACATAATAAAAATATTAATAATCCCAAAATTTTCGAAATTTTTTTCATATCAGACTTCCCGAATATCCAACCGAATGAAAATTATTACGCATCATCATTTGATAAATTTTATTAAATCGCTTTTGTGAAATGGAAACGAATCATCGAATAAGAAAATTGTATCCATAGATGGTAAATATCCAAAAAATATTTTTAACACGAATGAGATCAGTAGTCTCAGGTGAGGCAACCGAGATAGAATTATCTTTTTTTATCGCGCAAATGTTAAGCGCCGCATGAATCATATTAATTATCCTAAACAACGTAGTTAACAGGCACCAAGGGGGCTTGTGGCTTAGCTTGGACATAGCGCCGGGCTTCTAACCCGGATGTCGAGGGTTCAAATCCCTCCAAGCCCGTTTTCTTAAAGTACACCTGCTTGTATAGTGCACAACAACAGGAAAATCAAAAAAAGAAAATTATAACTGAGACTGTTCATCAGCCGGCTGATCATCCATCTCTTTTTGGAGGATCTGCACATCTGCAATATCATAATGGCGCTGGGAGAGTTTCTTTGCCTTGAAGATGTTCTTTCCATCCTTTCCAATAGCAATGCCACGGTCAGCGTCACTGACTTCGACCTGAACCGTCTGTTCGCCGGGTTCACCTTCAAAGAGCAGCGAAGTGACCTGCGCAGGTAAAAAACAGTTCCTGATGAACTGCTCGACATTGTTGTTGTACTCAACAACTTCGATCTTCTTTCCCATAACTTCGGAAGCCTTCTTGATCGAGGCTCCCTTCTTGCCAATTGCAAGCCCCATATCACCGGGGTTAATCACAAAGATGAGACGGGCATTCCGCTCATCCATCACACAGTCCCGGCTTCCTGCGCCGGTAAGACTCTCGAACTGAGAGATCAAACGCATACAGTCTTCAGTAAGTATTACTTCGCCCATATTATCATGCCCTCTTTAAGGACAGGATATCTGATTCGCCCGGGCTGATGATCGCAAGCGTGCTGACCATGAACGGTTTTCCGCAGGCTTTTCCGAGCGCTACACTTGAACCCTCAAATGTGTGGATGAAGAGATTCTCTGTAGCAGTAATTTTTGACTTGAAAGATGCCGGGCAGTTCTCTGCAATAACGATCATCTGGGCTTTGCCTTCTTTAACGCATTTTTCTGTGTTGTTCTGGCCAAGAATAACATTTCCGGTCTTTATGGCTCTTCTAAGTGAAGCATTAAAATCCATGTACAATTCCTCGTTTTTAAATTTTAATTGTCGTGTTGTCTGACTGCGATGAGTTTAACATCGCCGGTACCGAGCTGAATCGGCTGACCGACAATGACATTTTCGGTAACGCCGCTCAGTTCATCTACTTCATTTGCAACGGCTGCATCAAGCAGGTGATTGACCGTCACTTCAAATGCTGCACGGGAGAGCACGCTCTCCTTTTCGCCAGCAATTCCATGCCGTCCGATCTGTTTGACTTCGCCTTCCATGCACATCATATCTGCGACAAGCATCAGGTGACGGACATCTACTAAGATACCCTGCTCATTGAGCGTAGATACCGCTTCGAAGATGATCGCATTTCTGGCTGCTTCGATGCCGAGCACGTTTGCGCATTCACTGATGTTATTGGTACGGGTACGCGAGGTGTCCACACCAGCTACATCAAATACGTCTTTAAGGTTGGAGCCTTCAGTATAAAGTATATACTCCCCGCCCTCCTTTCGGACGACGACACGCAGGATGTCATCGATACCCTGCACAACCACTTTTCTTACGTGTTCTGCGAGCTGGAAGAGATTCTGGTAACTCTCCTTGTCTTTTGGAGAGAAGACGATGATGGCTTTGTCCTCATCAATCACGTGCTCGAAATCACGGTAGTGTCGCCGGTCACGGATCTTCTTGGGTGCGACTTCCATAATCTCTCCAGCAGAGATCTTACGCTTGTCGCAGACCTTGGTATTCAGGTGCACTACCACGTGCATGTTCTCCATGTCGGTTGTGATATCCCCAAACTCATGGAGGGGAGCTGCCTCAATCTGCCAGCTGACTTCACGGGCCTTGTCACGATCATTGCGGTAATCTTCCTCAAGAAATACCGTCATGGTCGGTGTGCTGGGCTCTTTTCTCGCATCCATAATTTCTATGAGACGCGGCAGACCTAAGGTAACGTTGATCTCAGCGACACCCGCATAGTGGAACGTACGCATCGTCATCTGCGTACCGGGCTCACCAATGGACTGGGCGGCAATCACACCAACTGCCTCACACGGCTCAATCCGGGTGGACTTGTACTCCTTGATTACACGTTCAAGGATCTGCTTGAACTGGGTTTCTGTGATCTCCTTTTCTGCAAGGAACTTTCTGATCTGGTCCTTTGTCTTGACAGGGAGTTCAGCAGTCTCAACTTTCTTTTCGAACTTCTCTGACAGCACCATCAGACTGCCTCCTTTAAGATACTCTCGACAATACCCTTGACATCGACCGGGTCGCCAAAGGCGCTCTTGGTCGGGTCAGTACCATCTTCACCATACTCGAACTGGATGATCCTGCCACCGGTTGTCCGGACCGTTCCGTCATATGCTACCTTTAGATCCTGCAACGCATTGATCAACCTGCGCTGGAGGTATCCGCTCTGGGACGTACGAACGGCCGTGTCAACGAGACCTTCACGGCCACCGATTGCGTGGAAGAAGAACTCGGTCGGGTTTAACCCACCCTTATAGCTGTGCTGGATGAAACCGTGCGCATCAGATCCACGCTCTCCTTTCCTGAAGTGCGGGAGCGTCCTGTCATCGTAACCACGAACGATACGCTCACCACGAACTGACTGCTGGCCGATACAACCGGCCATCTGCGTCAGGTTGAGCATCGAACCTCGGGCACCGGAGACTGCCATTAACACTGCGCTGTTACCCAGACCAAGGTGCCGGCCTGCAATCTCACCAGTCAGGTCACGGGCTTTTCCGAGCACCTGCATGATCTGCATCTCGAGCGTCTCTTCAACTGTGCGCCCTGGCATGGGTTCAAGCTGCCCGTCTTCATAAATCTTGATACGGCGGTCAACATCAAGCGATGCGTTCTTGAGCACTTCTTCGATCTGGCCATACTCAGTTTTGGACAGGTCTTCGTCATCGATACCAAACGAGAACCCGTCGAACATAATCGAACGGATCGAGAGTTTGGTCATGTCATCGATGAAGTCGGTTGCCCGGCTCATCCCTTCCTGGCGGATGATACGGTTGACTATCTGACCGTCAAATGCACCGATCGCTTTCTTGTCGATTGTGCCTGACTCTAAGATTCCATCAAAGATACGGACATACGCATCCCGGTCGCAGAGCTCCTTTTTACAGACCTCGCAATTCGCGCAGGAACTTGCCTGGAAGACCATGTTGAGATGCACGGGCAGGATTACTGAAAATACCTGCTTGTTGCTCCAGTATTCTATCCCGTTCTCAACTTTGCCCGGCGTTGGCATACGTTCAATGCGGGTGTACCGGAGCAGGTATAGGGCTTCTTCTTTTGTGAACCAGCGGGTATCATGCGTGAGCATGAAAATCCCCGACACGTGGTCGTGGATACCACCGATGATGGGGCCTCCGAAACGGGGTGACAGGATGTTCTCCTGCACAGAGATTAAGATGGTTGCTTCGGCCCGAGCCTCTTCAGTCTGGGGCACGTGCATGTTCATTTCATCGCCATCAAAGTCAGCGTTATACGGTGGACAGACTGCCGGGTTAAGCCGGAAGGTCTTGCCTTCCATGACCTTGACGCGGTGTGCCATGATACTCATACGGTGCAGCGATGGCTGACGGTTGAAAAGAACAACATCGCCGTCCCTGAGATGTCGCTCAACAGTCCAGCCGGGCTCGATCATATCAGCAACCGTATCGAGATTGCCTTCAGCGAGCCGTAGACGCCGGGCGTCCGGGCGGATAACATAGTTGGCACCACAGGGCGCATTAACATCCGGGCGGACTGGTCCGGTTCTCGCAATCTGCTTGAGCTCCTCAATATTATGGATTGTGACACGGACAGGAATTGTCATCTCGTTTGCAACTGCCCGTGGGACACCGACTTGCCGAACTGACAGGTTCGGGTCCGGGGAGATAACGGTACGCGATGAGAAGTTAACACGCTTACCGGAGAGTGACCCGCGGAAACGACCGTCTTTTCCCTTGAGACGCTGTGAGAGTGTCTTTAACGGTCTGCCGCTGCGGTGGCGTGCCGGCGGGCAGCCTGCCACTTCATTGTCCATATACGTAGTGACGTGGTATTGCAAGAGTTCCCAGAGATCCTCAATGATCAGCTGGGGGGCGCCTGCATCCTGGTTCTCCTTGAACCGCTGGTTGATGCGGATGATATCCACCAGCTTGTGGGTCAGGTCATCTTCCGAACGCTGTCCGTTTTCTAATATGATTGACGGGCGCATGGTTACCGGTGGAACCGGTAGCACGGTTAAGATCGTCCATTCAGGACGTGCAACATCCGGACGTTTGACGCCCAGCGGGATTAAGTCCTCGTCAGGGATCTTTTCCATGCGTGAACGGATATCTGCGGGAGTGAGTTTGTGCTCAACTTTCTTGCCATCCTCAATAACAACTTCAGAGAACGTTGTCGGTTTCTCGAAATTGATCTTGAGCTGCTGATCTCCACAGTGGGGGCAGATGCGCTCCTTTTTCACATCCTTTTCTGATAGCAGATCGCCGGTCTGGTCATCTTCCGTTCCAACAACCTTTTCGATCTCTTCAGGGCTTAA
>JANYBK010000083.1 GCA_025360805.1 Methanomicrobiales archaeon
GGTCGAGTATGCCCCACAGGGATCATTTTTTTGCTATTTCTCACTGGAGGGAGGGGATTCTTATTTGATCTGCTCCTGGTGTGACAGGGAAAACGCCTTAAATTATCGATGATTTTATTGGGGGGTCAGGAATGTCAATTATAAAATTCTGCGTATCGAGTATTCAAGAATGATTTTTAATCCCGCTCCAATTCCTCATTCCATGGCTTTATCATCAAAGCGGATCGAGATTGGAGCATGACACAGAAAGAGCATGTGATGAAGGTAGTAGACGAATCTGCAGGACTTATGGAATGTCTTGTGTGTGGCGCAAAACACAATGCGGTCATGAAACCCGGTGCTGACGGGAAGTACCTGCCAGAGAACTGGGAGTGCGTCAACAAGTGCAAATTGATCCATCATGATGAAAAACCATCCAAAAAACACTAACTCTCTTTTTTGATCTGCTGGTAAAACCATGGGATGGGAAGATGAAATCCCGTCCCATCCTTAAAGACCTCCATCGAGCCCGTAAAGGTGCCACTATGGCAGGGTGTTGCATAAGCGACGATTTTTTCCAGTTAACCGCGTCCTGGTTCCAGAGTGGAAAAATACACAAATGATTAAAACCTGATACGCTACCATTCAGGTACAATCAATCCCGGACGGGTGGTTAAATGAGAAAAGGAATAAATCGCCTCTTTGTGATGTGGAAGCCGAACCAAAAATGGCTGCTGCTCTCGATCGTGCTTACGATCGGTGGCGCGATCGGCACGCTGGCAATCCCGGCGCTATCACAGACTCTGATCGACCAGGGCATCAGCAGCAATAACCTCACGATGGTCATCCATTACGGCGGTTACATGCTGGTCTTCACCCTTGCCGCCGCTGCATGTCAGGTTGTCAACACTTTCATTGCGGTCAAGTTCTCTGAGAGGACAGCCCATTACCTCAGGATACAGGCATACGACCGGATCCAGACCCTTTCGTTTGGCAACATCGACCGGATGCGTCCATCAGACCTCCTCGTCCGGCTGACAAATGACATCCAGAACATCAAGATCGCCATCCAGCAGGGCATCTTAAACCTCCCGCTCGTTCCCATTATGCTCATCATCACCATCCTGCTGATCGCAATACGATCCCCATCCCTGATCTGGCTCATGATCGCACTGCTTATCATCTTCTCTGCACTGCTTGGCGTCTATCTCTGGCTTGTGCTGCCGGTCTTTGCCATGCGGCAACAAAAATACGATGCGATGAGCGACACCCTGCAGGAGAACATGGCAGGAATCCGTGTGGTCAAGGCATTCGTGCGCCAGACGTATGAGAACGAGCGCTTCTCCTCTGTTGCAGGCAATGTAAAGGCGGCTTCTTTGCACGCCCAGTCTTATATCGCAATCCTGATCCCGACAATGCTCTTAACAGTCAATATCGCACTGGCTGCCATCTTCTATATCGGAGGAATTTCGGTGCTCGAAGGAACGGGTTTTTCAACAGGAGAAGTGATTGCAGCAGTCCAGTACATGTTCCTCCTGATCATGCCATTTATGATCCTTGGGACGGTGCTTCCGGCCATATCTGCTGCACGCCCTTCGTTAAACCGTATCCTTGAGTTACTCGATACACCCGCAGATGTACAGGATAGCGATCAACCTGTTGCCGTTGATCCGAAGTCTGTGAAAGGCCGGCTGGTCTTTGACCATGTCAGCTTTGGGTATATTGCATCAAACGGAAAACCCGGCCCACTGGTCCTACAGGATATCAGTTTTTCAACAGAACCCGGAGAGACGATAGGATTCTTAGGCCCTACAGGATCCGGGAAATCAACACTCGTTCACCTTGTTCCAAGGTTTTATGACGTCACCTCCGGGAAGATCACTATCGACGGGATCGATGTGAGGGAGATCCCGCAGAATACATTGAGGGGAATTGTCGGCATTTGTCTCCAGCAGCCCAACCTATTCTCTGGCACGATTCGTGATAATCTCCTGTTTGCCACACAAAACCCATCTGAAGAAAATATTGTTGCAGCAGCCACAGATGCGGATGCAGATGGATTTATCCGGAACATTCCCCGGCAGTATGACGAATCTGTTGCACGGCACGGTGCTAATTTCTCCGGTGGACAGCGACAGCGCCTTGCGATCGCAAGAACACTTGCAGCAGACCCAAAGATTATGATTTTAGATGACAGCACGAGTGCCTGCGATGTGGCAACCGAAGCCCGGATCCAGGATGCGATCAACCGGAGGTTTGCCGGTGTCACAAAACTGCTGATTGCACAACGGATCAGCACGGTGATCTCGGCCGACCGGATCATCCTTTTGGAAAACGGCCGGATCATCGCAAACGGGTGCCATGAGGACCTGCTCAGGACAAGTTCGCAGTATAAGGAGATCTATGATTCCCAGCTCGGGAAAGGGATCGTTGGGGGTGATGCAGCATGAAAACTATGCAAGTTCCGCAGGATGATGATGTCTTGTCGTCAATGATTCCCACAGTGAAACGGTTCATGGGATACATGAGCCCCCATAAACTGAAACTGGCTCTGGTCATCATCTTAATGGCAGTATTTGCCCTGCTCGAAGCGATCTTCTCCCTCCTTATGGGGACTGCAACCAATATCATATCAGCCGGACACGGGCCGGTTGAACCGTTATTCAGGGTCATCATCTGGCTTTTGGCAGGAGCAATAATTATCTGGATATCCGGAGCGATCTCCCAGAAGCTGCTCTCGAATATATCGCAAGAAGCCCTGTATCAGCTTCGTATTGATCTCTTTGCTCACATCCAGAAGATGTCTCTGGGTTTCTTTGACCGGCGCCCGATTGGCGAACTGATGAGCCGGGTGACAAATGACACTCAGGTAATCGAGCAGTTCATAAGTATCGGTTCGCTCCAGACCGGCCAAGCTATAATGACGATCATCATCACCAGCATTGTCATGCTGCTCGTCAACCCGTCATTAACAATCCTTTCTTATATAGTGGTGCTTGCTCTTGTCGGGGTCTCGTGGCTAATTACAAAAACGTCCGGCCCGGCTTTTGTGCTGCTGCAGGACAAGACCGGGGACTTAAACGGGTTTGCCGAAGAGTGGATCTCCGGCGCAAAGACTGTGATTGCATGCCGTCAGCAGGATGCAGCATCCCGCCGTTTCTCTGCAATGAGCCGGAAGGTTGCCAATATCGGAGAAAAAGCCCAGTTCTCAGCGCTCATCAGCCAGCAGGTATCCAACATCTTTACCACCATTGTGATTGTCATTCTCCTCCTTGTCGGGGGTATTATGGTGATGGATGGTATGGCAGAGATAGGAACCCTGATAGCTTTCATCGGGTTCTCGTTCAGCCTGCTTGGCGCATTTACTACCATCTTCTCATCGTATGCCCAGATACTTAATGCGGTCGTTGGTGCATCACGCGTCTTTGAAGTCCTGGACGAGAAGCCCGGCGTGGATGATCGTAAAGACTCACCTGCGATGCCCGCGGTTACAGGTGACGTTATCTTTGACCACGTGGACTTTTCGTATATCCCGGGGCGGCGGATCCTTACGGATAATACGTTCCATGCCCGGCCGGGGCAGGTATTCGGGCTCTGCGGCCCCACTGGCGCTGGCAAGAGCACCATCATCAATATCTTAACCCGGTACTACGATATCGAGAACGGAGCGATCCGCATCGATGACAAGGATGTGCGGGAAGTCCGGCAGGATACCCTCCGGGTCCAGATCGCGCAGGTGCAGCAGGAACCGTTCCTGTTCTCCGATACGATTATGGCAAACCTGAAGTACGCCCGTGAAGGGGCGACCGAAGAGGAATGTGTCCAGGCAGCGCAGCAGGCAAATGCTCATGACTTCATTCTCCAGCAGCCGAACGGGTACAATACCGTTCTCGTTGACGGCGGATCAAACTTATCACAGGGCCAGCGGCAGATGCTCACCATCGCCCGCGCGATCGTTGCAAACCCCCGTATGCTCATCCTTGATGAAGCAACGAGCAACGTGGACACCCGGACAGAGAAACTGATACAGGAGGGGCTGCTCGCGCTACAGAAAGACAAGACATCGTTCATCATCGCCCACCGGCTCTCAACGATCCGGCACGCTGATCAGATCCTTGTCATCGATAAGGGAGCGATCATCGAACGCGGTTCGCACACAGAGCTGATGAAGAAGAAAGGATTCTACTTTGATCTCTACATGAGCCAGTTCCGCGGAAAGCTCTCGGGTATTGTGAAGGAGTGACCGACCACAAGGCATTCAACGATTCCCGGATTATTCCGGATCCTGCATGTCCGTTCAGAGTACTATCCGAAATGGAGCATCGTCCGCATGACCCGCGGGAAGAAACCGGAAGCTGCGATAGCGGAGGCCAAGGCATTTGCAGAGCGGATGGGATATCGCTGGACAGACAACCCGCACACGGATCTCGCGTTCGATTTCCAGATCTTCAAACCGCTGTATTTCCGGCTGGTGAAAGTCCACCAGACCCGGTTTACGATCAATGCCGAGGCATTCTATGAGGAACTCTTCCCGGATGAAATCCTTGGACTCCGCGAGCTTCCCTTTCCGCCTTTTATCCTCCGCGAGCTCTGGCTTCGCACCCGGCACGAGCGGGCCTGGCGCCGGCTGGTGGTGTATGATCTCTCGGTTGCTGAAATTGGATGGTGGGGGCCGGATAATTATACAAACCCTCATGCCCGGTGAGTCTCCCCTTTGAAGTGACCCTTCGGGAGATTCCTTCACCCATGATCATTTCTCCGACGGAGACCTGTTTCACTGCTCCAGTCCGGGGAAACCTCCAGTGGAAGCGGTGCCAACACCCGGCAAAATTTCTCTTTAAAATCGTTATTTTCGGAAAATATCCCTTTTACGTGGGAAACAACCGGCCAATTTAGCGGGCTTTGGCTGACCCGGGAAAATGGCACAAACTCCAGCAGGTTTCAAAGGGGGTTTTGCCATCCGGGAGTGACTGTGACTAAAAATTGCAGATCTCCGATGGAATTTTTTTTAGAAACGTGAGGATGTTCAACCTTAACTGAAGATACCTGACAAAGGTGATTTCTCATAATATCTGCAAAGCCTTCTCATATAGGCAGGAGCCCCTTCGCCCCAATATTTATTAGTAATATATGTTTACTAAGTGAACAGATATTACTAAGGAAGATGCGTATGGCAAGTAAAACAAAAATATCTGATGGAAACTCCACCGTTCTCCCGGCAGAGATCCGGAAACTGCTGGATCTCGGGCCGGGCGATACACTCTTGTGGGACGTCCGGGAGGGGGTCATCACGATTCATCCCCACAAAAAGGAGACGCTTGACGGAATCTGCGGCATGATCAGTGTTGGAGGGGATGCAGTGAGCGAAAAGAAGCGAGCCCAGTCCGGTGAATGATGATCCTTGTCGATTCATCTTTTTTCATCGCGCTTGCGGACCGGCAGGATCAGTGGCATGAAAAGGGAAAGAGCCTATTGCCCTCAATTGTCCGAGAGACGATCGTGATATCAGATCTGATCCTTTCTGAATCTGTGACGATCATAGGCCGGCGCAGCGGGGGGAAAGCCGGGGAGCGGCTCTATCATTATTTTATCGACAATTGTAAAATCGTGTTCGCTGATGAGCAGATCTTAAAGAGGGGTATGGCGGTTTTCCTGCGGTATGACGGGACCTTATCCGTATCGGATGCAGTCTCTGTTGCTGTCATGGATACGAAGAATATTAACCGGATTCTTTCGTTCGATTCGGACTTCGACAAGGTTGACGGAATCGTGCGGTTACATGGATAACGGCCGGATCGTCCCCTCATTGTGACTTCAGTTCCCTCATGATCGTTTCTCCGACGGAGGCCCTTACCGCTGGTGCCCCTTGGGTGAATCTCCAGTGGAAGCGGTGCCAACACTTGATAAAATTTCTCCCAAAAATCGTTTTTTTCGAAAAACAGGTGTTTAAAACAGGAAAAGAGCGGCCAATTTAGCGGGCTTTGGCTGACCCGGGAAAATGGCACAACCTCCAGCAGGTTTCAAAGGGGGTTTTGCCATCCGGGAGTGCCTGTGACTAATAATCGCAAATCTCCGACGGAGAAAATAGAGAAATCCGGTGCTTTTCCCCCTCAAATACCTATGACTATACCGGGTCATGTCCCTCCACTGGCATAATAATCCCCGCCACCCTATTCTCTTTACCAGGAGCCACAGTACCATGAAGATCCTCGCCATCAATGGGAGCCCCCACACCACTCGCAGCACAACACGGAAACTTGCAGGCTTTGTGCTTGAAGGTGCAGCAGAAGCCGGAGCAGAGACCGAGATAATCGACCTCTGCGATTTCAGGGTAACGCCCTGCACCGCTTGCGATGCCTGTTCGCTCAATGGTATATGTGTTAATGATGACGATGTTCCGTCTATTATTGAGCGGATGAAGGATGCGGATGGTATCGCGTTCGCGTCACCGGTCTACATCGATAATGTCTCCGGCCAGATGAAAATTTTCTTCGACCGGCTGGCAGACACGATCCACTACCAGCTGCTCGCAGGGAAATATGGCTGCGCCGTTGCGACCACACACACGTCCGGTGGTGAAAATGTGGTGGCATACCAGAACCATGTGCTGAATTATCTTGGCGTGATTTCGGTGGGAGGTATCAGTGTCGCTACGTATGGGAGTATAGAAGCAGTTGATGCCGCGGAAGTTTCCGCACGGGTGCTGGGAAAAAAACTCGTTGATGCGATCAGGAATGGTTTTTCCGATCCAATACAGGATGAAGAGATTGCCGGTAACCGGGAATTTTTCAAGGATATCGTAATAGAGAACCGTGATTTCCGCACAGAAGAGTATGAGCGATGGGTACGGATGGGTTGGATCGGATAAGCATTTGTTTTATTAATTCAGGCAGGATAATCCCCGGGTCGGATCCTATAACCCGAACGAAACGCTTTCGCGTACAGGAATTATAATCCTTGAATTCTTTTTTCCAAAAAAAGTTAGTAGTTATCAGCCGAAATCTCGAAATACGCTTGTGGGTGTTCGCAGACCGGGCATTTCACGGGAGCGGTTTTCCCACTCTCTACATACCCGCAGTTCCGGCAGTACCATTTTGCGGGAGTTTCTGTTTTGAAGACCTTTCCTTTTTCCATGTTCGCGTGGAGCTTTGCATACCTGGCCTCGTGATGTGCTTCAACTTTTGCAACTACCTTGAAGAGATTGGCAATCTCTTTGAACCCCTCCTTTTCAGCAGTTGCTGCAAAACCCGGATAGAGCGTGCCCCACTCCATATTTTCACCCGCTGCGGCAGCGGCCAGGTTTTCTTTTGTTGTCCCGATCATACCTGCCGGGTATGCTGCGGTAATTTCCACATCCCCGCCTTTGAGCTGTTTGAAGAAGAGCTTTGCATGCTCTTTTTCCTCTTCAGCAGTCTGTAAGAAGAGTGCCGCGATCTGTTCGTGACCTTCTTTTTTTGCTGCACTTGCAAAGAATGTGTAGCGGTTCCGTGCCTGAGACTCACCGGCAAATGCGGCGAGGACGTTCTTCTCGGTTTTACTCTTTTTGAATTCCATGAATTTCATTACTCCACGTGATCCTTGCCTGTCCGGAATAATATACCCTGCTTTCTGATCACCCTCGTCTGGAAATACCTAAGAGGGCCGGAAAAATTACCAGGTTATTTCATCATCCTGTCAAGCCAGTCGAATTTTCCTGCAAATGACTGCGCAAACGCCCCGAGCTGGCAGTGGGTGCCGGCGCCATACTCATCGGAATAGACCATCAGTTCCTTGTCGCAGGTAAGGTGGTTGTAGAGCAGCTTTGCCTGCACTGCACCCGGGTCGAAGTGATCGGATGCACCGGCTGTCACCAATGTCGGGCACCGTATCTTCTCTGCGGATCCTTCCATCGTCATGTCCATCCATTTTGCCCAGAATAATGCCGGGGAGCTCGTATTAAAGACAAACATCCCGTTCTCATTCAGCCATCGGGTACCGGTGTCTCTGGCCATTGCCTTCCTGATCGCATCGTTAAACTCCTTTGGATCTGACCGCAGCCACTCATGCAACTCCGCTTCTGTCATATTCGCAGCCGGCCCACCGGCCTTTTGCATGCCATGCAGGAGGTTCAGCCCGACATCGTACATGCCCGCGTCCGCGATCAGGGCCTTGATCCGGGGCTCGTATGCAGCACCCCGCGGCGCAAGGTAACCACCCAGTGATATCCCCCAGAGTGCGATCCGGTCTTTGTCAACATCGGTCCGGCTCACTGCATAGTCAACGACCGGTGTTATTACGTTCTCCCAGTCAGCCCGGAACGGGAGGTGCTGTACCCGGATCACTTCACCCTGACCTGGCCCCTCGAATGTCAGGACATTATATCCCCTCTTTATCCCCTCGATTGCGTACGGGTGCAGTTCCTCCTGGCAACCGTCAAACCCGGTCTGGACGATCAGGAGCGGACGTGCTTTTCCGGAGTTGTCGACTTTATAAAAATAACCGGGCAGCGTGGTGTTCTCGTATGGGATGGTCACGATCTCATAAGGGATCGTATCCAACGCAATCGCATCACGGAAAGCGTCCCGGCTCTTCCCCCACGTCTCCACGATGCGGGGATCGGCGGGGTTGCCATGCAGGAAGAACTCGGCGGTGCGGTAGTAGGTTGCGGTCCGGTAATAAGCCTCGCGTGCGGTAACACTATGCCCCCCGGCAAGGCTCTTATTCCCTTCAGCACGGAAATTATCGGAGGTCTTTTTCCATTCGCTGTACCAGCTCGCAAAGTCGCCCTCTGTAATCCGGGATGCGGTGGCAAGGCACTCCCCGATATCGGCTTCACCAGCATATGCTGCGGCAAGTGTCCGTTTCAGTTCGAACGCGAACTCGGAATCCTTAAACACGAGTTCCGGGCAGTTGCAACCTGATGATGGAGCAGACGTGACGGTAAGGGAAGGTGACGCCTCTGATATGGGTTCAGTACAGCCGGCAGAGATAGCAAGAATGGCTGCGATACTGACAATGATTAAGGATAACATTACTTTACCGGGTTGCACAGTGAGTCATAGGAAGATACCCCACCAATTATGATAACGGTTGCGCAAATTTCCTGCGCTCTAAAAATGTGGAGGAAGACGGACGGCAGAGTCTGAACTTCTGACATGCAGGTTACGTATCCGTAAAAAAACCGTGCCTGTCCACATCCGTCATTTACCTGCATTTTTACGGGAAGATGGGTGCCGTTAATATTCCCTTTCCTGCGGATAATTTTTTCATATTGCCATTTCCTGCAAGCAGACATATTTTTTATTGCAGAATATGATTAGTGTAATACAAACGATGTATACCGTACTTTATGTTGATGACGAGCAGGTTCTTCTTGATCTGGCAAAGGTTTTTTTGGAACGGTCGCCGGATTTTTGCGTAAAAACCCAGATTTCGGCTCATGCAGCACTCAACTCCCCTCTTATCACATCCTGCGATATCATTGTTTCAGATTACCAGATGCCGGAGATGGACGGGATTGAATTCCTAAAAGCCGTCCGCAAGCGGTTTGGGGCTCTGCCATTTATCCTTTTCACCGGGCGAGGACGGGAGGAGGTGGTGATCGAGGCCATCAATAATGGTGTGGATTTTTATCTCCAGAAAGGCGGGGATCCAAAAAGCCAGTTTGCCGAGCTCTCCCACAAGATACGGATGGCAGTCGAACGCAAGCGGGCAGTGGATGAACATATCGAATCCGACAAACGGCTCAGCTCGATCTTCCATGCAAGCCCGATTCACCAGATGATTACAGAGTTCTCCACGGGCAGGATACTCGATATCAATGACCGTTTCTTAAAAGACTTAAAGATCTCCAGTAACGAAGTCATCGGCAGAACCATGGATGAGATCGGCCTGTTCATTGATAAGCCCCGGTATTCTGCGATGATACAGCAGCTGGAGGAGGAGGGGATAGTTCGTAAAGCCGAACTTCTTATCCGGGACCGGAGTGGCAGGACCTATACAACGCTCACCTCACTAACCCGTGTACAGGTTCACGGTCAGGACCTTATTTACACCCAATCCATGGATATCACGGCCCAGAAAAACGCGCAGCAGACAATAAATGCCCTCCTTAATGCAGCTCCGGATGCATCTCTCTTGTTCAATACTGATGGCACCATCCTTGCTGCAAACAATGCAGCATCGGCACGACATTCAATTCCTGTCGAAAGTATGATCGGAATGAATGCCTTTTCTCTGGTTCCCCGGGGATGTACCGATCTGCCACAGGCAAAGGTAAAAGAAGCGCTTGCAACAAGAAAGCCATTGGTCTATATCGATAACAGGGCTGACCGGTCGTTTGAGGAACACCTTTACCCGGTCATAGGTTCTCAGGGCGAAGTTGCAAGCATTGCCATTTATTCCAGTGATGTGACAGATGAGAACCGGGCAGAGCAGGCACTCAAGGAATCCGAGGAGAAGTACCGGCTTGTAGTTGAGCACAGCCATGACTCCATCTACATTTATCGGGATGACCACTTCCTTTTTATCAATCGTCAGGCCGAGGAACTCAGCGGTTTTTCACATGATGAACTCATGAGACGGGATCTCTGGGATTTCATCCACCCTGATGACAGAAAACGATTGAAAGAGGCCGCAGCCAAAAGGTTCGCAGGTGGACACGTCTCCTCTGCATTCCAGGCAAAAATTCTCAGGAAGAACGGCGAGGTGCGCGAGGGCGAATTCTTCGTTGACCTCATTGATTTCCTGGGAAAACCAGCAATCCTTGGTATTGCACGGGACATCACCGAGAAGAAGCGGGCAGAAGAAGAAATCCGGGAACGTGAAGAACAAATCCGATCGCTCTCTGACAATCTCCCGAGTGGGATGGTCTACCAGGTCATCATTGAACCCGATGGTAAGCGTCGGTTTGCACATGTCAGTGCCGGAGTCGTTCGTGTGCATGAGGTCACTGCTGAAGAAGTAATGCAAGACCCATCGGTGCTCTATAACCAGATCGTTAAAGAGGACCGTCTCTTACTCAAAGAGGCAGAGGATCGTGCTCTTGCATCGATGTCCCCCTTAAGTTTCGAAGCACGTATCCGCACACCTTCTGGCATAGAGCGTTGGATTCTGCTGCGCTCAGCCCCCCGCTATCAGTCCGGAGGCGGTACACTCTGGGATGGAATTGAGCTCGATATTACCGCATCAAAACGGGCAGATGAAGGACTCAAGGCAGCTTACGATGAGCTGGCTGCCTCACAAGAAGAACTCAGGGGCCAGTTCGATGCGCTTAAAACCGGCCAGGAGCGGTTGCAGGAGAGCGAGGAACTCTACCGGAGCCTGTTTATGGCATCTCCGGATGGAATCGCCATGGTTGATACAAAGGGGATTCTCACGTACGTTTCTCCAAAAGCTCTTGAGCTGTTTGGGCTTTCTGTTCCGGAAGAAGCAATAGGAACGCGTGTCCTTGACTGGATTGTTGACGATGATAAAAGTCTGGCAGGTGAACGGCTCACCCAGGTCCTGTCTGAAAACGGTTTCGTTTCCCATATCTACCAAGTACATCGCAAGGATGGTTCTCAATTCTTTGTAGAAATGCACAGTGCGGCAATCCATAATAGCAACGGTTCGGTACGAGGGCGCATCTCAATACTCCGGGATATCAGCGATCGCAAGCGTGCAGAGAAGGCCCTTCAGGAGAGCGAAGAGAACTACCGCCGCATCATAGAGAATATGCAGGACGTATTCTACCGCACTAACCGGGAAGGTATAATCACCATGATCAGCCCGTATGGCGCACGGTTTGTCGGCTTTGATTCCATTGATGAGATCATAGGGAAATACCGGGCAACGGACTTTTATGCAGATCCCATACAACGCGACGAGTTCCTTTCCTACCTTGGCCGGGAACATGTTGTCAGCGGGTATCCCTTGACCCTGAAGGATCGGTACGGGGAGCTGCACTACGCGACTGCGAGCAGCCGTATCATCTATGACACGGACGGAAAGATAAACGGTATTGAAGGCATCCTTCACGATATTACCCATCTTAAGCAGGTGGAAAATGCCCTGCGGCAGGCCAACCGGCAGATCCTGCTCATGACGAGTATCACCCGACATGACATTCGCAATCAGCTGATGGTGCTGGGGGGATGGCTCGAGCTCTCGCGGGCCTCGGTTTCGGACCCGGACCATATGCTGGAACTGATCACAAAAGAACAGCATATTGCATCGGTTATCCAGGAACAGATTGATTTCACGTCGTTCTTTGATGAGATGGGGGTAAAAGAACCGGCCTGGCTGGACCCGGTCACTCTTATCCAGAATTCAAAGTCAGTCCTTCCTTTCAGGAATATCCTGTTGGATCTGGACATTTCCGGCATTGAGATCTTTGCCGACCCGCTTTTTGAGAAGGTCTTTTACAACCTGTTGGATAATGCGCTCATGTATGGAGGAGATACCATGACGACGATACGGGTTGCTGCACATCGGGAAGGGTCCAGCCTCGTACTTGAAGTTGAGGATGATGGCGGGGGATTTCGGAACAAGACAAGGAACACCTTTTTGACCGTGGGTATGGGAAGAACACCGGCCTCGGCCTCTTTTTAGTAAAAGAGATCCTTGCCATTACAGGTATGACCATAAGAGAGACCGGCATTCCGGGAAAGGGAGCCCGGTTCGAGATCATGGTGCCTGCCGGTAAATACCGCTTTATATGCGCAGGGTCGCAATCATTGTAAGGCTCTGCCGATTCTGCGGTTTTCATTTACTATATTTTTTTTTAGTGCGGGGACTTTTTTAGTTTTTAATTCTTCCCCAATACCTGGTTGCACCAGGCACTATTCCGCAATTTTATATATAATAGCCAGCGCATGAGGATACTATAGGTTAGGACATCTCCGATGTTTTCTGTAATCTATGTAGATGATGAGCGGGATCTCCTCGATCTGGGCAAGCTCTTCTTAGAGCGGACTCCGGAATTCCACGTAGAGATCGCATCATCGGCAAAAGACGCGCTCGCATTGCTGGCAATCCGGACTTGTGACGCAATAGTATCGGATTACCAGATGCCCGAGATGGACGGGATCGCGTTTCTTAAAGCCGTCCGCGAGCAGTTCGGGGATGTCCCGTTCATCCTCTTCACCGGACGGGGGCGGGAGGAGGTGGTCATCGAGGCTATCAATAACGGGGCAGACTTCTATCTTCAGAAGGGCGGAGATGTCAAGGCACAGTTTGCTGAACTCTCGCACAAGATCCGGCAGGCCATGGCGCGAAGGCAGGCTGAGCATTCTCTCAGGGAATCTGAGAAACGCCTGTCAGATATCATCGAATTCCTGCCGGATGCCACGCTTGCCATCAACCGGGACGGAGTTATTATCGCATGGAACCGGGCCATTGAGGAGATGACCGGGCTCTCTGCGGAGATTATGCTCGGGAAAGGGGATCACGAGTACGCCCTTCCCTTCTATGGCGAACGGCGGCCGATTCTTATTGACCTGATCTTCGAACCTTCTGATATCATTGAACAGAAGTACTCCCATATCGTCCGAAAAAAGGATGTCCTGATAGCTGACACCTCACTGCCCCACCTGAAGGGAAGAGCAGTTACGCTTTTTGGCAAGGCCAGCCCGTTGTATAACAGCCGGGGAGAGATTGTCGGCGCGATTGAAGCAATTCGTGACATAACTGATCGAAAGATAGCAGATGATGAACTCCAGGCCGCATACGAGCAGATCACGGCCTCTGAAGAAGAACTTCGCGAACAACTTGATGTGCTGGTAGAAAGCGAGCAGAGGGCAAAGGAGAACGAGGAGAATTACCGGTCGCTGGTGGAACTCTCACCACTCGCTGTAATTGTGCATCGCGATGGCAAAGTCGTCTATGCAAACCAGGAAGCATCCCGTCTTGCCGGTACAGAACGGGTGGAGGACCTCATCGGAATGGATCTCATGCCCTTCATCCATCCCGATGACCGTCCAATGGCTCTGGAAGATTTTCGCCTCATGAACGAAGAGGGCAAGATAATTCCACTTAAAGAAGAGCGTCTCTTAACCGTTGACAATAAACCATTTACAGTCGAAGTCGCGGCAATGCCCATCATCTACCAGCACCTTCGCTCTGTTCTTGTCGTATTCCGCGATATCACCGAACGTAAAAAGACGGAAAACGAACTTCAGGCTGCTTACGAACAGATCGCGGCTTCTGAAGAAGAACTTCGGGTTCAGCTGGATGATCTTGCAGGCAACCAGGCAGCGCTTAAGATAACGGAGGAGAAGTTCCGGGCAGTGTTTGAAAAATCCCATGATGCGCTGATGCTGAGTGACGGTGAACATTTGATCGATTGCAATTCAAGAGCTCTCGAACTCTTTGGTTATCGTTCCCTTGACGAACTTGCAGCATTGCATCCGGCAGATGCTTCACCGAAATTACAAACGGATGGACAGGATTCAAGGTCCGTTGCGGAGGCTCATCTGAAGGTGGCATTTGAGAAGGGTGAGGACCGGTTCGAATGGGTTCAAAAGAGAAAAGATGGCAGCACGTTTCCGGCAGAAGTGTTCCTCTCGTCCTTCGAGATTGGGGGAAAAATGCTCCTCCAGACCTCGATCCGGGATATCACTGACCGGAAACGGGCAGAAGATGCCCTTAGAGAGAGCGCGGAGAAGTACCGCCTCCTGGCCGATACTTCCCCGGAAATGATCTATTTTATTGATACCGAAGGTTATGTGAGGTATGTCAATCAGGCGGCTTCCCGGCAGTTCCATGCTGCACCGGATGACCTGACTGGAAAACCACTCTCTGCAATTTTCCGCCAAAAATAGCCAAGAGACATCTGGATGCCATTCGTAAGGTATCCGTTGAGCGCAGGATGTTTCGGCAGGAGAGCCACGAGGAGTTCCCTACAGGTGCCGTGGATATTGATGTCCGTCTTGTCCCGGTCATCAATAAAAAGAATCAGGTAATTGGCGTCCTGGGACTTTCAAATGATATCACAGAACGGAAAAAGACAGAGGATGCCCTGCGGGACAGAGAGGAGACATATCGCACGATGCTTGAAGGAATTCAGGATGTCTTCTATCGCTGCGATACCGAAGGGAACCTGATCGTGGCAAGTCCGAGCATTGCAGTCACTTTCGGGTATAACTCAATAGACGAATGTCTTGGGAAGAACATTGCGCAGCAGTTCTGGTTGTATCCCGATCAACGTCAGACATTTATCGAAGAGATGAAAAAGCAGGGATCGGTCAGCAATTATGAAGTTATCCTCAAGAGAAAGGACGGCAGTCCGGTCACGGTGTCCACGAGCAGCCATTTCTATTATGACCGGCAGGGGAAGATCGCAGGTGTTGAGGGCATCTTCCATGATATCACCGCGATCAGGATCGCAGACCAGCAGATCCATCTCCTTGCTGAGCTCATCGGGATCACACCCCCATCGGTTACCATCCACGATGCCGAAGGTAAATTTCTCTATGCAAACCAGCGGACATTCGATATCCATGGCTGGACCCGCGAGGAGTTCATGGCCCTTAACCTGCATCAGCTGGACGTACCAGTGAGCGAGGAACTGATCAACGAGCGGATCGAAGCACTCAAAGAGCGGGGTGAGGTATCATTTGATGTCGAGCATTATCGTAAAGACGGCTCCACCGTCCCGCTCCATGTGAACGCGAAGATCACGCGCTGGAATGACCGCGATGTGATCATGAGCGTTGCCACGGACCTCACAACGAGGAAGACTGCCGAGAAGGCGTTGCAGGAAGCACAAGAGACCTATCGTACTCTTGTTGACAACATCCAGAGCATTGTCTACACCATCCGTCCTGATGGAATCCTGACGTTTGTCTCTCCGAGCTGGACAAAACTTCTCGGTCATGAATCAAATGAGGTTATTGATCATGATCTCAGGAGTTTCGTGCACAAGGATGACATACCCGCATGCGAAGAGTTCTTAAAAAAGACTGTAGAAACGAGGACGACGCAGCCCGGAGTGGAATACCGCGTCTTTCACAAGAACGGATCGATCCGCTGGCACATCTCAACCATCACTCCTTTATTTGATGATCAGAACACCCTGCTCTCGTTTGTCGGGAATGCGGTTGACATTACCGAGAGCCGGAACCTTGAGAACGCTTTCCGCGAGACCAACCACAAACTCAACCTCTTAAACAGCATCACCCGCCACGATGTCGCAAATCAGCTGACGAACCTGCAGGGTTTTGCCCAGATAGCCGCTATGAAAAAAGGCGACCCGGTCATTACTGATTACCTGCATAAGATCATTACTGCCGCAGATACCATCGCCCGCCAGATCGAGTTTACTAAGGCGTACCAGGAACTGGGCGTGAGGGCACCTGCATGGAACACCATCGGGGAGATTATCGCCCACGCAGAAAGCCGGGTACCGATAAAGTTCTCAGGTACATGCAATGGTGTCGAGATCTTTGCCGACCCTATGCTGAAGCATGTCTTTTTCAACCTTGTTGACAATGCAATACGGCACGGTAGCCGGGTTACGGAGATCACGGTCCGCTGCGAGCGTGAGCCCGATGGAATTCTTGTGATTGTCGAGGATAACGGTACCGGAATTCCGGTAGCGGATAAGGAGAAGATCTTCGAGCGGGGTTTTGGAAAGAATACCGGTCTTGGACTGTTTTTGGTCCGGGAAATTCTCTCCATAACCGGTATCACCATAAAAGAAAATGGCATCTTCGGTAAAGGCGCACGGTTCGAGATCAGTGTACCAGAAGGGACGTACCGTTTCAAACCCTGAATAATTTTTAACCCGTTTTTAGATCCTGATACGCAAGGATAAACCTTGAAATACGAATAATGGTCATTCACTGTCATAGCATATGTGCCTGATTGGAGGGATGGAGCATGACCACAGCATCGGTTGAGTTGCGGAAGTTTGTTGCCCCGGAGTTCATCATCGGGGCGGATGCCCGGCTGCTTGCCGGCCGATATGCGAAAAATTTCGGAGTGCGCCATGTTCTCATGGTCACCGGGCCCAATATCGTCAGCGCCGGGTGGGTAAAGGATGTGACAGGGAGTCTAGATGCAGAAGGCATCGGACATACTATCTTCTCCGGAGTGACTCCCAATCCCCGGGACTTCGAGGTGACGAAAGGCGCCGAGATGTACGAGGAGTCCTGCTGCGATGCGATCGTTGCGGTCGGAGGCGGCAGCCCCATAGACTGCGCCAAGGGGATTGCGATTGTGGTCTCGAATAAGAAAAATATACTCGAGTTCGAAGGGGTGGACAACGTGGCAATACCTCCCCCACCCATGATCTGCATTCCCACAACGGCCGGGACCGGCGCCGATGTCTCGCAGTTTGCCATCATCACGGATACAGAACGCCGGGTTAAGATCGCCATCATCAGCAAGATGATCGTGCCTGACATAGCACTTATCGATCCGGTACCCCTGACCTCGCTCTCCTCAGAACTCACTGCCAATACCGGGCTGGACGCGATCACCCATAGCGTGGAAGCCTACGTCTCGAACGCCAGTTCACCGGTGACAGATACCCTGGCCCTGGAATCCATCCGGCTGATGAAAGATCACCTTCTCGCAGCGTACCAGAACCCGGATTCCATTGAAGAACGGTACCAGACCATGCTTAGCAGCCTCCTTGCGGGTCTTGCATTCTCAAACGCCAGCCTCGGAGCGGTCCACGCGATGGCACACAGCCTGGGGGGGTACATGGACCTGCCCCACGGCAAATGCAATGCCCTCCTGCTGGAACATGTGGCTGAGTTCAATTTTAACGCATGTCCCGAACGGTATGCAGCCATCGGCGCCATCCTGCAGCCACCGCAGGTTCGTGGAAAAACGCGAGAGGCAAAAGAGGATCTTGTCCTTGCGCTCCGCACGCTTCGTGAATCGTTGGGCGTTACGGACCGGCTCTCTGATCTCGGAGTAACGAAAAAGGATCTCCCCGATCTTGCGGGAAAAGCGATACGCGACCCGTGTCTTGCCACAAACCCGAAGAAGATGACTGTTGAGGATATCGTGCAGGTCTATGAAAAAGCACTCTGACGAAACACCAGACTGGGAAGCCCAGCGGAACCGGATCATCGGTTTGGGCGAGACCTCCATCCGGAAGAGTTACTACCCCGAGCTCCAGCAGCGAATCTTAGAACTGGAGAAGAAGAACCGGGAATTGCAGGAAGCCTATGCAGCGCAAACGGGTGTAGAAGAAGAACTGCGCCAGCAGTTTGAAGAGACAAGCAAAAAGGAACAGGAGCTAAGGGAGAGCGAGGCATTCCTCACCAGCATTGTTGAAAACATCCCGCTCATGCTCTTTGTCAAGGATGCATCAGATCTCCGTTTTGTGCGGTTCAACCATGCAGGAGAGGATCTTCTTGGCTATTCCCGGGAGGAACTAATTGGGAAGAATGATTATGATTTCTTTCCCCGGGAAAATGCAGATTTCTTCACCGTAAAAGATCGGCAGGTACTGCAGGAAAAGATACTTCTTGATATTCCGGAAGAGAAAATCGAGACCCGGACTCACGGTCAGAGAATCCTTCACACCAAGAAAATTCCAGTCCTCAACAGTAACGGAGAACCCCAGTTCCTGCTGGGGATATCTGAGGATATAACCGAGCAAAAAACGGCTGAGAAAGCCCTTCAAAATGCCAAAGAATTTGCTGAAATGTTAATTGAGACCGCTAATGCAATGATTATCGGCCTTGACTCTGAGGGAAACATCACAATTTTTAACCAGGCCGCAATGGAAATTACCGGATATACATCCACAGAACTTGCCGGTCGAAACTGGTTTGAAGTACTTGTGCCAAGGGACCGGTATCCCCATGTCTGGGAAGAGTTCAACCGACTTCTGGCAGGGGGCCTGCCAACTCAGTTTGAAAATCCGATCCTGACAAAATCCGGTGAAGAACGCTACATCCTTTGGAGAAATGGAGATGTCCGCGAGAGCGGGGTGATTGTAGGAACCCTCTCCTTTGGTATTGACATTACCAAACGGAAGAAGGTTGAGGAAGAACTGAAAGTGAGTGCGGAACGGTACCGGGCCCTCGTCGATATTACCGAAACCGGCTATTTAGTCCTCAATGAACGGGGGATGGTCGTTGACGCCAACGAAGTTTACCTCCGGCTCACTGGCAGGTCATCGGTTGCTGATCTGATAGGTCGCCCCGTCACCGATTGGACGGCTTCCTATGATCTCGAACGAAATGCCCGTGAAGTGGAAAAATGTGTGCGGACCGGGTTTGTACGGGGTCTTGAGATCGATTATGTCAGACCGGATGGAACGCTCCAGCCCATTGAGATCAACGCCACGGTCTTTCATGCAGGCGATGGGGATGTGATCCTGACGCTCTGCCGTGATATAGCGGACCGGAAACAGACTCATGTCGCCCTTCAGCAGGCTCGGAATAAGTTAAACCTTTTAAACGCGGTTACATTCCAGGATATCCAGACGGCCGCTTTCTCGCTCTCGGCATACCAGGAACTGATCAGGAACTTAATCACCGATACGAAAGCCAAATCCTACCTTGAAAAACAACAGATGTTCCTCAAGAAAATGGTAGATACCCTGGATTTTGCAAAGAATTACCAGGAGATGGGCATTCACCCGCCCCAGTGGCAGAACGTGCGACAAGTATTCCTCTACGCCATCTCGCATCTCGATTTCCTGCACATGAAACAGAACCTTCAGCTGGATAACCTTGAGATATTTGCTGACCCGTTGTTGGAAAAAACCCTTTTCAATATCATGGAGAACGTTTTGAAACATGGTGTGCATGTCACCGAAGTCACACTCCGTAACGAAGAGCGGCCGGATGGTCTTTTACTTATTATTGAGGACAATGGTGTGGGAATTTCCCCTGCAGAAAAGAACATGATCTTCGACCGGGGATACGGAAAAGGTACCGGTCTCGGCCTCTTTCTGGTGCGTGAAGTCCTCTCTATCACCGGCATGACCATCCGTGAGACCGGTGTAAGTGGGCACGGAACCCGGTTTGAGATTATCGTACCCAAAGGGGCGTACCGATTTACAAAGTGATATAACGGGGTTATGCCCTTAAAATCCCCAAGTCTGTTCAGATCTTAAAAACTCTTATTTGACCTGAATAATTCATTCTGCACCGTGAATTTTTCCGGGATTGAAAATGTTCAGCCCCGATCCACTGATTTTTTTACTCTACCGATCCACGATCCGTTATGACACATGCATCCCACCCCACCCTCTTTGTGTCGCATGGTGCCCCGACCCTGGCACTCGAAACAGGGCTGCCTGCCTACACATTCCTTGCCGGGCTCGGAAAAAGGTATCCGGGCATTTCTGCGGTGCTCTGCATATCAGCCCACTGGAATACGCCCCGGCCTGCCGTGAATGTGGTGACAAAACCCGCAACCATCCATGATTTCTCCGGGTTTCCCGGAGAACTCTATGGGATCACGTACCCGGCACCGGGATCCCCCGGCATCGCCCACCGTGTTGCCGGTCTTGTTGAGGCAGCGGGCCTTCTGTACGACACCGATACCGGCCGGGGTCTCGATCACGGGGCCTGGATACCTATGATGCTGATATATCCCG
Source organism: Methanomicrobiales archaeon (assembly GCA_025360805.1). Taxonomy (GTDB): domain Archaea; phylum Halobacteriota; class Methanomicrobia; order Methanomicrobiales; family Methanospirillaceae; genus Methanoregula. The sequence continues at coordinate 20,510 of JANYBK010000083.1, forward strand.
ATGCTGAAATACCGGTCGTCCAGCTCTCCATCCAGGGTCATCTCGACCCGGCCCGTCATCTTGCGCTTGGGAAAGCGATTGCTCCCCTGCGGCATGAGGGTGTGCTCGTCATCGGTAGTGGCGGGGCTGTCCACCCGCTTGGTGATTCGACGCTGGCACTGGGAGAGGGTCTCCCCACAGACCGCCGGGCGATCGCGTTCAACGAGTGGCTGAACCATGCAGTTACTTCCGGTGACTCAGAGAGTTTGATTCGCTATCGCGAGCTTGCACCCTCGGCAGTCCACGCCCAACCGTATCCCGACCACTTCATGCCGCTCCTCGTGGCACTCGGAGCAGCCGGGCCGGGTGCGAGGGGTACGGTAATTCACCAGAGTTGGTATTGGGGGAATCTCGGGATGGGTGCTTATGAGTTCCAGTAGTAAAAGGCCGTAATGGGAAATCTCATCCTTTGGTTACACGTTTGATGAAAAATTTTTGTGAACAGCATTTTTTTACGGGGAGATTTACGCATCGGTTTTTATGAACCGGAATCCCCCTGGCGGGATCGTCATCTCGAATCGTGCCCCTTTGCCGGGAACTCCATTTTCGGCAATGGTGATACCGGTGATTGACAGGATCTCGCGGGAGAGGTAAAGACCAAGGCCGGTATTCTTCCCAAAACCCTTGTCGAAGATCACCTTCTTGTCCCTGTCAGCAATGCCGGCACCGTCGTCTTCGAAGACTACGATGAGTGATGTGCCTGCTGCATGCGTTGAGATGCGGATGGCAGTCATCTGGGCTCCTCCATATCGCAGGGCATTGTCTATGAGATTATAGAACACTTTCTCCACCAGTGGGTCGGCAAATATCTCAAGACCGGCAGTTTCCGTCTCAATGCTGACATTATTTCTTACAGGGAATACTTCCAGCACCTTATCTATAACAGTGCTGACGTCATGCCATGATGGAGCCATTACTCCCAGATCTTCGTAATCTTTGGTGAATGTGATCTGGCGTGCGATGTTCTCGGCGATCTTCTGGTTCTTTTTTAAGAATTCCGCAAGTTCGGCAGGTTTGTCGATAGAATCCACGCTCAGCTCCAAAAACGCCATGAGTGCCATGAGCTGGTTGCGGATATCATGGCGGGTGATGCTGGAGAGAAGGTTAAGTTTCTTGTTGGCCATGCGGAGGGCGTCCTCAGCCTTTCGCTGCTCTGTGATATCATGGATAACTCCCTCCACTCCTTGGATATTTCCGGAGGCATCACGGAAGAAATGACTGCTTGTAGTTACCTGCAGGATCGTTCCATCGTGTGTTTTGAGATTCAGCGGGTACGAATAGACTGATCCCTTCTCATGTAAGACGGCAAGAAACTTATCGCGTTGAGCGGGATCTGCATACACTGAATTTACATCCTGCCCGATCAACTGATCGATCGAATCGTAGCCGGCAAGTAGTGCCGCTGATGGACTGAGCATCGTGATCTTCCCTGCAAGATCGGTCCGGTAGAACATATCCTGCATCTCATCGATGATTGTCCGGTACTTCTCCTCACTCTCGCGGAGGGCGTCTTCAATTATCTTTCGTTCCGTGATATCACGGGCCGCTGCAAAGATTAAGTTCCCCTTAATAAAAGACCGCCACTCGATCCACCGGTACGTACCATCTTTATGCTGGCAACGGTTAGTGAAGTTGAGTACCTCTTTTTGGGAACTCAGGTCGGCAACTGCTGCAAGGGTCAAAGGCAGGTCGTCCGGGTGCACGAAATCGAGGAAACGTCGCCCCTCAAGTTCGGCAAGCGTGTAACCGAGTGACTTCTCCCATTCCGGGTTCAGCCGTCGGAAATATCCATTGGTGTCCGCTATGCAGAAGAGATCTAGGCTTGTAGTGAAATACTGGTCCAGCTCCTCAGTCTTCTGCTGCAAGGCTGCCTGGGCATTCTTCAGTTCAGTGATGTCCTGCAGGAAGATGAGGTATCCCTCAATCTCCCCAAGTCTTGTCAGGAGTGGCTGTCCTGACCCGATGTAATAGTATGTCACCCCTTCCCGGGCCCATACGAGATCTCGTTTCCAGGCCGAACTCTCATGGCACAGGGCCAGAAAATCCGGCCATTCTGTGACTATCTCTTTTATTGGTTTGCCTATATCTTCTGATAAGTTGATGGAAAAGAGCGAGCAGGCCGCAGGGTTCATGTAAATGACGCGCCCTTCTGTATTCAGCACAAGCACGGGTTTGCTCATGGCTTCGATCAACCGGCTCCGTGCTATCGGCACTATGTCAAGGAACTGGTAGCGGAAGAGTGCCACTGTATACAGGATTGCCGGTATCCAGAGAAGGATTGGGGTCATGTTGATGCCAGGGACCGGTGTCAGGCCTCCCTGGGACAGGTAATTGATCGCTGTCGGGATTGCAAGTGCAAGAAGCAGGAGGACTGTCTGCGTTTCCCAAAGGGTTCCCTGCTTCCGGGTCTCATTAACCAGAAGAATAATTGCAAGAATGAGCAGGATAAAGGAGTAGATAAAATAGATTTCATAAAATGTGCTCTCTGAATACTGGAGCACGGGTACAGGGCCTGCCGTGTTTATTGAGAAGTTATACCTTAACAGGGAATGGTAAGGACTTGTTATTGCAAGTATTGCTGAAATGACCGGGATAATCAGGGCAAGGGCAGCCCAGTCTAAGCGCAGCCAGTCTGTCTTTTTGACATATGCAAGGACAAGCCAGAGTTCCAGAACAGCGAGGAAAGGGAGGAAGAGGAACTTGAGGTTATGGAAAAAGATCTTGAGTGAAAGGGAGGTAGCCAGAAGCTCAAAGCTATAAAGTATCGCCCATGCAGCTGCACACATCATGAGCAGAACGTAGGGTGTAGCTGCGGGAATACGGCCGGTAAAACGGCGGGCGTACAACCCGATTGCTGCCATGCTGATACCGGAGATAAAGAGCATCCCTATGATAAAGTCAAAGACTAACAGGATCATAGTCTTTTACCCCCTCCATCAGCATTTCCCGATGAAAAGTTCACTAATGCTAGTTTCCATGCCAAAGATATTAATATACTTGTTCTATTTGGAGCAGATTATGGCGAGGTGCACTTGCAAGAGCAAACAAAAAAAAGAAAAAAAAAGAAAAACGGGCCTGAAGGGATTTGAACCCTTGACCTGCGGATTAAGAGTCCGCCGCTATGCCGAACTAAGCTACAGACCCAGCCTGTTAGACCTAATAATGTGGTCGATAATGCCGAATAAAGGTTTTGG
>JANYBK010000105.1 GCA_025360805.1 Methanomicrobiales archaeon
TTCCAAGTTCATCGTAGAGCCCAGCTACCAAGCCATGGTGTCCCAGATATGCAGATGACAGTTTCATTCTGCCTTAGAAGTTTTACTGAGGTTAGCTAAAAATGTTTACTTTGTTCGGGCATCTGCGGAATGTCGGATAAACTCTGTATGGTTGCAGTAACAGAAAACTGACGACCGGATTCCAGCATCATGTTGATTCCGGCACTCGGCGTTCTTGTATTAAAATCCCAGATTTTTTGTAAATATCGCTTGTTTTTGCTTCAGTCAGGCTACGTTCATCCCATTTTGACCAGAAGTGCTATAATGCAGTATATAAAATCATATATTAAGGCATAATAGTACCGTGAGAGTTAACCGTGCGAGAGATTGCGATGAATAATCCTCTATCAGATGGAAACGAAAGTGTCGTTGATATTTTTGTTTTGGGTCGGAGTGAAACAGGAACACTGCAACTCACAGAACAGCTCGAAAATCAGGAATACCGGGTAACCCTTTTTACCGAGGGAACTGAGCTTATTGATTCCCTCCGTTTAGGAAAACCCAATCTTATTATCTGTGACACCACTTCCTATGGTCAGCAGGCGTATGACTGCTGCCGGCAGATCAAATCTGATGACAACCACTGGATGATTCCGGTTATGATCCTGACACGCGCATCATCTTTGGGTGATTTGTTATACGTACTTGACTGCAATGGGGACAATTTTATTGCAAAACCCTATGACTCTGCTTACCTGCTATCGATGATCGAAGGACTCCTCTTAACTCCGGTTGAACATCAGACCACGGATCAGATTAAAACGCAATTTAAGATCCAGCACGAAGATCAGGTTTTTGTTGTCACTGCTGACCGCAGGAAACTTCTGGAATTCCTTTTGTCAGCATTTGAAATCGCAGTCAAGAATTCAGAAGACCTCTCATCAGCCAACAATGAAATACAGATTCTCTCCTCACGGTTAACAATACTTGAAAATACTGGCATCGAAAACGCACGACTTATCGAGATGCTCAATGAAAGTGTAAAGAAAAAAGAACAGGATGAGCGCAGACTCAAAGAAGAATCAGAGGAGATCGAACAGGATCTTGATGAAAAAAACGCTGAATTGGGACATCTTTTACTGGAATTTGAAGAGACCAAAAAACTCCTTGCAACCTCCGAAGAACATATCCGCATTCTCTTAGAGGATAGAGAAAAAACTGCTATTACGTACCAGTCGGAAAATACCGAATTATCCGATGAGGTATCTAGCCTCTCGCAGAAAATCCAGGAAAAAACAAAATTACTTGATACAAAAATAAAAGAGCTTGATGCAAAAACGCTGGCACTGGCAGAAGAAACGACCCTTTCTGCCAAACTCGATCTTGCAGTAAAAGAATCAGATGTGCAGATCGAAAAGATCAAGAGGTCACTTCAGGCGCTTACAGTCGAAAACGAACAACTGGCATCGGCTTTATCTGCAGAGAAAAACCGGGCCGTTGTTGCTGAAGAAGGGATGCAGTCGGTAATACAGGCAAAAGCACAGTCTGAACAGGAACTCACAAATCTGTTAAATGAGCAAAAGGATGTTGCACGGCAGCAGAATGATGAGATTTTCCGCTTGAAATCCGGGCTTGAAGCAGAGTGCATGCGTTGCAGATCGACAGAGACGCAACTGGAAAGTATAAGGAATGAGTTAGATCAATTACGAGCAACTTACGATGCTGAAAAACTCTCGCAAGGACAGCAGTTCAATGATTTGCAGATCCGGTTTGACTCTGCTGTTGCCACAATGTTTTCACAGGAGCGCGAATTAAAAATCTTAAAAGATGAACTTCTGGTAGCTTGCGCGAATGAAAAAAAATCAGCAGAATCTGCAGCATCTGTCACTGCTGCATTCAATGAGACCCGGGTAGAGATCGAAGAGCGAGAATGGAAGGTACAATCCCTTGAAAAACAGATTGCTGACTTTGGTATACTCAAAGAAAAAAATGATGAAACCGTTCGTACCCTCACCACTTCACTTGAAAGAGTGCAGTTGGCACTGAACGCAGAAAAAGAACAGCATGCTGCTGCTGAAAAACAATTAAATGAAGCGATTCGCAAACGGGATGAAAACCTGCAATCGGTTCGCGGTGAACATGACCAGACCAAAAGTGATCTGGACGTTCACAGGAATGATATCTTGCGGTTGAACCGGGATCTTGAGGCTGCATCATTACTCCGGTCAACACTTCAGGGTGACATTGCTGCGGCATCTTCCCGTATCAAAGAGCTGGAGTTTGAGCTGAAATCAGCAGTGCAGGTAAAAGACCAGAACCTTGAGCAGGTTCGTTCGTTAGCAGAAGAACTTGGAGCGATAAAATCAGAACTTAAAGAAGCGCGTTCTGCACTCAACCGTGAGAAAGAACAGCGTTCCGCAGTAGAAGACCAGTTTAATGTCGCGGTCCGGGTGCGTGATGATGACCTGCAATCGATTCGCGGTGCACATGACCAGACCAAAAGCGATCTTGAGGTTCACAGGAATGATCTCACACGGCTGAACCAGGATCTTGAGGCCGCTACCCAGCTGACATCTGTCCTTTTAGCAGATTTCAATGCTGCTTCATCACGTATCGCTGAACTGGAACATGAGCTGAACTCTGTAATTCAGGGAAAAGAGCAGACTGGTCAGCAGGCCCGGTCGCTGGCTGATGATCTGGACCGGACAAAAGCCGAACTGGAGACCGAGCGAAGGATTCGTCGGACTGCTGAAGTGAACCTGCAGAATACTGCACAGGTCAGCACCAGGCTTAAAGGAGACATTGACCGGTCAAAAGCAGAGCGTGATGGGTTAAAAGCAGCTCTTGAACAGGAAAAACTGCTGCACACTGCGGCTACTGAGGAGGCACGTGCTGCCATCAGTGCAAAGAAGCATGTTGAGGACGAGTTTAAAAAAGTAAAAGAGGAACACAAACTGCATAAAGACCTCAGTACAGCAAAGATACAGAAAATAACCGGAGATTTCGAGCAGGTGCTCGCCCGGCAGCGGGAACTTGAACAGAAGGTAAATACACTTGAGAAAGAAAAGGCATCTGCAGAAGCCCGAGCAGAATCACTTTCATCTGAAATAGAGCAGGCCCGGACTGCTCTTGCCGATGAGTGGGAAGACCACATGAATGATGAGGAGCGACTTGCTGCTACTGAAAAGAAAGTATCTGATATGAAAAAGTCACTGTCTGGCACAGAAAAAGCAATATCAGAACAGGAACGTAAATGGGCAGTTGTTGTCAAACAGACTGATCTGCCATCAGAGATACAGCCTGCACCAAAATCAATAGTTGTTACCAAACCTATGGTAATACAAGCCGAGCCAGTGATTCCTGACCCCCATCAGAAAGGTGTCCGGTTTTCAGGAATTGAGGACCTGTTTGAAGACGATACACAAACAGGTACGATAACAAAAAAACCAGATGTTCCCGATTGTCCCGTTACAAAGCTGCAATCAGACAATCGGGGTGTTATCACTGATGAGAAACCTGCCGAAAAATTAGAGATGCCTGATGAGCAGGATACAGAAAAACCGGAAGATAGTGAGGATATAGACGAACCGGAAAAAAGTGATGATGCCACTAAACCGGATGATAATAAGGATATAGACGAACCGGAAAAAAGTGATGATGCCGCTGAACATGAATATGCTGGTGACAAAATAAAAACTCTTGACGATTTTGTGACCTCCCCCTCCAGTTACGGCATCTCATTCAACCGTCAGCAGTGGTTCGACCTTCTCAAATGGTCACACCACTCTGGAGTACTTTCTCAGGAGCAGCGTATGCAGATCATCCGGATGGGAAGATTGATCCAGAATGGCCGCAAACTGACAAAGAAACAGGACGAACAGGTGCGGGAGATGATCGTGCTCGTCCAGACACTTGGTTACAAGTTCCACTAACCTCTTTTAATCGGAGAATTGTTTCTGGCATTTTCATGCACCTGTATGATTGGGGCAACAGGTATCATATGTTTTTGAACAATTCCAGTATCCTTATCCGCAAAGGAATCCTACCAGCCCTTTGATTATGCCAAGACGCTCTCCCAAACAAAAAGATATCTCTCATAAGAAAAATGTTCAAGAAAAAACAGGCCTAAAGATCGATTCGGATTATCGGCTTGTTATCGTTCTTGGGTCTGCGTTAGTCTTTGCGTTAGCTATCATCATTGCGATCATGTGGATATCCCGGTAGGTTGCCGGTATAATGTTTTCACACTGCGAAATCCCGCCAGAAATTTGTGTCTTTTTTAAGCGGGTATCAAATCCAACCTTTTACAAGGAGATAATATCCTGCGCCAGTATATGCACATATGGCGATAATGATTGCAAGAATACTCAGCAGGATGCTGCCATAATTCCCTGCACCCGCTTCGCTCCAGAGCCAAAAGAAAAAAAAGAGCAAGCCAAGTATACTTGCGATGATGATTGCAAAGAATGCAATGAGTGCCAGTGTTCCGGTCAGCACAAGATCATCCATTGATTAAAGATGAGCTCTCGATATATTTTAACCGTCTTTATGTGAGTGAGGTTATTCGAGATAATCTGCCAGCAGCTCATTATAGAGCCTGCTGACATTTTCCTGAGTTGACGGCATGTCAGGAAATCCGGAATATCCTTGTGCTGCCGGAAGATCAACTGCGAGATTGAGCCTGTACTGGCTCTGTGAATAAAACCAGCCCTGCTTCTGGTAATACCATGACAGGTATTCCTGTTCGGTCTGCCCGGGGGTTGGAATAAAAAAAGCTTTTTTCTTTTGCAGCTCGGCAAGTTCCATCATTGTTGTATACCCTGAGCGGCAGATGATAAACTTTGCACGGTTCATGAGCTGCACCTTCTCTTCATTGGACACATATCCTTTCACAGTGCAGTTATCATTGCCAGTAATCTCGGTCTTTCGTTTCGGACTCCCAAGGAGAACCATATTTTTTCCCTCAAGTTCAAGAATGGATGGAAGCAGTATTTCTTCGAGTTTTGTTCGCTGGGGTTCAGGTCCTGATATCAGGACAAGGAAATCGAGATCCTCAGCACATTCCCGTTTTTGTATGCTGGTGAGAATGCCAGAGTAAAAAGCCCGTGAGTGTGTGTCAGCAGATCCAGAAAGGGCAAGTTTTCCAGCAAGGGAAAGCGCACCCGGGGGATTGTCTGGCACGATAATATGATCGTATTTCCTGTGGAGGTAGGTATTGATACGGAGTGCAAAGAGTTCCACAGGCCAGAGGGCAAAAGGCATATGGTAGTGCAGTTGATGGGTAATGAAGATGGAGGGCACTTCCGATGAATAAGCCCCGAGCCGGTTGTCGCTGATGATGAGATCATAGTGATCCTTTGAAAGGATCTTTGCAAGTTGTTGTCGTTCGTTTGAGACAGCTTTTAGCAGGATGGGAAGATACAAAAAGAATTTTGGGAGGAACAGGCTGCCCGAACTGTACGGTGAAGGGTAATCCTCAAACTCTATGAACCGGCACTGGGGAAATTCCTGTTTGAGAGCATTTAAGGCATTACCGCATGCCGCAATGGTAACATCGTGATCATGAGAAAGAAGTGTTTTTATAATAGGGATGTCCCTCATCGCATGACCGAGTCCCCAGCTCAGTGGTGAGAGTAGTACCTGTGCCATTTTTTTATGTTCCCCATGTCAGTGTCTATATATTGTTTTTATACAAATATTGAATTGTTCGAACCGTCCATCGGTAAAAATCCCATGATTTTTAGTTTTTGTATATAGATATTTACCGGAGAAGAAACGAACCTGATTACGGGCATATTTTGCAGGGATCTTTTAAAAATACGATTACAAAAAAATCTTCTGGATGTCGACCTTACCGTATTCATGACCAGTACCTGTGCGTCTGGATAAATGTTCTTTCGGCTTTTAATATCTCGCGGTAGAACGCATCCCCCTCAGCCTGTGTTCCAAGGATTCGTGAAGCGTTTTCGGGACCTACACCCCGGGCTGATAGTGCAATAACTGCTTTTTTGCCGCTGGAAAGCACAATATTTGCACTTTTAATAAGCCGTTGTTCGACCGCACGCTCTTCAGAGTTCTTCTTTGGCTTACGAATCATTGCATACTGTTCTTCATCATAGGGTTTGATAGCTGCAATCAGGCGTGCACCGCATTTCGGACACTGGGGGTTTTCAGGAACACGTGAGACTACAGTCCGGCTCTTCCAGTCCCGGCAGTTCATACAGGCAAGCACCACATCATCCTGCTCTAACCTTCGCTTTAAGCTTGCAATCACCGCATGATCTGCTGTAGGTGGAGGAATCTGGTCCCGGGACGAGAGCAGACCTCCTGCCCCAATCAGTGAATGCGGGCCCAGATCCACACGTATCTTTTCCTCTTTGATAAGCGCTACAATTGCAGCAGCGGTATCAACGTCCATGTAATCGGAAAGCAGCTCGCGGTATGCCTCCTGTTGCACAACCGTATTATCAAAGAAATCAAGCAGACGGTGAATGCTGATCTTTTCGTAATCTGCATCGGCATCGATTGCCCCAAACTTCTTTGCAATCTGCACCAGTTTCCATTTGAACAGCGCAGTGCGTTTCAATGCGAGTCTGAGGATCCCGGACATATGTGCAGGTTCAAGCGTGAGAAGAAGGTCCCGCACATCGGCCGCTCGTATGGATGAGGGAAGGCGCAGGAGCATCCGGTAGGCATCCAGATCGAGGCCGACGGTAGTTCCGTAACGGGCAGATATCAGGATGGAAAGCACACGCCCGAGTGCTTCGTTTGCCTTGTGCCCTGCACATACATTGCAGACAACACCCTCTTCTGTATTCTCAAGCGTAATCAGGTCATCAGTTGGAACAAGTGATCGGTTCTTATCCATTTCTGAAAGGAACGCTTTTGCAAAAGCAATTCCCTCATGTCCGTCTGTGTAATCAGAAATATTCTGCTTTCTGCGGATTTCGCCTGCTTCCCGTGCAACATTATATGGCACCGGGATCTGTTCTCCTTCCCATGAAGGCAGTTCCCCTTGCGCCTTTTTTGCCGGTTCAACCGTAAGTTTTCCATCTGCGATGTCCAGCACACGCCAGAGTTGCCCCTTTGTTATGAATACAGCGCCAGTGTGCACCCAGCCAACCACAAACGACTCATCAAGGGTTCCTACTGTCCTCCGTGAGACCATATCAAACACAGGCACTTTCCGTTCATCGTGGATCATCGAGAGGTTGCTAGAAAGGTACCGCCGCGCCCGTGCAGTAGTGATGATACGCCCCCCGTTATTCCGGATGAGGCGATGCTCTTCCATCTGATGGCAGACATCCTCTAACAGGACTTCACAGCCGGAAAAGAGAGCAGTGCGCTCAAGAATCTCCAGAATAGCCGACCGCTCGATCTCACCGTACTCTACTGCGATTGCGGCAACCTGGTTGGCGAGCACATCTGCAGCATTCCGTGGAAGCACCACCGGCTCAATCTCATTACCTTTTGCCTTCTTTGCGATAACAAGGGATTCGAGCAGGTCGTCAAAACCAGTTGCAAAAACAGTGCCCCGGGAGATGGTATTGAGCTGGTGCCCAGCACGGCCAACTCTCTGCACCAGTCGTGCAACTTCCCTAGGGGAACCAAACTGGATAACGTGATCGACCCTGCCGATATCTATTCCCAGTTCCATAGAAGATGTGCATATGAGGGTCCGGATCTCACCTTTTTTAAAACGTTCTTCTGCATCAATCCGCACTTCTTTTGAGAGCGATCCATGATGCACTTCAACATCCCCATGTTCAAAAAGCGCATGTCCCAGTGCCTCGGCAGTCACACGGGTATTGACAAAGACAAGCGTTGAACCTTCACGTTTCAGTGCTTTGGAGAGCACATCTGTCTGGTGTTTAAAATCATCCCCTACATACTTTACCGAGATTTCAAGATGCTTTGCTACCGGTACCTGCACAACAGAACAAGGCCGGGCACCGCAGAGGAAGCGTGCGATCTCTTCGGGATTTCCTACCGTTGCCGACAGTCCGATACGCTGGAATTCACCGGCATACACATGAAGGCGTTCGAGCGCTACTGAAAGCTGGGCGCCGCGTTTACTCCCAGCCAGATCATGGACTTCATCCACAATCACGTACCTTACCTGTTTGAGATGCTGTCTTAAGCGTTTACCCATGAATAGGGCCTGCAAAGTTTCCGGAGTTGTTATGAGTAGATCGGGGGGTTTGAGCGCCTGTTTGCGACGCTCTCCCATAGGTGTATCGCCATGCCGCACTCCGACAGTCAGGCCGAGTTCACCGCACCACCATTGCATACGGGAAAGGATGTCCCGGTTAAGTGCCCGGAGCGGGGTGATATAGAGTGCTTTGAAACCTCCCCCGGCAGGAAGTGATAACAAGCCATTGAAGACCGGAAACATCGCACTCTCGGTTTTGCCGGTTCCGGTAGGAGCAATCAGTACGAGATGTTTTCCATGAAGGATTAGAGGAATTGCCCTGCTCTGCGCATCAGAAAGGTGAGTAAACCCGCGTTTTTTTATGCATTCCTGAACTTTTGGATTCAGCAACTCAATCTGTTTCATCTGTAATCAGTGCACGTAAAGGGCCAATGTACGTCCCATCAGCAAGGATAATCTCGGTGTTTTCCTTTTTCATCAGCCGCGATAGCGGTGAGAACGGTTTTTTTATTATCTGGAGTATATCGTACCCCGCAATCTCATTAAAAGAAGGAATAAACAGGATACGGGAAGGTGAACTGTTTTTTAATGCAGGCCCCTTTCCAGTATCAAAAGTGTCAATTTCTGCCCGGAGATATGCCGGTGACTGAAGTGCACAGCCAACCTCGTCTCTGAGCGAGAGCATGGGATGGTGATGACCAATGACCACAAGATGCCCGGCAAGTGCAGGTGATGGGATCATATGTCCGTGCAGGTATCCAACACCATCCAGAACCACCCCGTCTTTGGGCCGGATCTCTCCATCATGCAGGAACCGTTCAATCCCGATATCATGATTTCCCGGAAACACATGGAGAGGTAATCTCGTTCTTAATGAATCGAGAATTTGGGGCATCTCGTGATGCTCCTGCCATGTCAGGGATGGAATGCTGTGCTTGATATCGCCAAGCAACACCAGCTCATCCGGTTTTGTCAAGTCAATAACCTTATGAAGGCGTTCAAGCCTGCTTTCACTCCGGCTTTTAAAATGCAGTCCGTGTGCAGCCAGATCAGCCTCTATCCCGAAATGGAGGTCTGCAACAACCAGCATGCGCTGCCTGCCTTCTATGATAAGTGCCGGGCCCTCCCCGATAAATTCCATCTTCATAATGGCCTGACAAATCCTTTCTGGGGCTGGTAGCATTCATCATCAACGATTAACGATTCTATCGCTGAGAGCACATCAGCCTTTATGATCCCCCGTTCACCAGCCTGACAGATGATCTCTTCAATGGCAATGCCACGGGGATTGTTTGTACTTTTCATTATCTCCATTATCATTTCACGAAGATGCAACTGGTCAACATCCGAATGTAGGGATGTAATTGGGGAAGTCGGCTCAGTGGGCCGAATGCTCTGCACTGCACAGCCGATAATATCCGCGAGTGCCTGTAGCTGTTCTGCCGTATGAGCATAATGGCGGTACGCTGTGAGGATATGTTCATCAGTATATTTCCCCTGCCGGGCAAGCAGTACCTGATCAAGATGTTCAAGTGTTGCCTTTGCAGTCGCAAGGGTCCATTGATCCCGGATCGAACGATCCACAATTATTACATGATCAGGACGAATGGAGAGATCCACCGTGTCGTTCCTGCAATACAACCGGGCATGACCGGTAACAGTTACAAATGAAGGCACAGGAATTTTTTTTAATTGCTCAGTGAGGGGGGAAGTCTTACTACCGATAACAAGATTGAACGCTCCGGTTGGATCTGCAAGCCGGCATAATAGCATATCTCCGGAATCAGTAACTTCCGTTATTGCCCCGGCAAGGTACACCTGACGGCACCAGATTCCACAAGGTGTCACTACACAGGCAGCGGACTGCCCGTTATCTGCCTGAACCGAGAGGGTTGAACCGGAAAAATCCCCGGCAAATACCCGTGCTGCTCCTTCCATAATTCCTATTAAAATTGTCAGGATAAGTTATTCAAGATATAGTCATTACAAATGCAAACATTCAGCCATACGATACAAATGTGGTATGATGGCGCAGATCTCTTTTTTTATTGCAGTGATTTATACCGATTTCTACGGGCCTTATCTGAAGATGTATAGTGCTGCACTCCTCATATTATGAGGAATCTCAGAATACAGTAGTGTCGGGAGCTGCAATTCCATAAAATTGTTTTATCACTTATTTGGATGGGCTACGTAAGAGTTGAGCAGATTCCAAGAGGATGGATGATACCCCATACCCCAGAATAGGATGAACGCCGCCGCATCTAAAAGGGACGCCCCCGCGGCGGTTTTAATGACTAAAATGTTGAAACACTCTTGCCCCACCGTGCCTCGGAGAGGTCCTGATGCGGGGGGACCTCACAAACAAATTTTTGATAACAGATATTACCCGCACAAATCAGCAGAGAGCCATAAATTGTATCGGGGGCCTGATTTTAACGGTGAAAACGGCGAAAAAATATCATTTATTCCGAGAGAAAACACACCCCATCAGGAAGACTAGTGCAAATGCTCCAGCTGTTAGTGTCCATGGGAGAGGAGATTTTGCAGTTGTTGGAACCTTTGTGGCAATGGCAGTCATATCTTTGGATGGAACGACTGCCGTTGTTGCAACCGGATTAACCGTGACGATTATATCTTTCGGTGGAATAAGTGTCGGGTCCAAAGCCTGTGCCCGGGCAAATGCTGTTTTTGCCTCATCAATTCTACCGAGATGCCGCAGTGCGTCACCCTTGTTATACCACGCGATCGAATGTGTGGTAGTCAGGTTTCCTTCAGATGCCAAAGCAGCATCTGCGGCAACGAGTGCTTCATTATATCTGCCTATTACTGTAAGTATTCCCGCACGATTCGCCTGTATGATTGGCATTAAAGAGCTGACATTGAGCGCAAGTGCCTGATCTGCTGCCAGTAAAGCTTCATTATATTTTCCTGCATTTGCAAGATCAACGCTTTTATCGTAAAGCGCACCGGCAGACTGGACTCCTGTAGAAGTTTCTGCTGCATTTACCAGACCCGAAACGAAAATCAGGACCATAACGCATGTTGTAACAAAACGAAAACTCATGTGAATCAACCTGCTCTATCGTTTAATTTCGAATATGATAAAAAAGGTTGGAAAGCCGGTCATCCATTGCGCCGGACTATTGCAAGGAATTCCGCAATTCCTATGCCAAGAAGTGCGATCCATCCGGGAAGTGGAGTATATGTGGTCTTTTTTGCAACTGTGGATGTAGTCTTTATTGCCGTTGCAGTGACCGTTGTTGCTGGTTTTGAAATAGTTACTTCAGGAATCGTGGTTGCGACCGTGACAGAAGTGGTTGGAATCACCATCGGTTCCGGGGCAAGGAACGTAATATTAGCTGAGGAACGTGTCTTTCCTGTCGATTCGTTTCCATTAACTCCATAGCTTTCCTGCATATTGTTGAGGTTCTGGGTCAGGGCGAACGAATAAGTACCCGGAGGATAGACCGGGTCTCCCTGGATATTTCGGGCAGCATGGTCCCAGACATTTCCGTTTTTCCATAAATAGGGAGATGACGTAATGTAGGGATTGCTTTCAAAGGGCAGGATAAGAGTATTTGCCAGTCCATACGTTCCGGTATAGATGTTGGGAACGTTTCGCTTCAGCGGATCGGTCAGTTTTACTGTGAAAAAACCATCGGACGGGTTTGAATAGGGTCGGTTGCGATAACTGAGCGCAGGGTACATATTTGTATCTATCCGGTATGTGATATTGGTTGCGCGCGGGACGGTCATTCCTGTGACATCCTGATTCTTATCCAGGTCCCAGACCCTGATGGAAATTTGTGGATCGCGGATATCAAGGACAGGGGATTTGATATTATTGTCGTCACAGTACCAAGTTCCGGTATACCCGGTAAATATTTCCGGGCTGAAATTGAAATGATTAATATTATCAGAATCGGAATTGATCTCAAAAAGGGTAATATTTTTTGCAGGGGATCCACCTTGAGAGGTACCGTTTTGCCACCAGGCGATGATTCGACAGCCATTTAAGGCAGACGAAATATCAACGTTTTTCTCACCAATGAAGACCGGAGAACCGGCCGCAATTTTGTTCAGGCTTGCAGCAGCGGGAGCAATAAGCAGAAAAATTACGCAAAAAGTGATAAAAAGATTTTTTCTTTGCATGAATGTAATTTTAAAACCATTATGATAAACATTATGACATTCATAAAAAGAATACATCGTTTTCCATCATATGAAATGAGTATAACAATAAAAAAAACAGTACATCATAATTAATTTATCAGCAATTGAGGGGACATTATGGAGGAAAGCCACACCATCTGGATAGAGAAATACCGTCCATCCAGACTTACCGATATTGTCGGTCAGGATGAGATCGTGGAGCGATTATCATCATATGTAAAAAGTAAAAATCTCCCTCATCTCCTGTTTACGGGAAGTGCCGGAGTTGGTAAGACCACTGCGGCAGTCACACTTGCAAAGGAGTTTTACAAGGATTCGTACCAGATGAACTTCCGCGAAATGAATGCGTCAGATGAGCGCGGCATCGATGTGGTGCGTAACCAGATCAAGCAGTTTGCCCGCACAACCCCTCTTGGAGATGCAACATTTAAGATCCTTTTTCTGGATGAAGCAGATGCCCTCACAACCGACGCGCAGGCTGCACTGAGAAGGACAATGGAAACCTATGCCCAGACCTGCCGGTTCATCCTGTCCTGTAACTATTCCTCAAAGATTATCGACCCTATCCAGAGCCGGTGCGCAATCTACCGTTTCAAACCGCTTGACGCAGAAGCAATAAAAGAAGAAGTGAAAAGAATTGCCGTAAAAGAAGGACTCAGTATCACTCCCGGTGCAATGGATGCAATTGTGTATATTGCTCAGGGTGATATGCGAAAAGCAATCAACGCGCTGCAGGGAGGTGCTATAATCAGCGCAACGATCGATGAGAAAATGATCTATGCAATCACCTCAACTGCCCGTCCCGATGAGATCAACGAACTGCTGGGTCTCTCACTGGGAGGGGATTTTGATGCAGCTGAATCGCTGCTCAATCAACTCCTTCACGAACGCGGGATCGCTCCAAACGAGCTGATAAACCAGTGTTATCGTGCTCTTGTCAAGCGGGACATGGACCGGAGTTTAAAAGTGCAGTTGATCGACCATATCGGCGAGACAGACTTCCGGCTTTCTGAAGGTGCGAACAGCGATATCCAGTTAGAAGCGCTCATTGCACGATTTGTGCTCACAGCCGAAAAAAACAGGTAAACGAAGAACATGGACAAAACTCCTGAACTGGAAGAATCCGATAAGACTGAGGACTGGAGCCGGTTACTGAAAAGCCGGTACAAAAAAGAACTGGGTTTGATCTCACGGGAATATCCTCACAAGCGTTCTCTTGAAATCGACTACCGGGATATCGAGCGTTTCGGTAAAGCCGGCCTTGCAATGGCCGATGAACTGCTCGAAAATCCCGGAAAAGTATTAGAAGATGTAGGTGAAGCAGTAAAAAGCGGCCAGCTTATACGGACAAAGGATGGTAAAGAGCCAAAAGGCATCAATATCCGGTTTAAAAATCTCCCTGTAAAGACCGGTATACGAAAGATCCGGTCAGATGATATCAATACATTCGTTTCGATTGAAGGTATCCTGAGAAAGACTACTGAAGTCCGACCACGCGTAGTCGAAGCGGTTTTTAAATGCCCTGCCGGTCATTTCACGGTCAGGAAACAGAAGTACGGAAAATTCATCGAACCAGATGGCTGTGCTACTGATGGCTGCGCATTCAAAAAACTCGAACTCTTACCTAAGCGTTCTAAATTTGTTGACTCCCAGAAACTCAGGATACAGGAGTCTCCCGAAGGACTCAGGGGAGGCGAACAGCCCCAGACGCTGGATGTTGACATAACCGATGATCTTTCGGGTAAGTTGTCTCCCGGTGACCGGGTTATTGTTAATGGAATTCTACGTTCTGTTCAGCGGGTGAACAAAGGCGAGAAAAGTACGGTCTTTGATATTTTTTTGGAATGCAACTCTTTTGAGATTTCTGAAAAGGAGTTTGATGAAGTCGATATCGATGATGAAGCCGAAAATGAGATTATCGCTCTTAGCAAAGACCCGATGATTTACCGTATGGTCACCCACTCGGTTGCACCGACAATTTACGGAAGCGAGGATGTGAAACAGGCAATTGTGCTGCAGATGTTTGGAGGTATCCGAAAAGAGATGCCTGACGGAACCAGTCTCCGTGGCGATATCCACGTTCTGCTTATCGGCGACCCGGGTATTGCAAAAAGCCAGCTGCTACGGTATGTGGTGAAGTTATCTCCCCGCGCCATCTATACGAGTGGCCAGTCATCCACATCAGCCGGACTGACCGCAACTGCAGTCAAGGATGAATTTGGTGAAGGGCGCTGGACACTTGAAGCCGGGGCACTCGTACTTGCAGACATGGGTATTGCGGCAGTCGATGAAATGGACAAGATGCAAAAAGAGGATCGTTCCGC
>JANYBK010000109.1 GCA_025360805.1 Methanomicrobiales archaeon
GAGTGGAGCGTGAGGTGATCCGTGGGCCGGATCAGCTGACTGCAGATGCCGAAACCAGCATGGGTATGACCCGCGATCAGGTGCTCTCCATGGAAATGGAAGGCTTTGCCGAGCTCATCCAGACGATTAACCGGTACGGAAGTTGAGGAAACCGGCAAATAACTTTTTTCCGAGATTAAAAATTATCCTG
Source organism: Methanomicrobiales archaeon (assembly GCA_025360805.1). Classification (GTDB taxonomy): domain Archaea; phylum Halobacteriota; class Methanomicrobia; order Methanomicrobiales; family Methanospirillaceae; genus Methanoregula. Next base: position 191 of record JANYBK010000109.1, read on the forward strand.
ATCAATCCAGATTGATTCGATTTGTTAAGTGTCATTAGGATTGATGATCTCTCATCAGCAAAAGATGATGAAGCTACAAAATCCGCTTTCAAATTTAGGATCTAAAAAATGAGATTATACTATTGCAGCAGTGATGCCAATAACACCAGACTGAATAATTACTGCAACAGCGATAATGACACCAGCCATCTCGATTGCCACTGCAACATTGCCTTTTTTCAGCTCCTCAAATTCCTCAACGTCTTTGGTCAGTTTGTCAAGGATATAGAGTGAAAGGTAGATCGCCCCGACAGCGAGTACAATACCAAGGACCAGCTGGACGAATGCGATACCGATTGCAAGCAGCCCATCAACAGATAAGATGCCTATGCTTACTGCCTTATTGATTCCAACGGAAAGTCCGGACACACCCGATTGGACGACAAGTGCAATAGCAACAAAAACAGATGCAACAAGGATGCCGATTGCGACATTTCCCTTTGCGAGTTCCTTTTCCTCATCTATACCTTTGGTGATCTTACTGAGCACCGCAAAGCCGATATACAGTGCCACAACGGCAAAGATAATGGCAATAACCAACTGGGCCAATCCAACAACCACATTTGCAAATAGCATCATTTCACCTGAATTTACAGTATGGTGTTTGATTAAACGGTAAATAAATATATCGTCAGATAAAAACAAAAGGTGAAAAATTTACTGAATATTTGGCAATCAGAATAAGAAATGAGCGTGTAATTATCAAATATCAAATATCAAAAAACGAAAAAACAGTATGCTGCGGGAGGGTTACGATCCCCCGATCTCCAGATGTCTCAAAGTCCGAACGCAATGAAAAACGTTCTTGTAAACCCTATGAGTCTGGCGCCCTAACCGGCTAGGCCACCGCAGCACAAATTTGCATAATGAAAACGCCGTAAAAACTATTAAAGGTTCTGATACACCGTTTTAATCGTGCACTATTCCTTTTTTCGTTGCAGGTACTGGTTGACTGCAACAGTTATTGCAGCTACTTTTTTTCCCTGCTCAAAAGATCCCGCAAGCGTCTGCATCCGGTTTTCCTCATCACGGGTATACCGTTCAAGAGTATCAAAAATATGTTCCTCTTGCAGGAAATGTGTATGTGTATTTCCATTTACAAATTGCTGGTTGTTCATGATTGCATAGTGAAGGGGAAGCGTGGTTTTTATACCGAGAATGATGTATTCGGAGATCGCTCGGCGCATCCGTTTTATTGCCTCTGCTCTGGTGCTGTCCCATGCGCAGAGTTTTGCAATCATGGAATCGTAATTTGCAGGTATTGTGTAACCCATGTGGATGCCACTATCCACCCGGATTCCGGGTCCTCCCGGAGAACGATAGCGGATAATTTTACCGGGATCCGCTGCAAAATTATTGAGTGGGTCTTCGGCATTGACACGGCATTCAATCGCATGACCCCGGATAGAAATATCCTCCTGGCAAAACGGCAGGGATTCACCGGCTGCAACTGCTATCTGTTGCTTGACCAGATCGATACCGGTGATAAACTCTGTAATTGTGTGTTCTACCTGAAGGCGGGTGTTCATCTCCATGAAATAGTAATTCCCCTGGCTGTAGAGAAATTCAACTGACCCGGCGTTGGTGTAGTCTGATACTTCTGCAACTTTTAGTGCTGATTTGGACATCCGTTCGCGCAGTTCCGAGGTCATTATCGGGGAGGGTGCCTCCTCAATCAATTTCTGGTGCCTGCGCTGGATCGAACATTCACGGTCATAGAGATGGACCGAATTGCCCTGATTATCGGCAAGCACCTGAAATTCGATGTGCCGCGGTTTTACTAAGTATTTTTCAATAAATACTGTGGCATCACCAAAGGCAGACTGGGCAATGCGCATGCTTGCAGTGATGGCATCTTCAAGAGCTTTTTCATCCTGAACAATCTGCATACCTATGCCACCACCCCCGGCGCTTGCCTTAACGATCACCGGGTAGCCGATCTCTGCAGCCACTTTCCTGGCATCATCAATATTTTTTATTCCGCCTTCAGTGCCGGGGATAACCGGCACACCGGCATTCTGCATCATCTGTTTACTGCCGATCTTCGATCCCATGGCTTGGATAGTTTTCCAGCGCGGGCCGACAAATATGACATTTTCATCATCGCAGAGTTTTGCAAAACGGTAATTTTCGGCTAAAAACCCATATCCCGGATGCACAGCCTCTGCGCCAGTTTTTTTGGCGATGTCGACAATCCGCTCCATGTTCAGGTAACTTTTGGAAGGATGTGCATCACCGACATGGAATGCCTCATCTGCATATTTGACATGCAGTGCATTTTTGTCAGCAGAAGAGTAGATAGCAACCGTCTCGATATCGAGCTCGCGGCAGGCACGCATGACACGGATGGCGATCTCGCCCCGGTTGGCAATTAAAAGTTTTTCAAAAAATTTCATTGCACCACCAGCAGGACATCGCCGTTCTGGACGACATCGCCGGTATCAACAAAGATCTCCATGACCTTGCCATCGACCGGGCTGTGAATGGGATTTTCCATCTTCATAGCTTCAAGAACGAGCACAGTGTCACCTTTTTTGACTGATGCACCACGGTTCACGAGCACCTGCAATACCATCCCCTGCATGTTACTCTTGATACCACCGGCAACCTCACCCCGTGGAATCTTTTGAGGAACAACACTTGTCACATTAACGCTGCTCCCCCCCACCGATACTATGCGGACCGAGAAGACTTCCCCGTCCACCTCTACTTCCATCTGACTGGGTATCTCTGATGTGGATTTTGTGACAGAATGTTTCTGTGGTATCTCTTCCTGGTTTCGCTCGCCTTTTAAGAATGATGGGGCAATCGCCGGGTAGAGGATGTACGTCAGGACATCTTCTTCTTTTTTTATGAGTCCTGCTTTTTCTGCCTCGGCTTTCATGGATTCATATGCAGGTTCGAGCAGGTCAGCAGGACGGACGGTAACAACTTTATCATTGCCGATGATCAGGGTCCGGATCTCTTCACTGACCGACCCCGGGGACTTGCCATAGAGCCCGTGCATATAATCCTTGACTTCCTTTGTCACGTTCCGGTAACGCTGACCATTCACCAGTACATTGAGGACTGCCTGTGTTCCGACAATCTGGCTGGTGGGAGTCACAAGCGGCGGGTACCCGAGATCTTTTCGGACCCTTGGGATCTCTGCAAGCACTTCCTCCATACGATCCAGTGCGTCCTGCTCCTGCAGCTGGGAGACCAGATTCGAGATCATACCCCCAGGAAGCTGGTAGATGAGCACATCGCTGTCAACACGTTCTGATATCTGGCTTATCAGTCCGGCATATTTTTCCCGGACCTGCATGCAGATGTTACGGACTGCCCGAAGTTTTATCAAATCGATTCCGGTATCCCTGGGGGTGCCGATAAGGGATGCCACCACACTTTCTGTTGGCGGCTGGGAAGTACCCATGGCAAAGGGTGACATTGCTGTATCCAATATGTCAACGCCCGCATCAATTGCTGCCTGGTAACTCATGGGAGCGACCCCGCTCGTTGAATGACTGTGTAGGCAAATCGGAATGTCTACGGTCTTTTTGATACCGGTGATCAGCTCTCGTGCTGCTTCCGGCATGATGAGACCTGCCATATCCTTGATGCAGATCGAATTACAGTCATGCGTATAGAGTTCCTGGGCCATATCGATAAATGTCCGGGTGGAGTGGACCGGACTCGTCGTATAGGAAAGTGTACCCTGAAGGTGTGCTCCGACATTTTTTATCTGGTCCATGGAGCGTTTCATATTACGGATGTCATTTAAGGCATCGAACACCCGGAAGATATCCACGCCGTTTTTATGGGCCGCTGAAACAAATTTATCCACAACATCATCCGGATAGTGACGATACCCAACGAGATTCTGCCCTCGCAAAAGCATCTGGATGGGGGTGTGTTTCAGTTCGCCTTTTAGTGCGCGCAGACGATCCCAGGGATCATCGTTTAAAAACCGTATGCAGGTATCGAAGGTGGCGCCGCCCCAGGCTTCAACCGAAAAAAAACCGCATTGGTCAATCTCCCGTGCAAGGGGGAGCATATCCTCGGTCCGGAGACGTGTCGCGATGAGCGACTGGTGAGCATCCCGGAGGGTTGTATCAGTGATACAGATCTTTTTTTGAGCGGCAGGGTGCATTGGGTAATCCTCATAAGGCCGGCAGGAATTTATTCAGCCTCTTAAAATTCACCGGTAAAGTATTAAAAATTCACTAACGGGAATGAATACCAGAAATCCCACTGCAATTGCTGCCACGCCTGATATCAGATCACTTCTTTTGTGCGAAAATTTCGGACAGAGAGAACCCCCGTTGTAAAAACCTCTAACTGCCATCAGTTCTGCAGTACCCTGTGCCCGGATAAGCGCATCACTCACCAGAATAAGTCCGGCAGGAACAAGGGTAGTAACCCCCCACTTTTGTCCTTTGATTGTCATTGCCATGTGTATACGATCAAGATCTGCTGCAAGAGATTCTGCCATCTGTATGCCCATCTCTGCAATCATGCCAATCTCAAACCCTGTTCTGTTTCCAAACAACCAAACCCCAAGATGTAAAAATTCTCCCTTCTCCTGTTCGCTATAGAGCCAGATCCCAATAAGAATGATCGCAATCATTCTGACCAGATAGGAGAGTCCATCCCCCCCGGTCCAGGATATCATAACTGCGGCAGCGGCTACTAACAGAAGTGTTCCACTCACCATCCGGATTCTCTTAATTTCTTTAAATCGTGTGGTAAATAGCAGCCACCACACAAAGACACCGACAGCCCCCGGTAAACTGAAAAAAGCTACAAGCGTTAGAAGGGTTGCTGTACCGATTCGCATTCTTACGTCCTGCATACAGCCTCCTGAAGGTCCGAAGGGGAGATATTTTTTAAGATCTTTCCAGAAGAGATAATTTTTTTAATAAGAGTCGGTGCATGCATCCACCGGGTAAGTGCTTCAGGCATCTCCCCGCGATCGAACAACTCACCTTGTTGTATCTCCCAGATGTGATCTACCTGGGGAAAGCAGGTCTGTTCATGGGTGAAAAGAATTGTTATACCGCCGGTTCGTTGAGACAGAATTTCACATAATCGTTCTTTTTCTCGGGCATCGAGTGAACTGAACGGCTCATCGAGCAGAAGGAGATCATACTTTTTTGCAAGTACACACGCAAGATGAAGGCGTTTTAATTCACCGCGGCTCAACGTGAGAGGCGCCACATCACGCTTGTGGTTGAGATTTATTCCAGAAAGGATCGGATCGCTGTCAAGTCCCCACGATCTGCATTCTTCGGCAACGGTTAAACCGGTGACATGATATTCGGGAAATTGCATGGATATCATTTTCGATGAAATACCATCGCTGACAATACTGCCAACGGTGGGAGAGAACAGGCCGGCTATCATCAGTGCAAGGGTTGATTTTCCGCTCCCGACATCTCCGCTTACCAGATGCATCCCTTCACAAAAAGTGCCCTGTGCTGCAAGTGACCAGTCACCCCGGTTGGCGCGGACTGCATTGAAGTGAAGTTTCATACTTCGCACCGCCATGATAATGGATAGAATGGGGTTTGGCATAGTGATGCAAAGACCCGTGCAGGACTCCCGTTATACAAAAGAGAACCCTCTTCCAGATACAGGAGATAATCTCCTCTCGCAGCAGTCTCCATCTGCTGGGTGCAGCGAATTACATACGGTACTGCACAGGATCGTAAGATGTGTTCGATCTGAAAGCAGCGCGTCTCGTCAAGGTGTGAGTCATACTCATCCAGCACAAGGATTTTCGGACGCTGAACGAGAGCGGCTGCAAGCGCAACAAGAACTTTTTCCCCGCCAGAAAGTTCCCTCATTGTTCGATCGAGAAGATGCATGATGTCCATTGTTTCTGCAATGGCGAGCACTGCGCTATCTTTCTCGCTGCATGGCCTGTGGGAAAAACGAAGGCAGGACGCGATCTCATCAGATACTCGTGAAAAAAGAATATTTTTATCCGGAAATTCGTTTACCCAGCCAACGTCAGTCTCTCGTGGTTTTTTGCAATCGATCAGTATCTCTCCGGCTTCCGGTTCGGTTATACCAGAACAGAGACGAAGAAAGCTGGTCTTGCCACTCCCGTTTGGTCCGATTACTGAAGTTATCCCGTGGGGTATCGTGAGCGAATCAATTCTGATATTACGGCACCGGAGCCCGGACATTACTATCATAGAAGTCTCTTTGCGATCATGTAGGCTGCGGATGCTTTGATCACATCTCCCAAAATGAACGGGAGCATTCCCATAGCCAGTGCAGCAGTGACACCCATGCCAGTCGAATACATGAGCCAGCTGATACCAAAGGCATAGATGATCAATGTGGCCATGGCCAGTCCAATCACATGGACTCTTGCAGATTTTGCCTCATATGCCAGACCAACGATAAAAGCAGCCGGGATAAAACCAATCAGGTATCCCCCGGTGGGTCCAAGAAGGATTCCGAGCCCTGCAATTCCGTTGTGAAAGACCGGCAGCCCCATCGCACCAAGCAGAAGATACAATGTGACCGGTATCACTGCATACCTGCGCATGACTGCGCCAGCAAGCAGAACAAAAAGGGTCTGGAGGGTGAGTGGCACCGGAAAGAACGGTACCGATACCCAGCTACCCAGTGCAATAAGAGCGATAAATGCCGCAGAAAGGGTAATAATTCTGGATCTCTTCAGGTCTCCAAACATCGTCAACCTGAAAAAATTTAGCGGTTGACGATAATAAATATCGTTTTTTGTCACTGCTGGTAGCAGTCACCAGCAATAACTCGTTCGAGTCTGCCATTCTCTTTTCTGATGATGAGTGCACCGAACTCATCGATATCCACCGCATCTCCTTCAAAAGTATTTTTAAGTGTACGAATCTGGACATGGTTTTCGAGTGTGCACGATAGCTTCTTCCACTCCTGTAATATTGTTTCATATTCACCATCCTCAAGGAGCAGATAACGGCTCTCGAACTCTTTTAAGATTCGCGCAAGGAATGAGGCACGATCAACATCATGACCAACCTCAGCACTTATTGAGGTAATATCCTTCTGGAGTGCAGGTGTGAAATTGCTGAGGGGAACATTTACGTTCACTCCTATTCCCAGCAGGCAATAATGCACTGTGTCGGCTTCTGCTGCAAGTTCTAAAAGCAGTCCTGCAACTTTTTTGTTGCCAATGAAAATATCATTCGGCCATTTGATCAGGGCGCCGAGTTCAAACTCCCTGCGCATAGCTCTGGCTATAGCAATGGATCCTGCCATTGTAATCATAAATACATGATCAACGGGAATGCCGGGTTTGAGAATGATGGTTATCCAGATTCCTCCGCCCGGTGAGATCCATGCCCTCCCCATCCTTCCAACAGCCCCGCTCTGTTCTTCGGCAATGATCACGGTACCGTTAAGTTTCTCCAGATCACCATCCTGACAGATTTGTTTGCCGACAGCGTTTGTGGAAGGGGTTTTTTCTAAGTAGCGCATCTTTTTTCCAATGTACTGCGTGTGGAGATTTTTCTTAATCTCGTATGGCAGCAGCTTGTTACTGGTGTGAGTGAGCCGGTATCCCTCTTTCTGCGAGGAGGTGATGGTATATCCCATCAGGCGCAGCTCTTTGATCTGCTTCCAGACGGCTGATCGGGTGACTCCAAGTTCTTTGCAGATCGTCTCTCCGGATACCGGTTCAACAGCACGTTCAAGAATCTCAAGTACTCTGAATGCGGAATCGGGCATAAAAACTCACCGTTTGGAATGACTCTGTTCTGAGGGGAGCGGACACGGATCTTTGCCACATACCTGTTTTATTATCGCAGACTGGTTTTCCATAAGCGTTGCAAGATCGAAGATACCGGTGATGTCAACAACACCTATTGCCCCGATTGCATTTCCATCCCGATCTCTGATGGGAGTGACGGTTACGGGAACGCCCTTATACGCGCCACTTGAAGGGGTGATCTTTATCGTGCGGTTTGTCCTGATAGCCTCAATTAGGATCGGACCGTTGTAGTGGCGATCAATAACATTTCCCTCTTCAACCCGGATCCCGTCTTTCTCTAACGATTTTGCCGTAACGGGAAGGCGGTGTATCAGTTCATGGACGGCAATCACGACAGGTTCCAGATCGCCTGCTTCTGCGCTGCAGGACAAGGTATAGCGGTGCATGGGATGTATCTCATTAAGTCTGGTCACTCTCTATCCAGATGAATATTGTGGAGGGAAAATCTCCTCTGCTTTAAAAAATCCAAAAAAGGATATGCATTATGGAATTTTCTTGGCGCTAAAATATTGTTGGTAATCCCGCACAACAAAACGCTTTTAAGAATTTTTTTGCCGGATATTCATGGACACTGGTCACCACAATTTTTCCCTTTCCGATCTGCTTTTCAATAATCACATCTGTGTCCTCTGCTCTGCCGACACAAATTCCCTCATGCGATACGAAAGAACCATCGCACTCGATACATAAAGGATCATAATCCTCAATCAGGGTTCCCGTATCAGAAGAGGGTATACAATCAATCCGCCGAGGATGACAATCATGTTTGTATGTCACAGTGAACGGAAGCCAGTCGTACACATCCGGCTTGTCGGTTGCTGCACCATAGACTAACAGGTTTCCTCCATTCTCGACAAATCTTTTTATCCGCGGTGATGAGGCACGGAGTGCCGGCAGAAGGTTTGAATAGAGAGGATTGGCAAAACCTGTCGGGATGATCAGGCAGTTGAACGTTCCACGGTAGAACGGTGCAGCGAGCATGTGGGGAGTGACCAGTTCACAGGTAATTTTACAATCCTCAATTAACCGGTTAAAATGCTGGGAAGTCCCCCAGACAAATCCGGCCCGGCAACTCATCCTTTGATCACTCCTAACGGTGAAAGGCGCGCCACCAGCCGGGAAATTCCCACATCATGCACAACATTTACCACTTCATCGCTGGACTTGTAAACTTCCGGTGCTTCATCAGCGATCGCATTGTCACTATGAGCCCTGACGATAATCCCTGCTTTTAAAAGATTTGCAGTAATATCTTTTCCGCTCAGCTGCTTCTTTGCCTGCGTGCGGCTCATAATACGCCCTGCCCCGTGACAGGTACTGCCAAAGGTCTTTTCCATGGCAGTCTTTGTTCCGCGCAGCACAAAAGAGGATGTCCCCATGCTGCCGGGAATGATGACCGGCTGGCCTATCGATTTTAGATCAAAAGGAAGAACATCTGATTCAGGACCGAAGGCGCGGGTGGCTCCTTTGCGGTGAACACATACATTCATACGTTTTCCATCAACCTCATGCTCTTCGAACTTTGCCACATTGTGCGCAACATCATAGACAAGCGGCATATCATCGTAGTCAATCTTAAACATCTTTGAAAGGACCTGTCGTACAGTATGCGTGATGAGCTGCCTGTTTGCCCATGCATAGTTTGCCGAAGCAGCCATAGCACCAAAATAATCCTTACCTTCAGGAGACGTGATCGGGGCACAGGCGAGTTGCCTGTCCGGAATGGTAATATGATACTTTTTTGTTGCAGTTTCAAGGAGTTTCAGGTGATCGGTACAGACCTGATGCCCGAGCCCGCGCGAACCACAGTGGATCATACAGCAGATCTCGCCTAACCGAAGTCCGAAAGCCTCTGCTGCATCGGGATCGAAGATCTCGCTCACAACCTGCATTTCAAGGAAATGATTACCGGATCCCAAGGTTCCACCTTGCGGGACACCACGCTGTTTTGCTTTTGCAGACACGGCATGGCTGTCGGCCAGTTTCATGTACCCGCCATCCTCGCAGCGGACCAGATCGCGTTTGGTACCGTACCCTGCATCTACTGCCCAGCTTGCCCCTTTTATCATCATCCTTTCAAGATCCGGAGGGGATATCCTGAGCGAACTCTTTCCCCCGACTCCGGTGGGTACTGCCCGGAAGAGTTCCTCGATCAGGTCACGGCGCCCGGAAATATCTTTCTGGATAAGGGGTGTCGTGAGCAACCTGACACCGCAGTTGATGTCAAATCCAACTCCTCCGGGAGATATTACACCTTCATCGAGTGTGAATGCCGCAACGCCACCAATTGGAAATCCATAACCCCAGTGGATGTCTGGCATTGCAAGTGAATGCCTGATAATGCCCGGCAGGGTTGCAACATTTGCCAGCTGCTCGATTGCGCCGGATTCCAGGCTGCATCCCAATGATTCCGAGAGGAAAAATTTTCCCGTCACTCTCATACCAGGGACATATCCTACTGGTACTTCCCATTCATTTACCCCAGTTTGTCGCACACCGTCAAGCATCGGTCTTCCTCACCATTTGAAATATTGAAATATTGAATAAAAGCCCATTCCATTGATTCTTCTGTAAGTCCTTTCCCCTTTTTGTTAAAGACCTTCTCTATACATCAAATAAGATGTCCAGCATATATCCGTTCGCATCCTTCTGAATTACAAGTCCTGAATATGAGATCCCTTTGACTTCAGTTCCTGATGAATGCCGCAAAGGATCAAATGATTCCCCGTCAAGAATAGCCGTCAGGTGCAGGCCATCGATCTTTATATCAGCCTGAGAAAATACCAGCCCCTCAACTTCAGCGATAAAAAGGACTTCGGAGAGGAAGTCGCATAAGAGCGATTCAATATTGTCAGACTCAATCTGGATCTCTTTTATTGTTCCAGGCTGGCGGTCTGTTCCATACACAACCTGCATGAGGGCAAGGAAAGCTTCTGTAAAAAGAGCATCAAGTGTCAGTGCCCGAGCCCGTATTTTTACATCCGCGGTGTGAGAGATCTCTTCAAAACTCATCAGCGTTCGTGCCTGATCAGATCGTTATCATCAAAGAAGGGGATCATCTCCATATGAATGCTGTGCAGGAACCGTGCCTGGTGAATAGAGACATAAATTGTATGGTCACCTGCTTTTAAGAGTAGGTCTGTTTTTTTAGGTGGCTTTACCTGTACGGGTAAAAGTATGGGTCCCCCGCAGGACGTACTGATACGAAAATCGCAGCCCCGCTTATTAATAAAATCGATCACATCGGGAAGAACAATGACCTCGCTTAAACCAGCGCGGTCGTGGGAATTGGTATACATGATGCTATTATTATTGGAAGGCTTTGGTAAAAACGGTTATGGATCGGGGGCAAATATTTAACAAACGCCGACGATTCTAATCACAACATCATAGTATTTTTCCTTGAGTTCATAACTGCTCACTCCATCCGTATTTCGCGTTGACTGGAGTATACCAATCCGGGATGCAATAATACCAATCATAGATGCGATTGCATGGAATGTTACTGCAAACTGCTTTTGCAGTTCCAGAACAATTTCTGCAATGGTGATTGATTTGGTCTTTACTAAGAGTCGTAGTACTTCACGCCGTATTCCGGTCCTGTCCCGGGAGAGGTAGGAACGCAGGCGCCCTTCAATGACTCTTCTGATCTCAGTTGGAGATCTCATAGTTGTATTGTCGAAGGTCTGCGTATATATATTTTTTGATTTTGCGCGTTTTAAAATCCCCGAACGGAAATCGGGTCATTTTTGAACAGAACAATTTTTTTCTGCGAAATAATAATGATGCATTTTTTAAACCTGCCAAAAACCATCAAAATTTAAAATTCGTCCAAGGGAGACCCTGGTAACTATTTAATCGTAGATTAACAGATGATATGGGCATGGGATTGATCAAATACGATATTGAAAAATATTCACCGAAACAACTGGTGATAATCCCGCTCGTACTTCTTGTAATTTCGATAGTACTGCTCTCCTTTAACATGATAAATACCGGTATGCCGGTAACCCCGGGTATCGATTTTTCCGGCGGTACAGCAGTCACGGTAATTACACCGGATACGCGGGATCAGATCCTGACAACCTTTTCAGGATATCCGTTAATTGATGTCGCTGAGGGTGTAAACAACGGGAAATTTTTGAAATTCAGGTCAATGGATGATGCACAATTCCGGTCACTCACCTCACTGATCTCTCATAAATATCCGGATGCAAAGATCGACCAGATTGGAGAATCATTTGGTAAAACCCTGCAATATCAGGCCGTGCTTGCCCTCATATTTTCCTTTATCGGTATGGCGATTGTGATCTTTTTGGCATTCCGGACATTCGTTCCCGCAGCTGCAGTCGTTCTTTCCGCGTTTGCCGATATGGTGATGACAGCAGCAGCGATGAACATTATCGGGATTCCCTTGTCACTTGGAACTGTTGCTGCGCTGCTCATGCTGATTGGTTATTCTGTTGACAGCGATATCCTGCTCACAAACCGTGTTCTGAAACGGCAGGGAAAACTCAACGAAAAACTGACGGGAGCATTCACGACCGGGATCATCATGACCTCGACAACCCTCGCTGCAACAGCGGCCTTGTTTATCGTTTCATGGTTTGGCTCGGTACAGATACTAATGGAAATATCTGCGGTGCTTCTTATCGGGTTGGTTTTTGATATTATGAATACCTGGCTCACCAATGCTGGTATCTTGAAATGGTACGCTTCGAAAGGAGGTAGCAAATGAACGGAGCTGAGTTAAAAGCACTGGTCTCAGACTGGAGAGTTGCCGCGCTCATCATCCTTATCCTCCTTTCAGTGGTAGCAATATTTCCTCATATCGATCAGCAAGGTAATGTGGCCACCAATCTTCAGTATGGACTCGACCTTCAGCAGGGGTCATGGCTGCAACTGGAATTCCGCGCGGAGGTTGTAGGATTTACCACCGATCGTCCTCTTGAGGAATTTATTAAGGATCTATCAGAAAAACTGGATACTGAAGTGATATATGTCGATCCCACGCATCTGGAAATTCGCAAATATTATACCCAGACGGAACTGGATCCCATTTTCAACGCTGCCGGAGGTAAAATTACCACTTACCAGCAAGGCGTCTCAAAAGCAACAGCAGAAGATGTAAAGCGCATTCTTGAAAACAAGATCAACTCTCTTGGGACAAAGGATGCTAGGGTCAACACCCTGACCGGCATAAATAATATTGCGCGGTATATCCGGGTAGAACTTGCCGGTGTCGATATGAAACAGGCACAGGACATTATGGGTAAGCAGGGCAAATTCGAGATCCGTGTCCAGACTGTTGGTAACGAGAGCGAACATGTACTGTTTGGCGATGCAATAACCAGTGTCCAGAATCCCTCGCAGGAACCCGCTGGCAGTGACCGCTGGGGTGTTGGTTTTACGTTGAGTGATTCCGGTGCAGCTGCATTCCGGAACGGTGCAATAAAATACGGTGCAACAGCAGATCCAGAAAACCACAACCTGATTATGCTTCTTGATAACAAAACGGTGTACTCCGCTCCTCTGTCGAGTGACCTTGCCGGCAAACTTCAGGCTAATAGCATACGCCAGCTTTATGCATCAACTGGTTCAGGCAAGACCGGTACAACGCAGGCAACGAATCTTGAAATCCACCTTAGAGCAGGAGCATTGCCCGTTGACGTCAGTATAGCTGGTTCCGGGGGAGTATCTGCACCTTTAGGTGAACGGTATAAGATGATGGCCTTGCTTGCAGGTCTGTTTGCTCTCATCACTGTGGGACTTGTCATCTACTTCCGGTACCGTGAACCCAGCATAGTGTTACCTATGGTGCTGATCAATGCCTCTGAAATCGTTATCCTGTTAGGGATTATCAGTCTTATCAAATTCCAGCTGGATCTTCCCACCATCGCCGGTCTCATTGCCGTGGTAGGTACGGGTATCGATCAACTGGTTGTTATCACAGATGAGATCCTGCATGAAGGAAAGGTTCCTTCACCGAATCTCTACTTAAAGAGACTTTCCAGAGCGCTTGGGATCATTGTTGTTGCCGCAGCAACCGTAGTGATTGCGATGCTACCACTTGCACTGATGGATCTCTCCACTCTCAAGGGATTTGCGATTATCACAATCCTCGGAGTGCTTGTAGGTGTACTGGTTACCCGTCCGGCATACGGAAAGATCATCATGCAGATCCTCTCCAAATAACAATACCATAGATTTATCTTTTTTTTAATCGACTACTCTTCCGGGTATTTTTAATGAGCAAACCAGTGTTGTTTGATTTTTTTGCTACATGGTGCGGTCCTTGCAGAATGCAGACGCCCATTTTAGAAGAACTTGCAAAAAAGATGGGTGATTCGGTTGAGATCAAGAAAGTTGATATCGACCAGCACATGGATCTTGCAGAGAAATATGGAATCCGGGTTGTTCCAACCCTTGTTATTGAAAAAGACGGGAAGGTTGTGCAGTCTATGGAAGGAGTGACGGACCTGTCAACTCTTGAAAACCTCCTAAAACCACTGGTGGATTAACGTGAAGATCGGGATTGTCGGGGGTACCGGTGATATAGGTGAAGGGATGGCGATGCGCATGTCCCCATTTTTTGATGTGATTGTCGGATCCCGTGAGGCAGATAAGGCTGAACAGACCTGTAAGCTGGGTTCTGAAACCCTGAAAAAAAGAGGACTGGATTGTTCACTTACGGGGGTCTCTAACCAGACTGCTGTGGATGATGCTGATATTATCATTCTTGCTATTCCGTTCAAGCATCTTACCGGAACATTAGAGACCCTGCACGGGTTCGAGAACAAAATTGTTATCAGTCCTGTGAACCCCATGGAGAAACGCGATCATTTCGTTTTTGTTCCGCCAACAGAAGGCTCCGCTGCACTCTTGATCAAGCGCCTCCTCCCAAAAGAGGCCCGGATCTGCTCGGCTTTCAATACGATTGCTGCGAACAAGTGGAAAGCGCTGGATGAGGAACTCACCTATTCCGTTCCGGTCTGCGGCGATGATGCGGATGCGAAACGTCAGGTTATGGATATTGTGAATAAAGTGTCGAAACTCCAGGCATTCGATGCCGGTCCTCTTGCAGTATCCAGCATGGTAGAGGCACTAACTCCGCTCCTTCTCAATATAGCGCGGTACAATAAGATGAGAGATGTCGGTATCCAGTTCCGTTAAGGTTCAGCGCATTGTCCGGTCCCTTGCCGATCATTATGGCGAGATTGCCTGGTGGCCGGGCGACACAGACATTGTGATGATTGGCGCAATCTTAACCCAGCAGACCCGGTGGGAGAATGTTGAGCGGGCGCTGCTTGAACTGGAAGGGAGGGGACTCGACTCCATACATTCATTATTTTCTGCCGATAAGCAGGAGATTGAAGATGTGATCCGGTGTACAGGTTTTTACCGGATCAAGGCACAGCGCTTACAATCTCTCGCTGCTCATGTTATGGAATCATACGGGAGCGTGGAGCACATGAGGCAGTTCCCTACCGAAATTATCCGGGCCGGGTTGCTCTCGGTTAAGGGAATCGGTGAGGAGACTGCCGACAGCATCCTCTGTTTTGGTTTCCTGCGGACAAGTTTTGTTATCGATGCTTATACCGACAGAATCGTGCGATGTGCCGGAGTTAAGGATAAACGACAGGAATTAAAACCAATATTTGAAAAAGTACTTCCCAGTGATCCAAAAGTATACCGGCAGACTCATGCTCATATGGTGGAATATGCAAAAGAGTACTGCGGAAAGAAGAGGTGCAGTGAATGTATTCTCATGAATTTGAACGGATAGGAAAACGGCTGTTTGCAGAACATCTTGTCGGGGGTAACTTTGGCAATATGAGTGTGAGAACAGGAGATGGGTTTTTTATCAAACGTACAGGAACTTGTCTTGACATTGCAACAGAACCGGTGTTTGTCCCTTTTTCTGGCGCTGCGCCAAAAGAAGCTTCCAGTGAATACCGGGTGCATCTGGCGGTATATAACACAACAAACCATGCCGCTATCGTTCACGCCCATCCTCCATATGCGGTGGCTGCATCACTGGTCATGAATGAGATTATACCTAAAGACAGTGAAGGTGAGATGCTCTGCCCGTGCATCCCGGTTGTTACTGGTGCACCCGGCACTCAGGAAGTTGCTGATAATGTTTCACGTGCACTTTTAACATCTAAACTTGTTATCGCAAGAGGACATGGAACGTTTACTGGCGGTGCAACGCTTAATGAAGCGTATGTGTTGACTTCGCTTGCAGAGCACTCCTGCCGGATACTTGCCCTGAAAAAATATTTTCTTTAAAAAGTTTTTTTCTGATTATTAAATTTTTAAAATATTACTTGGGGTGTTTTGGGGGCTGGATGAGTTGAATCTCCCGGATAATCTCCCGGTGAAAGATCAGCAGCATATCGCTGATCATCCCAAACATAAAGATCTCAATACCCACAACAATGAGGAGTACAGTAAGAATAGTGAGCGGGATATGTTCGATGTTTTTTAACCATTCCAGCACGACAAAGACACCGATGAATAGGCCAAGAAGGGTTGTGAACAGACCCATCATCCCAAAATAGAACATCGGGTTATTCACCCTTGCAAGCCGGTATATGGTGCTAACGATCTTGATGCCGTCATGGAATGGTGAGAGTTTGGTTGCCGTGCCTGGGCGGCTGGAATATTTTATCGGAACAACCATGACCCGCTGGCCGTTTCTTACTGATTCGACAGAGATCTCGGTCTCGATCTCAAACCCTTTCTCTTTTAAGTGCATCTGCAGGATTGCAAGTTTTGTAAAAGCGCGGTAACCGGATAAGATATCGTGCAGATCCCGGCTATGGGCAACCTTGAAGAGAAGATTGAGCATATGGTTTCCAAAGAGATTGAGATGAGAAAAAGCACCCTCTTCAGCATTGATGAGGCGATCACCAATAACCTGATCAAATCCCAGAAATAATGGTGTCAGCATCTTTTCAGCATCTTTTGCAGAATAAGTACCATCACCGTCAAGCATGAGGATATAGGGCTGCTCTATTACCTCAAAAGCCTCAATGATCGCATTTCCTTTTCCAGTGCCGGATTGTGTGCGGACTGTTGCTCCGGCTTCACGTGCATTTTTGACTGTCGTATCCGTGCTCTTTCCGTCAATGACCAGAATGTGGGTATAACCAAGCGCAATGAACTCACGGACAATATTACCTATTGTCAGCCCTTCATTCAACGTGGGAATTAAAATGCAGACCTCATCTTTGTTGAATTTCATTGGTATAGTATTTTTAATATGGGGGCATAAGTGCTTCTATGCACATCCCAAAAAAAGGGTTGCGCGCATTGGGTATTGCAGAGAGTGCATCCGGTCGCACCAGATCTACATTAGCAGGTGTGGTGATGCGAAAGGATCTCCGTATTGATGGCTTTTCTTTTGGTACCGTGACAGTCGGGGGTATGGATGCTACCGATATTATTCTAGGTATGGTGAGAGGGCTTAACCGGAGGGATATCAATGTGATTATGCTCTCTGGTTGTGTTATTGCATGGTTCAATGTAATAGACCCCGCAAGGATTTCGCAGGAAACAGGAATACCGGTAATATGCGTATCATACTAAGATTCGGAGGGACTTGAAGCGGATATCAGGAAACATTTTCCCGGTGATGAGGAGAGAGTTGTTGCATACAAGAGACTGGGCGAGCGTATACCACTCACACTTCACACAGGTCAGACTATTTTCCTGCACGCCCGTGGATTAAACCAGACTGATGCTATGAAATTGTGCAATGATTTCACCCTTGAAGGGAAAATTCCCGAACCACTTAAAGTAGCGCGTCTCTGTTCCCGCCATCTGGTGAATTGTGGATTTTACCATCCACTTCCAAATACCTGTGATACTGATTGCCCGGATGAGAGTATTCATAAATATTAGCAGGAAAATGAGCATATCAGAAACGATCACAAGGAGTTGAATTGATTTGACACAAGAAAAAAAAAACGAACGTTGGGTTTGCCTTGAATGCCACTATATTTATGATCCGGTTAAGGGCGACCCAAAAAACGGAATTGCCTGCGGAACGGCGTGGGAAGATGTGCCTGATACATGGCGATGTCCTGAGTGCAAAATACTAAAGGCAAAAAAAGGTGTGTTCAAACGATTGGATGATTAATCTTAACGTCTGCAATCATCTTTTTTGATATTTGTTTATGCCGTGTACGTATGGCGTGAAAGGATCTGTCTGGTCTTATTATCGTACACTTCGAGTGTGATCTCGTCTCCCGGGTGGAAGGTCGTGTCAGTGTAATCGATCCAGATCATCGCATTTGAATACCATGTGGCTCCCTTTGATCCAAATCCCGCGAGATTCTGCACACCAAAATGCTGTGAACTAATAAAATCATGGCCATTCATTGTTGAAATAACGCAATCAAGCGGAATGTCATTTTTATAGGTCTTTGCGTAAAGATTCTGATTTTCGTAGCTTTTTGCTCCAGAGTTTACTATTACCATGTAACTATCATAATTTAATTTACCATTTTCATTCGTATGTCTGATATTGGTAATTTTAAAAATTGCAGGCACTTCAGAATCCTGCAATAAGAAACTGGGCATCTGAAAGAAAAGGAGAACAAGCACAGCAAGCATCATCGTTATCGCAATGCAGAGAATCCCTCCCATTACCGGAGAGATTGCATCTGTATTCTCTGAAAAAAATGACAATTCGACAATATATGGGGGATAACGTTATATTTTTATTGATATCATTCCCATAGGGGTAAAGATCCCACACATCAGTAAACACATAACCCTAAAGGAAATCCATCGCTCTTTTGAATTGTATCGGGTTG
Organism: Methanomicrobiales archaeon; assembly: GCA_025360805.1. Taxonomy (GTDB): domain Archaea; phylum Halobacteriota; class Methanomicrobia; order Methanomicrobiales; family Methanospirillaceae; genus Methanoregula. The sequence goes on from JANYBK010000109.1 coordinate 18,818, forward strand.
AGGAAAAAACGTGGTCATAAATATCACCTGCACTAAGCATTTCCACAGGATAATTGTCCTCATATAAGGGTTGCCATTTAATGTCCTCTCCACCTGACGTTTCCAAGACATCTGAATCCCGGAAAAAAGGCCGTGAATTGTACCTTGAAGGTCTTGCATTGGGACGCGAGGGACGACACTCGGATGCACTCACTTCATTTTCTCTTGCACTTGCCGCAGACCCGACACTAGCGCTTGCCTGGGTAGGCAGGGGTTTTGCCTTAGGGAAACTGGGACGGTATGATGAAGAAATCGAGTGTTGCGATAAAGCGATCGTTTTGGATCCAAATTGTGTTGATGCATGGAACAACAAGGCATTTGCGTACGGGATGCTCAACAGATTTTTAGATAAACTCAAAAGTTGTGATCAGGCGCTATTGATCGATCCGGAGAATGCTGTCGCATGGAACAACAAAGGAGTTGCTCAAGGAATGCTGGGCCGGTTTGAAGCGGAGGTTAAGTGCTGCGATCGTGCCATTAAACTTCGGCCCCGCTATCTTTCGGCATGGGTGAATAAAGGATTTGCCTATGGAAAACTGAGATGGTATGAAGAAGAGATCATCTGCTATGATCATGCCCTTAAAATTTATCCGTATTTCTTTTCAGCTCTCTTAAAAAAGGGAATAGCCCTCATTAACCTGAAACGGTACCGGGAAGCGATTGAAGTTTTTGATCGAACCCTGACAATCGATCCCAGGAATGCTACAGCTCTCTACCGGAAAGGTCTCTGTTTAAGTATGCTGTCCCTGCATGAAGACGCGATAATATGTCTTGACAAAGCACTTGAAATTGATCCAACAATTGCTGATGCATGGGTTGTGATGAGTAATTCGTGCTTCATGCTCGGGAAACTTGAAGAATCGGCTCGTGCATTTGACCATGCGTATTATCTTGATATTAAGGTAGTTCGAAGCGGAATGGTAAAGGGTCTTTCATTATTAAAAAGAGGACAGTTTGACGACGCACTCCGGTGTTTTTCAGATGTGTGTGGCGTCCTTCTAAGATAATCTTGTTGTAACATTTTTACTTACCGGTATTTTGTGCGTGAAAAACATATAATGAAGGATTTACACAAATTGGAGTTGATGTCCACAAAAAACGGAAAACGTTTTTATTATGCTCCGTTTTTTATGTCTCTTGAACGTACAGAAGAGTATGGATGTTGAGGAGTATGTCCGCAAAAGAATTTCAGGCTGTGCGGATGAAGAAACCTTACAAAAAAACCTTACTGACCGTATTCTCGAAATAAAAGATGTCCAGAGATCATATGCAGATATTTTTTCCCGAGCCGTAATTGACGAAGTTAAAAACACTCTCGGATTAAAAGGGGATTTTTTTGAATTTGTACCTGCACATGTGAAGATGGGCGAATTTGGTGTGGGGTCACGTGGTCAGGGCGACTTTTTTGCCCATCGCCAGATTGCTCGTATCATCGGGAAAACATCGGCATCTGTCGGTGTGGATGAGATGGATGATGCGGGTGCAGTCTGTGCAGAAGGAAAATATATTATCTGTACCGTGGATGGTATGCACTCCCGTCTTTCCGATTACCCGTTCCTTGCAGGATTTCATGTTACCCGGGCGACACTCCGCGATGCCTATGTGATGGGAGCAAAACCAATCATGCTCTTTTCTGACATCCATGTTGCTGACGATGGTGACGTAGCAAAAATTTTTGACTATACTGCGGGGATTACAACCGTTGGTGAAGCCATGAATGTGCCGCTGGTCACGGGTTCAACATTAAGAATTGGCGGGGATATGGTGCTGGGAAGCCGCTTGACCGGTTGTGTTGGAGCAGTAGGAGTTGCTGATCATCTCACTGCCCGCAAGGCTACAAAAGCCGGAGATGTAATTCTCATGTCTGAAGGAGCAGGAGGCGGCACTATTGCAACCGCAGCTATTTACTCAGGATTTTTTGAAGTTGTAGAACATACCATAAATCTAAACTTCCTTATGGCCTGCGAGACCCTGATGAAAAGCGGGGTTTTCTCACAAATTCATGCCATGACTGATGTGACGAATGGGGGGTTGAGAGGGGATGTTTTTGAGATGGCAGAGACTGCGAATTGCCGGATTGTGATCAATGAATCATCAACCACTACATTAGTCGAGCCTCATGTCAGAGCAATGCTTGAGAAACTTGAGATCGATTACCTCGGGGTTTCTCTTGATTCACTTCTCATTGTCGCTCCACCTGCTGCATCAGCAGAGATCTGCCGGGTAGTAAAAACTGCTGGCGTCCGGATGCACCCGGTTGGGTATGTTGAAGCGGGTAAACCGGAATCGGTTCTTATCGTGGATGGAAAGGAATGCGATTTCACACCACGATTCAGGGAGTCTGCGTATACTCCGGTGAAAAAGGTTGTTGATACTGACAAGCGTGACTTTGAGGCAATGAAAGAAGGGGTGCTGCATGCAGCAGAAGCAGCTATGCAGAAAAAGGAACGCGTTCTTAAAAAGCTGCAGAAAAAATAATTTTTTTTTGGATCCCGTATTTTTATGAAAGAAATTGATTGTGTCCAAAAATCGGCTAAGATAATATCCTGAATGGGATGATCTCATTGTTAGTCCAAAACAAAAGGAGACCACCCCAAATGGAAATTATAGTCCCACTGCAAGTAAAAGTTTGCCTTCCAGAAGATGAAGTAGTACCGATAGAATATCTC
>JANYBK010000112.1 GCA_025360805.1 Methanomicrobiales archaeon
GAAGGGACGCCCCCGCGGCGGCTACATAACCGGTTTCGTTGTTGGGTTTGCGGTAATCCGTTTTCGATAAGATTGATATCATGGAACGCTTAGGTATCTTTGCTATCAATGAGATCTTAGCCGATCTTGTGACACGACCAAATTTTTGTTCAGACTTCAATTGAATTTTTTTTAACCAGACCTTGCTTGAAATTATTTCATAGCAAACAGGATCGCGATTGGAAAATTGATCAGGATCAATCGTAACTTGATTAAAAATTTTCAGGCAGACTTTGATTGAAAGTTTTTGATCGAATCTTGATTGAAAAAAATTTACGGAAACAGTCGCAAAAACCCAAGTGCGTGCATCGATCAGACCCCCCCATATAGGTATTTTTCCTACCAAAAAAACGGAGTTAACTCCAATCGAAAAAACCCCGAATCCGGGCATTTTGCGGGCTTTGATTTCTGTATCTCTCCAAAATGGGCTCCGTTTATGTGAAAATGACCCCCTGTTCGATCGAAAACTCCTGGAGTATTTGCATGAACAGGGGGTCCGGATCATACCCGATAAAAATGGTATCCGAGCAGCTCCTCATGATCCAAAAGATGATCTATTTGGAGCCCATTTCGGGCTCCGGTTGCAATTTTCCGGATCCGGTTTTCGGGTTTTTTAAAAGTGGTGTCCACCGCTAAAAAAATAACTGGTTTATGGGGTTATTTCCCCAAAATAACCTATTTAAACACGATTTGATCCTGCAATTTAGGAGCGTTCTGTTGGCCACTTTTTTTGACACATAATTCAGGTGGTTTTTAGAGAGAAACGGCCCGCAAATGCCCTTGGTGCCCCTCTATTGCGATTACGTCGGAGAATTAAGAAATTTGGATCAATTGATAAAATTGTTCACTGGCATAATGTAATCAAACTTCACATGAGTCTCGATTACGATGAACCTGCTAACGTCTTCTGGCATCGTTTGCCGCCAGAGAGGATTCTATCGTATGCGCAGAAATGGTTATATGTGTAAAATTAATCCGGGATACCACGCAAAAAAATTTATGAAAAACAAAACCCTACCGCTTCCGCCCCTCTTTTCCCATCTTTACAACCAACCTGATCCCATCAGCAACAAATTTTGAAATAACCTCTTTTTCTAAAGCCGCGTCAACAATCACAAACCGCAATGGTTCAGCCCGGGCATACGCGAGATAATTATTCTGAACTGCTTCAAGTACCTCGCGCTTCTCAAAATGTTCGCGCCCACTCTTATCTGAGAGCCGGGCAAGCGCATCATCAATAGAGAGGACGAGCAGGAATGTGCGGTCCGGAGTGATTGACCAGCCATCGTGCATTGCCCGTAACCATCCTTCAGGATCCGGCACGATACCTTTGAGCGTCACGGACTGGTAGGCAAAGCGGCTGTCGCTGTACCGGTCAGAGATTACAAGTCTGCCTTGTGAAAGGGCGGGACGAACAAGGGTAGAAAGATGCGCTGCATGGTCAGCGACAAAGAGTGATGCTTCAGTAATCGGATCAATCTGTTCTGCGATCGCCCGTCGCACGGCCTCTCCCACCCACGTTGCGCCCGGCTCACGGGTGAAGATGGGATCTAGATCCGCAAGCTGGCTTTTGAGCGCGGAGAGCAGGGTGCTCTTGCCGCTCCCGTCAATTCCTTCAATCGTGACTAACAACAGGTTCCCCTCCAAATCCATTCAACCGGGATCTTGCCCCGGTGCAGGGCTGTCGCAATGATCGCACCATCAAATCCTGCCGCACTCAAAATTTCAAGATCGGAAACGGTTGCAACGCCGCCGCCATACAACAGTCTGCCGCCATAAGAAGCCCGCAGTTTTGTGAGTTCCTCTGCATCCATACCCGACTCCGTCCCTACCGAACCAATGTTTAAGATAATGATCCCGTCAAAATGCCAGTCTCGCGCATCATTAAGGAATGCTTCCGTGGTTTTACCGGAGGGGATCACCCGCCCCTCTTTTACATCGATGCTAAGGTAGCCGCCACAGTATCGATAAAGTGCTGCGCCTCCCGTTTCAGTGCCAATAATATTTTTGATATTTTTTCCAGGGAGCATATCATCTGATGATCTGCAACCGCGATCCACATAACAGCGTGAAACTTTTTCCGCGCACTGCTGCACGATGGTATCATGCGAACCCGTACCTTCAATCCGGTCGAGATCCGCAATATAGAGATATTTTGGCCGGATAGCTGCCAGGTACCCGAGCGGTTCTGCCGTTCTGGATAAACCCCAGTCCAGCGGTTTGTAGCTGTCCCGATTCCCGGATTTGCCGTGGACAACCAGATTCTGCCGCAAATCCATAGCAAGCACGAGTTCCATAGGTGAGCGCAATCACTATTAGGACAAAAGATCATTAAATCCTATGCAATTGCTGGTCAGCCCAAGCTCAATCGATGAGGCCCGGCGCTCTGGTGCCGCTGACATCATCGATGTAAAGAAACCATCAGAGGGCTCGCTGGGCGCTAACTATCCCTGGGTGATTCGCGAGATCAAATCCTTTGCAAAGAAACCCGTTAGTGCGGCTATTGGCGACTTCGATTTCAAACCCGGCGGGGCTGCGCTCACCGCGTACGGAGCAGCCTGTGCCGGGGCTGATTATATCAAGATCGGGCTTACGTTTGATGGAAAGGAAAAAGCCCGCGCAGTGATCTCTGCTGTAGTAAAAGCAGTAAAAGATGAGTTCCCTGAAAAATTTGTCGTGATTGCTGCGTACTCCGATTACCAGCGAATGGGATCAATCTCTCCTTTTGACATGGCACCTATCGCAGCCGATGAAGGAGCCGATTTTGTCATGGTCGATACCGGCATCAAGGACCGGCAGAGCACGTTTGCATTCATGAACGAAGAGGCTCTTAAGACATTTACTATTACGAACACAAAACTCGGTCTTAAGACAGCTCTTGCCGGGGCACTAAAGTTTGAAGATATTGATGCGCTCAAGCGAATCAACCCGGATATTATCGGGGTGCGCGGGATGGTCTGCGGGGGCGACCGTAACGCGACAGTCCGTGAAGACCTGATTAATACTGCGATTGCGATGATCAGGTAGTGTTGGACAGGTGACTTATGTACGTTGAGAAATTAGATGTGCCACTCTCATTAACTTTCGATGATGTGCTGCTCGCACCACAGGCTTCCTGGTTAGAACCGGCTGAAGCAGATATCCGTTCGAAATTTTCCCGGAATATCAGCATGAATCTCCCGCTTGTTTCTGCGGCAATGGATACCGTGACCGAGTCCCTGATGGCGATAGCACTTGCCCGTGAAGGGGGTATCGGGGTCCTCCACCGGAACATGACTCCTGAGCATGAATTGCAGGAACTTATTGAAGTCAAGCAGGCAGAGGAACTGATCGAGCGCGACGTACTCTATGTTGAAGAGAACGCTTCCGTTTCCGATGCCGAACGCCTCATGCACCAGTACAGTATTGGCGGCGTTCCCGTGGTCAATAAGGGGCGCATCATCGGGATTGTCAGCAGGAGGGACGTACGCGCAATCGTCTCCAAACGAGGGGACGAAAATATCAAGACAATTATGACAAAAAAACTGGTCACCGCACCAGAAGATATCACAGCAGAAAAAGCGCTTGAGATTATGTACACCAACAAAGTCGAGCGCCTTCCTGTAATCAATGAAAAAGGCAAACTGATCGGCATCATCACCATGCAGGATATTTTAGAAAAACGCCAGTATCCAAAAGCTACCCGAGATTCGAAAGGCAATCTCCGTGTAGCAGCAGCGGTCGGGCCGTTTGATTTTGCCCGGGCCAACCTGCTCGACCAGAACGGAGTAGATGCACTGGTTGTTGACTGTGCTCACGGGCATAACATGAAAGTCGTTGCCGCTGTGCAGGAGATCAAGGGCAGCGTAAAGGCTGATGTGATTGCTGGAAATATCGCCACATCTGAAGCAGCTGAAGCTCTGGTGAATGCCGGTGTTGATGGGATCAAGGTAGGTATTGGTCCCGGCTCGATCTGCACAACCCGTATTGTTGCAGGTACTGGAGTCCCGCAGATCACGGCAATTGCACAAGTGGCTGATATTGCTCATCCTGCCGGAGTACCGGTCATCGCAGACGGGGGAGTGCGATACTCAGGAGATGTAGCAAAGGCAATTGCAGCGGGTGCTGACACTGTGATGATGGGCAGCATGTTTGCCGGTACTGATGAGGCGCCGGGTAAAGTGATCACGATAAAAGGGCGGCGGTACAAGCAGTATCGTGGCATGGGATCGCTTGGCGTGATGAGCAGCGGGCAGTCAAGCGACCGTTACTTCCAGAAGAAAGATATCGGGGCCACCAAGTTCGTTCCGGAGGGGGTTGAAGGGGTGACACCCTATGTCGGCCATGTCGGAGAAGTCATGTACCAACTTGTCGGTGGGCTTAAATCCGCGATGGGCTATACTGGATCAAAGACCATTGCAGACATGCACATGAACGCAAAATTTGTCCGGATCACCAATGCCGGCATGACCGAGAGTCACCCGCACAATATCCTCATCACTGATGAAGCACCGAACTACCGGCTCTTTGAATGATCTTTATTTTTCTTTTTTCTCCTTATCCCGGCTGAGATAAGGGATGCGAAAATCATGGTCCTAAAAAAACCTGATCATTTCTGAAATGTTTTCTCTTTTCATTACTGTTCACGGATAGCGATCTGCATAAATAGATCGAATGATAGTTCTGTATTACACGATTCCGGATAAATGTTCATTAAATCCTTTTGGATCATGTCCGTAATTGAGGAGAGAGGAATGTCAGAACCGGCAAGTATATACAAATATTCTCAATTTGATATTGGGATGAACACCGAAAGACTCAGTATAATCTCAGGGCGATGCATATGAAACCCGAAGAGTCATTAAAGGTCGCCATCATCGATGATGCCCATAAGACCGATTCTCCGCAGGGGCGTGCCATCCAGCGGATAATCACCGGTCTTAAGGAATTTGGCATCCACGTCAGCGAAGTTGCCTCGCCCGAAGATGCAAGGGCTGCCTTTTCGGCCCTTCCTGATATTGACTGTATCCTCATCAACTGGAATCTTGGGGGTGATACTCCCGAAAGACACGCAGTTACCGCAAAACTCATTGATGAGATCCGGGAGAGAAATGAAAAGATTCCATTGTTCCTGATGGGCGAACCGACAAACGCCCCCCCGACATCTCTTCCCTTAGCAACTGTCCGGGAGGTCAATGAATATATCTGGGTGATGGAAGATACCCCTGAATTTATTGCCGGGCGCATTACCGCAGCTTCAAAACGATACCGGGAAATTATCCTCCCCCCGTTCTTTAAAGAACTGGTAAAATTCTCAAAGGATTTTGAATACTCTTGGCATACGCCGGGTCATGCCGGGGGAACAGCCTTCCGTAAATCACCGGCAGGGCGGGCTTTTTTTAATTTCTTTGGCGAACAACTCTTCCGGTCAGATCTCTCCATATCTGTTGGGGAACTGGGATCGCTTCTCGATCATTCTGGACCCGTAGGTGAGGCAGAAAAATACGCCGCGAAGGTGTTTGGAGCGGATATGACGTATTTTGTCACGAACGGTACGTCCACTGCCAACAAGATTGTCTTTTTTGGCAGGGTGAGCAAGGATGATATCGTTCTTGTGGACCGCAACTGCCACAAATCAGCCGAACATGCGCTGACCATGACGCACTCGGTTGCGGTATACATGATTCCGACAAGGAACCGGTACGGTATAATCGGGCCGATTCCCCCAGACGAAATGACGCCTAAAGCGCTGAAAGCAAAAATTGCCGCATGTCCGCTGTCAAAGACTGCCCGCAGCCAGAAGCCGGTACATGCAATCGTCACCAATTCAACCTATGACGGTCTCTGCTATCATGCCGTACATGTCGAAGAAAATCTTGGAAAAAGCGTTGACAGCATTCATTTTGACGAGGCATGGTACGGCTATGCCCGGTTCAACCCTCTATATAGGGACAGGTTTGCCATGCGCAACGGCGCAAAGGACGAAAAAGGCCCGACCGTCTTTGCCACCCAGTCCACTCATAAACTGCTGGCGGCACTCTCTCAGGCATCCATGGTTCATGTAAGAAACGGGAGGATTCCCATTGAACACGGCCGGTTCAATGAAGGGTTCATGATGCACAGCTCCACATCCCCGCTCTATACTATCATCGCATCACTCGATGTCTCTTCTAAGATGATGGATGGGGCATCCGGAAAGATTCTCACTACCGAATCCATTGAAGAAGCGATACGGTTCCGTAGGACGATGGCCCGGATCAAGCGGGAGATTGGGACGCTCAAGGGAAAGAAGGACTGGTGGTTCCCGATGTGGCAGCCGGATACCATCACAGATCCAAAAACAAAAAAGAAGATCGCGTTTCAGGATGCATCGCTCGACACCCTCCGCGACAATCCCTCGTGCTGGACCCTTCACCCTGGCGAAATATGGCATGGGTTTACCGGACTGCCGGACAATTACTGCATGCTGGACCCGATTAAGGTCACCGTACTTATGCCCGGCGTAAATGATGACGGGACGCTTGCCAGCTGGGGGATTCCGGCAGCACTGGTTGTTAAATTCCTTGATACCCGTGGGATCATCAACGAAAAGTCCGGAGATTATTCTATCCTGTTCCTCTTCTCCATGGGAATTACGAAAGGTAAATGGGGAACGCTTGTCACAGAACTTTTTGAATTCAAACGGTTATATGACGAGAATACCCCTCTTGAAGAGGTCTTTCCGGACCTCACAACCGGATGCTCGGAACGCTATGGTGGTATGACCTTAAAAGGGCTGGCTGATGAAATGCACCAGTTCAAAAAGGATCATAAGATGTGCGATATTCTCCAGAAAGCCTATGCAATTCTGCCGGAACCAGCCATAACATACGCAGAAGCGTTTGAAAAACTGGTGCATAACGAAGTAGAACACATCCCCATAGAAAAGGCTGGGAACCGTATCGTGGCTACAGGCATATTCCCGTACCCTCCGGGCATCCCTATCCTTGCCCCGGGTGAGCGGACCGGAAAACAGAACGGTCCGGTACTCCAGTACCTGAAATCATTGCAGGATTTCGACAAACGTTTCCCCGGGTTCGAGCATGATACCCATGGTATCGAAAATGTCAAAGGAGAATACATGATGTATTGTGTAAAGGAGAAGAAACGATGAGCGAAGAGCAAGGAAACCAGAGTAATGGTATCCCTTCAAAAAAAGTGCTGGGACTTTTTGCCCTTGCCATGATAAACGTAGCTGCCGTCCTGAGTATCAGGAATTTTCCCTCAATGGCGGTCTACGGCTGGTCGTGCATTGGCTGGTACATTTTGGGAGCCGTTATGTTCCTCATACCGATCTCCCTTGCCGGTGCAGAACTGGCAACCGGCTGGCCTCAGGGAGGCGGGGTCTATGCCTGGGTTAAACAGGCATTCGGGGAGAAGGGAGGTTTTACCGCACTCTTCTGCGAATGGTCAAATAATCTTGTATGGTTCCCAACAGTTCTTTCGTTTATCGCATCCACGCTTGCATTCGCACTGACACCAGCGCTTGCGAACAGTCCCTACTACATGTTCAGCGTTATGATGATCGCATTCTGGGGCACAACTGCAATCGCATACTTCGGTGAGGAGGCTTCAACGAAGTTTGGTAATGTGGGCGTCATTTTAGGTAGCATAATTCCTGCGATTCTCATCATCCTGCTCGGAGTCTGGTGGATGGGTTCTGGCGCAGCTCTTGTGCTTCCTCCACTCACCCTCGCTGCAATGGTACCAACGATCAACGTCACAACACTACCGTTCTTTGCTACTATTATTCTCCTGTTTGCCGGTATGGAGATGGCAGGATTCCACGCACTGGAAACAAAAAATCCCCAGAAGGATTTCCCCCGGGCAATGGCGTTGTCAGCGGTAATCATCGTGGTCTGCACAGTGCTTGCAACGCTTGCAATTGCGATGGTCATTCCCGCAAATCAGCTCAATCTGGCATCCGGTGTCATGCAGGCCATTGAGTACTTCTTCAAAGCGGCTGGTGTACCCTGGCTTGTTGCCCCGATGGCGATATTGATCACGCTGGGGGGGGTTGTTTCACTGGCCGCATGGTTAATTGGCCCGGCCAAAGGTCTGGGTATCGTTGCAGAGGAAGGCAACATGCCCCCGCTCTTTGACAGGACCAACAAGTACGGGGCACCGGTTGCTGTGCTCATCATACAGGCGCTCATAGGCTCTCTCATCTCCCTCCTCTATGTCTTCTTACCATCAGTCAACCAGGCATACTGGATTCTTTCGGCAATGACTGTGGAACTGCTCTGCATTGTGTATGTGCTTGTCTTTGCTTCGGTGATCAAACTCCGTTACAGCCAGCCCAATACTCCGCGTCCCTTTAAGATTCCCGGAGGGATGGCCGGAATCTGGCTAGTTGGCGGGCTTGGTATGTTCGGGACAATATTTGCGTTTATTGTTGGTCTTATGCCGCCATCGTACTTCAATACAAGTGGCTTTGTGTATGTAGGCTCAGTGCTGCTTGGTACGTTCCTGCTCGCAGTACCCCCGCTTGTATTCTTAAAATTCAAAAAGGCCAGCTGGTATAAATCCGCTGGGGGAGTGAGGTGAATGATGATGAAAAAAAATGATCTCATCACACAGAATGGAGGATGTCCATGAGCAAGTACTCGGGGCTGGAACTCGGGCTGTTAATATTCCTTATCATAGTGGCCCTGCTGCCTTTTGTATTGATTCTGGTAATTGCAGAAGAATCACCGTATCATCCGGTTTCCGGTGAACCGGTTAAGGAAGCAGCACTGGCAACGGGAATAACAGTTACCAGCGCCAAAAATACGACATGGAATATGCCCGGAGCAATTGGTGGGAAAACCTATGTACTCACAGATAATAAGGGCGAGGTAGTTACTGTGTCCACACAGTCATTTGACAGCGCAGATGCCCGGAATGCAGCCATCAGGATGTATCATTCCCAGCCGATCGGACGGGGAAAACCTGTGGGAAGTCTTGTCGTTTTAGGCCAGCACCTGGTCTATGTGACCCCCGCAAACAGTAATATCCTGGCGCGTCTTGCACCGGAACTAAAACAGAATAAATTCCCATAATGGATGATGGAAAAATATGATGTGTTGATGTCTGGATAAATCACTAACACTTTTTCCCCGTATTTCATGATCGCCCGGATAATCAAGGTGCACGACGAATATACTTTTTTCACTTGGACCGTTCAACCATGACATAGGAATCGAGTTCTCTGATATTGCCAGTAACCATAAGGATATATTTTTGAGCGAGAGAGAGTTTATTGTAATAATCGCACTCTCCCATGATTCATTCAATCCCCCGGAAACTGATGACACAACCTTGGGTGCCGCCGCAAGAACTTGTCACCTTCCTCAAAAGATTTGATGGGGCAGGAATCATTAAAAGAGTGAAAGAACAGTATTCACATCGAGGCGTTCATGCAGAATAATCCGAACAATCCATACGACGATGTCTTTAACAACCTGGCAAGGATCGTTGAAGATATTGTTAAGAACATGCCGGACAATGAGCATGCCCGTATCATAGGATATACAATCATCAGCCGCCAGCCCCTGGAAGGAGAACCTGGGTTATTTAAGTCCGGTATCCCAGTGGATGATGGTGAGATCCCCTTCGAGATGATAGAAACCGACGACCAGATCTTCATTACCGCAGAAATGCCGACTACCATAAAGAATGCACCCATAGTCGACATCGAACCTGAACGTGTGCAAATTTCTGCTGATGACCGTACCACTACGATCATGCTTGAACATAAGGTTGACCGTATCCACAGTTACTACCGGGTCCATCGCAGTGTGATGGATATCACGCTCAAAAAAGAACTCACTTCTACGATCTGATCCTTTTTTTAAGGTCTGAAAAAATTATCCGAGTTTCCAGACAGCCCGATTCTGTCCGTCAAATACGATCTCGACATAAGTATTCTCTGGAGTCAGCGAAGCAGGAACTTCGTATATCATTCCCATTCCCGACCCCCTCCAAAAAGTGTCATTAATTTCATACCGTAACCTTTTGCGCAACACCCCAAAAAACTTAGAT
>JANYBK010000138.1 GCA_025360805.1 Methanomicrobiales archaeon
ATCCCGGGTGGTGCAAATCGCGTATCATGAAAAAGTCCTCCATTTTCAGCATTGCCACTACCTTCACGCTTATGCATGAAGGTTGTCAGCTGTACACTTTCATTCCGCCATAAGTGCACATTTTCGCACCGCCATTGACAACACCCCTCCCAGAAATCGCATGGCCATTCTCACGCAATACCGCAAACATGTTTTCGAGATTATCATGCGTTGCGATTGCGGCTGGAATTATTCTGATCAAAAACCCTATCATCTTCCGGATGATACATTGAGGTACGTATGTTGAAATTAGCCAATCAGGTTATTGTTCTTGATCGCCTCAATATCAACGGTCATCTTCATCGTCTTTCCCGAGAACTTCAAATCACCGTAGGACATGATGAAGATCGACTCACCCTGTCAAACGAAGAGTTCGGACTTTTAGTTTCAGCACCAACCCTTGAGGAAGGTATTGCGGGGATCTCAGATGAGCTCTCAATGCTCTGGGAAGTATATGTTGCTGATAATCCGGCGAACCTTACAAGAGATGCACTACGGCTTCGTTCAAATCTTAAATCTCTTGTTGCGGCCGGTGCTGGTTCTTGAGGGCAACAAAGACACGCGATATCGCGGCTGCACTCCTCAAAAAGGGATTTAAAGAGCGATCATCCCATCACAAGATCTTTTATCTCTGCATTGATGGGAAGATATCCGGGGTCCACACGTTCCTGAGTCACGGGATGAAAGAGTACAACCGTGGCCCTGCTCGCAAAGATGAGGATCCAACTACATCTGTCCGGAAAAGAATTAGACGATCTTATCCGCTGCCCGTTATCGGGTGAGGATTATGCAAAGTTGCTGATCGAGCGTGGTGTTTTCGATAAATAATGAGAAGGGCATTCCGACTTTTTTATTAGAAGTTCTGTTTTATTCCAAAATTGCAGGAACTCTGTTTGTCATCAATCCTATAGGGGTGACCGGGCGTTATCCCCAGAACATAAAAAAAGGTTCTTGAACACTATACCAAAGCAAAGACAATAAAAATCATATCCAAAACAAAGGAGATTCTCACATGGTTGATGCAAAGGTCCTTGAAGCGGTAAATTTTTTCAGAGCGCAAATCCGGAATAACGGAATCAGCATCAACAACCTTATCCTGTTTGGTTCATCGAGCACGGGCACCGCAAAACCCGGAAGTGATATCGATATCGCAATAATCTCAGATGATTTTGTAAACCGGGATATTTTTGATCGGGCTCTCTTGACAAAAGATGCAGAGATGCATACGGTGAAAAAATTTAAAGTGCCTCTCGATGTGATCACCCTGACCACGGAGGAATATCTGGATAAGAGATCCCTAATTGCAGGGACGCTCAGGAAAGGGGTTGTTCTTCTCTAACCTCTCGATAGTAGGATCTATTTTTTCAGAAAGGTTGCTGAGAGGGGTTCTTTGTTTGGACCGGGGGCTAATCGTTTGGGAGGAGTATGATCGACAGCGATGAACATTTTCGCGAAGCGGTATGTGAGGAACGGGTGAGAGAAGCCGACGGCGATGGAGTGGAGCGACGAACCGTGGGCGTACTGCATCTCAACAGGACAACTCCGGGAAAACAATGGAGGTGATGTGAGCGGAACGGGCGAAAAGCCCGTGAGACGAACATGACCGACCGATATTCATGTCAGCAAAAAATTATTTCCAGCCAAAAATACCTTTGAAATAATTTAATATTTGCGTCAATAAGTCGTTTTGTTCTGACATTTTTTTGTTTTGTTCGGCCATTAAACGGTTCTGTTCCTCGAGTTTCTTGTTTTGTTCTTCAAGTAATTTTTCCACAGAACTTGTAGGTGTGGAAGGTATTGTTGGAGTTGGTGCTATTGTAAGACTGGTTGTTTGTGATGTGGTTGGTAATGTAGTTACAACCGTTGTTTGCCCCGTTGTTGGTATTAATGTCGCTGTTGTTGTTATTGCCGTTGTGTGCAAGGTGATTGGGACTACTGTTGTTGCAATTATTGTAGTTGGGGAGATTGATAGAGTTGTTGTGATCGATGTTGTCAATGAGGTTATTGTGGGGATTGTAGTTGGTGAAATGGTTTGAATTGTAGTACTTGGTGTAAATTTTTCAGAATTATCGACATTAATTACAATTTCTGGAACTACTTCTTTTGAAACAAAATTTCCCGCTGAATCCTGAACAGTTATTCTCCAGATTTTGTATTGGCCGGATTGCAAAGATTGTGAAAAAGTATACGAAATTTGACCACTCCACTGATTTCCATTTGTCGTAGTATCAAAAAAACCTGCAATTGTATTTACACCTTGAGGGTTTTTCATCTCAAATTTTGCATTTGTTATTTGTGTCCCACAATTACCGCTTACCATAATTATTGCCGTCCCGCCATTTACAACGCTTGTCGTTGAAGGAGTTACGGAATTTATTGTTGGGGGTTGAACTGTAACTGAATTATCGACGTTAATGACAACTTCTGGAACTAACTCTTTTGATACAAAATTTCCTGCTGAATCCTGAACACTTATTCTCCATATTTTGTATTGGCCGGATTGCAAAGATTGTGAAAAAGTATACGAACTTTTGCCATTCCACTGATTTCCATTTGTTGTAGTATCAAAAAAACCTCCAATGGTATTTACCCCTTGAGGATTTTTCATCTCAAATTTTGCATATGTTATTTGTGCCCCGCAATTACCGCTTACCGTAATTATTGCCGTCCCGCCATTTACAACGCTCGTCGTCGAAGGAGTTACTGAGTCTATTGTTGGGGGTGTTATTGCCGATGCTGGCACTGCGACAACAAGAATAAATAACACAACAATCGCGCAAATACGGGACATAGACCTTACATTAACAAAACTCTGCATGAGAACCGGTCCGGAAATATTTTTTATTTTTATAATGTCTTTGGGAACAGAGAACGATAAACATTTTCAATTGATGCATATTGGTAAAAACTGAAAGCTCGATTAATCAAATATCGGAGATCTCGAATAATTTTCTATAGCATTGTATCATATTAGATTTCCCGTCATTTTGCATTGAATACGGATTCAAAGAAGAGAAGATGAGCTTCCCCTTCTTTGAGATCGGATAAAGGCGTTGGATTGTTGTGTTTGATTTTATTCCGAAGTTTTCTGAGCTGCTCAAAACGCTCATTAAAGCGTCCTTGTTTTCCAAACTTGTTACTGAAGAGAGGCCATCGAACATCGATAATTTCGCGATAATCTCCGTACTCCAGAAAATCAATTACTGATAAATCGCGGTCGTTTTCCATTGGAAATTCCTTGAGATAATTCCTTTTTCGTATTTCTGCATCTATTCTGTGTTTTTCATCGAGAGCATAGATCAGATCTTTATGCTGAACCTGTTTTTCTTTCAGATAACTGATTAGACGGATTTCAAAATCATCGAGTTTGGAATTGACGTATTCCCTGATTTTCCGAATATCATCTTCAGAATTGTCTCCAAGCGGCATACCGGGAGGAGATTCGTGGGTATAGTGTGCGGGACGTTCCGATTTTTCAGAGAAGATGTATTCTCCCCAGTCAAAACGGATCGGTTTCTCCGGCACCAGATCTAAAAGTTGCTTTTCGGTTTGTTTGAAGAGGAATTCACGGGCGATCTTACCTAAATCCGCTAATGCTGGGTCGCCTTCAGCTTCCTCAAAGTGACAATGTAGTACACTTACTCCTTTTTTTCTGATATTGTCCCAGTTGATCAGGTCACGATAGATTTGTCTTCCAGTGAGATCAAAGACTTGTTTGATATTATTTTGCTGGATGTAATCGAGTAATATTCTGGTAAGTGATTCGATTCTCCTCCAGAATGTCTGGACCTCCACAGATTCTATCTCAACAGGGCATGTGTATAGCTGAATTGGTTCGTCAGGACTTACAAGCCCGTACAATCCTGACAGTATAAGGAAATGATGCCCAGATCCATATACAGTTCTCATCGCATCTGCAGATCCTCCGAGACCCTGTAAGAAAAATTTCCCCTGATAGCGCTGGAGCGCTGGCAGGTACCTCCCCTCCTCTTCTCCGGCAAAATCCGGTCCATCAACCAGATTCTTATTCATACTGAGTTCGGATACGAATTTTGTCTTTCCCCAGAGTATATCGTTAAGGTTATGCTTTAGCTCATTGCGTTTCAGAAGTAAAAATTCAGATTTTCCTTCTGAAAGAAATCGAACGACTCCTCTATCAGGAGGGTAACTGGATTCCCCCGGGTTGGTATCTTTTGTACGGGAACAAATGCCGATGATGAGAATTTTATTAGTCGGATTGTATCCAGTCGAACTCTTCGTTTCATTCATTTATCATCACCCGCCGGTTTATGAGATTCATGAGCACCAATCTTTTCTCTCTTCAGATTCATAATACATTTCACTATTTCTTACATCGAAAATTTCTAGGATGTATACAAGGATTGAACGTCGATCAAGATAATAAATTGATTCAAGTTTAATCCACACATCAAAAAAAGTGAGTGGGTTTACCAATAATTTACGAATAAAATTTTATGGTTGATCAAATCGGCAAGTTCAATTAATTCTTGTGGAACTTCTTCACAGTGATATTCAATTCTTGATTCAATTTGCGAAATCAATCTCTGGGCAAGGATATTTACTTCACCATTTGTGCAGTTTTTCAAATCCGTGGCAAATTTATACGCCTCGGCTAAATTGTTGGATTGTAAACTGGTCTTTACGATTAACGAGATATACTTCGCCGTTCCCTTGTCTTTTTGAGAGTCGATCTCATCAGACTTATTGTGACTGACACTCTTAATTTGCGGAATCTTTTGGTCCACCGGCAAAACAAATGAACTTTGCAGAGGTTCTTTTATTGAGTTATTTTGAGTGAAATCATAAATGAAAAGATTGGTTGAACTGTTGTTCTTTACGTTTTTTCTTCGTCTTTCTTCTACTAATGAAATATTACACATCGAATGCAATTTTTGGCCACGAAGTACTTCACAAACTAAAGGCATTCTGCTATTCAAATTCATTAAAGAATGGACATCGCCAGAAATAATCTGAACTCGTGATTCTCCTCTTTGCTTCGCGGGTTCAATATATTGATTACGGATAAATAGTCTGACTTCATCTGCAGTTGCCATTAGTTTACTTTTTAGATAAAACAGAATAAAAATACTCGTGCGTGATTCATTGCAGATTTGATGATGCCAACTCTGGAGAAACATTACGAAATTTGCTGAAACATCAAAACCAAATCCAGCAGGAATATGAGGAAGAGGAAAAAATTTGCACTACTTGGAAAGGTTTAACAAAAAAATCATAATGCTATGTATTTTGTCAGCTGGGTCATCGCCGCCCACGTCGCACGCTTCGCACAGCTTCGCCGTGCTCGCCCCCGCTCCGCGACTGGCTCCCCTCTTATTCCAAGTCAAAACCCCTTTTTTCAGACACCCCCCGAAAAAACGACCTCGCTAATAACCCCTTGCAGGGCAGATCTCGTCTCAAACAGGCAAACCTCCGGGAAAAATAAATCGCGATTTAAAGGGCCTTGGCGACCGTCGTTTTTCAAGCCCAATATAGCCGTATTTTGGCAAACAGGGCGAGATTAAGGCACTTATTTTCACATTCCGGAACCAGATGGCTTTAGAGGGGGTTTCCGGACCAAAACCCGGCAATCGGAGCCCAATTTGGGCTTGTTTTTCCTCGTGGTACATACCCTCTGAATCCAGAGGTCTCCGAGGTGGGACAAATGAGGGGAAATGTCTCACACCCTCAGCAATAATTCCGACCACCTGCTGAGCGGTCATCGGGTCCACAACCTCTTATGGTCTGGAAAAATGGCGGGCACCTCTTCTCCCAAAAATCAAATGGCCATTCTCACGCGATACCAAAAAACCTGTTTTTGTGATTATTATGCGGTGGAGATTTTGCGGAAGGGGGCGGAAGCTGACACGCCTGGTGCGAGCACTTTTGACTTCATTCCGTTTTTCACTCAGTTATTCAGCGACATTAATTATTCACCATCTCGCAATACTAGTGAAAAGGATTGGATAATTGGGGGAGTAACGTGAAAAAAGTGATAATCATCGGTCACCGGCAGCCGGATACGGACTCTATTGCGAGCGTGACGGGATATGCAGCGTTTTTAAATCACGCTGAACCGGGGCGGTATATAGCTGCCCGATGCGGGGAGCTGAATGCAGAGACATGCTTTGCGCTTGAGACATTTGGCATCAGACCCCCGGTACTTATCGACAGCATAGAACCCCGCGTCTCTGACCTTGCAATCCACCGGATAAGCGTGACAAACGATGTGCCCACCGCTGATGTCGCAGCCCTTATGGATACCCATGATATCAGAAACGTGCCTGTCACTGATGGAGAGGGAAAACTTTTAGGAATTGTGGGAGAGCACGGGCTTGCACAAGCCTATGTTCAGCGGAGAAAAATCGGAGAACTCGCAATCACACCCCTTCCTGTTGACACCCTTGCCCGGATACTCAGCGCCCGCGTGGTGGTGAGGGCCACAGAAACACTAAAAGGCCGGGTATCGATTGCGATCGATGCCCCTGCGGTCATCTCAAAGAAACTGACGAACAAAGACATTGCCGTGGCAGGAGATAACGAACTGATGCAGTGTGCGCTGATTGCTTCAGGCATTGCGGCACTCATCATCGCAGACAAGGCCCCTGTTAGCGAACGGGTGAGAAAGGACGCACAGGAAAAAGGCGTCTCGGTGCTGGCAACCGATCTCGATGCGTTTGGCGTAGGAACCATGATCAACCTCTCCCTCCCGGCAGGTATGGTGATGGAGACTGATATTCCCCGCCTTTCACTTGATGATACGCTTGCACACGCAAAACAGATCGTGTTCTCATCGAAATTCCGTTCCGCGTGCGTTGTGGAAAAAGACGGAACGTTAAGGGGAATTGTTACCAGAACAACGCTTCTTGACGATGTGCATAAACCGGTCATTCTCCTGGACCACAACGAATTTGCGCAAGCGGTGGAGGGAATCGATACAGCAGAGATAATTGAGATCATCGACCACCACCGGCTCGGGGCCATCTCAACATTAAAACCGGTCAAATTCCTCAATGACCCGGTCGGTTCCACTTCAACAATTATCACACAAAAATTTGCTGACAGTGGCATCAGGCCCACACCCGCAATTGCCGGTATTCTCCTTGCCGGTATCCTCTCTGACACCCTGATCTTAAAAATGTCAACAACCACTCAAAAAGACCACAAAATGGTGGCATACCTCGCAGCGATCGCAGGTCTTGACCCGTTGTCATTTGGGACCAAATTACTGGAGCACGGGATGATTCTTGACGGAGCGACTATGGAAGATCTCCTGGTCCGGGATACGAAACGCTACGAGCTCTTCGGAAAAAAGATTATTATTTCCCAAGTCATGGTGCCCTCGTTTGTATACCCGCAGGCACATGCAGATGAGGTCCAACAGGAACTCGCACGGTTGCGCGTGCAGCAGGGTGTTGACATCTATCTCGGATTGTTTACCAGTGTTATGGAGAACGGGAGCGAGCTCTTTGCCTCTGCTGACAGTAATCTCCTGACAAAACTTGGGTTAAAAAATCAACCCGTCCGATTGGCAAATATGATGTCCCGGAAAAAGGATCTTATACCATGGTTTGGGGAGAGACTGCGTTCTGTCTCATAACAACGCAAAAAAAATCTCTTTTTTGCTGACATACTCCAACGGCAGAAGCGTGTGGGGGTCCTGCAAGTCCATGGCAATCTTCATTTTAAAAAAATCAGCGACCCCTGCCGGCCTTGCGTTCACTATACGGGATATCAGCACTCTTCCCCTTTGAGAGTTTCTCCCTTTCACTGCGTGCATTCTCGAAACGTTCCTCAAGCGGGATCTCAACACTTTTCCCAAGTGAAAGTTTCTCCCTTTCACTATGTGCACTACCGAAACGTTCCTGAAGAGGGATCTCAACACTTTTTCCCAATGAGAGTTTCTCCCTTTCATTACGTGCACTCTCAAAACGTTCCTGAAGAGGGATCTCAACACTTTTTCCTAATGATAGTTTCTCCCTTTCATTACGTGCACTCTCAAAACGTTCCTGAAGAGGGATCTCAACACTTTTTCCCAATGAAAGTTTCTCCCGTTCATTACGTGCACTCTCAAAACGTTCCTGAAGAGGGATCTCAACACTTTTTCCCGAAGAGAAACGTGGGCTACCATCTTGATCGCGATGCAGACGTTCCTCAAAGGAGATATTGCTGCTCTGACGCGATGGGGACTCACGCCCAAGCGGGATATCCTGACCGGCAGTGTCACTGTCAGAAATGAAATCAATACCTGCATCCGCAAGATTGCCCCTGGTCCGGGCAGATCGTGCATCCTGCCGCAGTGCCGGATTACGCTGGACCGGTTCACGTCCCCCCACCATGCCGGTATCTGCAGAAGCACGTCGATCTCCGGTATAAGCGTAAGGGCTGCGGCTGGATCCTGATGTACTCCCCCCACGGATCTTTGCTACCTGTTCCTGTATAACCTCTTCCCGATCGGTGGCACTCCATTCGGTGAACATCAGGAACTGCAAAAATGCTTCAGGTTCCCGGAAGAGCGAGGCGTTGATACCCTTGAGAATGATGGTCCGATCAACATTCCCAAACCAACCTCCGGTCCGTTCCGTGATCGTATCATTACCGGCCTCAAAGACAAAGACCCGCTCGATCTCGCCATTACGCCCCCACCCGGTTTCAGCAATTCCGTTTCCCTCAAACGAGATGGTCTTTCCCACCTGCCCGTATTCGCCTCCTTCACGAACAACAATCTGCTGACCACCCTGCTCGTAGCGGAATGTCCGCGGACGGCTCCCTGGAGTGAAGCTCTCTTCAACCATTCCCATCCGGTCAAAGACAAAACGCCTGAGGATCCGGTCCGGACGGGTGGGATCGCATTCGGTCATCATATCCGATGCAGGATCAAAGCGGTAGAGTCTTTTTATGTTCTTTCTCCCGTTAAGTACCCGGACACCACCGCTGCCGTACTGGTAGAAGCGGGATATCGTATCATTTCTGCGGGTTCCTGCATACTCAGTGATGACTGCATCGGTCATAAGTGCCTGTTCACTCCGAAAAAATTCCTTAATCTGATTCTTTTCCGGGGAGAGAAATAGTTTCTTCTCAATTGTTGTGTCAGATATTGAACCTGCCAAAAAAGAGAGTAAACTTCATTCATTCATGTTGCAAATATCTCAGTGCAATGTCTGATGAGAATATGGCACCGGAACCAATATGCATCATCCAGGTTCCCGAAAGAACTCTTCATCTCGCCAAGTGGAGCGCCAGGTTCTGGGCCTGGCTTGTTGACGTAATCCTTATCATACTCTTTTTGAATATCGTCCGCGGTATTTTTGAACCATTCTGGAGACTTCCGCTCCTTTGGGATTACAGGCATTGGGAGATCTTTGCAATTTGTTTTGAGACCATTTTTTTCTTCCTGTACTGGACGGTGATGGAAGGATTCAGGGGACAGTCAATAGGCAAGATGGTGATGAACTTAAGAGTAGTCAACCGTGACGGAACTAAAATCAACTACGCTACAGCAGCTATTGAGAGTGTCGGAAAAGCATTCCTCCTGCCGCTTGATTGCCTCATTGCCTGGTTTGCGATGCCCAATACAAAACTGCGGGTCTTTAACCGTATATCCAATACCATTGTGATCAAGACAGATTACAAGGAACCAGACGGTATCATGTATGTAAAGGAAAAAGAATAGTTTTCACTGGCAGGGATGTCTGTTTTCTTTAATCCCCCGCTTTGTTAATGGGGCAAATCTTTTTTTTTACCCACAATTTCAGTAATGGGATGAATTAAAAACACGTTGTCACTTTCATGAAGTTACTGGTATAACGGATAAGACTGCGGGGATGGTTTGTCTGGAGAAGGGCTGGTATTTTTCAGGTGAAGGGGTCATGAAGGTAGATTTTATAGCATACCAGTTCCACATCTAAGTGGCTAATTGAGAAAGTGATTTACAATTTGTCCAATACGGAAAGGGATATCTGCCATGATCAAACGAGATGCTGAGAAGAAACTTTTAGAACTTGCAAAAGGATTTCCTGCGGTATCTGTCATTGGCCCTCGTCAGTCAGGAAAGACAACACTTGTCAGATCAGTATTTCCCGAAAAACCATATGTCCTCTTGGAAGATCCCGATACCCGTGCCTTTGCTGAGGAGGATCCACGGAGTTTTCTCGCACAGTTTGAAAAGAGCGGTGCGATTATCGATGAAGTGCAGAGAGTTCCGGAACTCTTTTCCTATCTTCAGGGCGTATTGGACAAATTCAATAGACCAGGACAATTTATTCTGACCGGTTCACAGAATTTTTTATTAATGGAAAGCATCTCCCAGTCACTTGCCGGGCGTGTCGGGATGATTAAGTTGTTGCCCCTCTCGATGAGGGAGCTTTTCCGCGAAGGAATCACCGTCAAACGTTACGAAGACTATCTCTATACCGGTTTCTTTCCCCGATTGTATAGTAATACGATCGAGCCGGCGGATTTTTATTCGTCTTATATTCAGACATATCTCGAACGGGATCTGCGCCAGTTAAAACAGGTCCAGAATCTCTCAGCATTCCAGACTTTTATGAAGATGTGCGCTTTTAGAAATGGGCAGATTGTAAATTATTCTTCTCTTGCACAGGATTGTGGAGTTACACATAACACGGCAAAAGAATGGTTGTCACTTCTCGAAACATCATGTATCATCGTTCTCATCCGGCCTCATCACAAAAACTTCAATAAGCGACTGGTAAAAATGCCCAAACTCTACTTCACCGATCCCGGGCTTGCTGTGCACCTGGCAGGAATTCAGAGTGCGGATAATATTTGCTACCATTCATTGAAAGGGGGTCTCTTTGAATCGCTGATTGTTACTGAATTCTTAAAATACCGATTCAATCAGGCAAAAGAATCCAATCTCTACTTCTGGCGGGATCAACACGGTCATGAGATAGATTGTCTGATCGAACACAGAGGAACAGACCTGATCCCTGTTGAGATAAAGTCCGGAAGGACAGCAAATAACGATTACTTTAAAGAGATTGCATACTGGAATACATTATCCGGAAATACTCCTGAACGGTCGTTTGTGGTTTTCGGCGGGGATCAGTCACAGCAGCGCACAGCCGGTCATCTGATCGGGTATGACCATCTGGACCCGGTGCTTGAGTATCTTAAGTGACATGCCAGGATTTTCAGAGATACTCAATACATTTTTTTCCAATCATTTTTGTTTTTAAAACGTTCAGCCCGAATCACCAATGGGTAACCACTGGTATTTGCGGTTACGGAAGCGGGATGGCAAAGAAACGTGACTGGTTCTACTATTGTCAGTAATAGCGAACGTCATATTTCCATACCTATCCTCGCTCCAGTGCAGGTCATGAAATACTCCTTTTTATAAACGGTCATACACCCCCCACGAAATTGAACAACAAAGACAGGTTTATTGATTCTCAGGCACCACCAAATCACAGACACTTACAAATGGCCGATATTGAATCACTCTACAAAAAAGTGGATGGCATGATCTTAATCGAGATCAAACTATCATCGATCATGCAGCTCTTTAACTCATTTGATCCTGCTCCATTCCACGAAAAGGAACTCGATACTGCCGCAGAGCACTACATTATCGATACCGTCAAGGACTTTCCTGAAAAAACGAAGTTCAAGATGATCATCTACCTGCCAAAGGAGATTGCAGAGAGTGAACAGGCCCAGAAGATCAAACCAGCCATCCAGTATCATTTTGAATTCCGCGTGATGGGTGCAGACCGGAAATTCCGTTCGCATTTCAGGCATGGCAGGAGTACCATGATTATTGGTCTTTCGTTCCTGACCATTGCCCTTGTCGCAAGGCAGATGGTTTCACACTTGAGCAATCAACTGGTTGCACAGGTCTTTGCTGACGCGCTATTGATTATCGGGTGGGCTGCCATGTGGGAACCCATTACCGTGATGCTCTACGAGCTCTGGCCAATCCTCAAGATGAAAAAAGTGTACCAGAAGATCAGCGAGATGGAGATCGATATTGTTCCTTCAACCTGAAGAATCAGGATAATCCATGGATTTTTTTGAGTTGTGATACCATTGTCTGCGTTTCCAGTGATGATGAAGGATTATCAGGTACAGAAGATTCATGCTCGCGTTTCAGGGCCGATATGATGTATCGTATTGCTTCTCCATGCGATGGACCGTACCCGCCCTCAAGTACAATTGCAAGCGAACCGTCAGTTGCATCCTGAATAAGCCGGGTTAAGACTTCAAAATCCTTTGGCTGGACCTGCATCCAGCCCAGCGGATCATCAGAAAGAATATCCTGTCCAGCCGAAACAATGACCAGATCCGGACGGTACCTCTGCAGAGCGGGGAAGAAGATCTCATAAAAGATCTGCTGGTAATCTCCCATCGTTGATCCGGCAGCAAGCGGTGCATTGATGTTGTATCCCAGTCCTGCCCCGGTCCCCATCTCCTCCACACTACCGGAGTACGGGAAAAGTCCTTTCTGGTGGACCGAACAGTAGAGCACCCGGTTACTGTTGTAAAAAGCGTGCTGGGTCCCATTTCCGTGGTGGACATCCCAGTCAACGATCGCAACCCGGTCAACACTCTCCAGCGCATGCATGGCAGCAATAGCGGCATTGTTGAGCAGACAGAATCCCATTGCCCGGTCACGCTCCGCATGGTGACCCGGAGGGCGCATGAGCGATAAGCAGTGTTCTCCATCCATCGCCCGTTCAGATGCAGCAACTGCGGCACCCGCTGCATGCAGGGCGGTGTCAAACGAACGCGGAGTGACATATGTTTCACGGTCAAGATAACTGATCGAAGTTGTAACAGCACACTGCTGTTCGAGCCAGCGGATATAATGTGGATCATGGATTCGTTCCACATCCTCACGGGATGCGGGTATTGCAGAATTGATGGGGATATACGGGGGTATTGCTGATAATACAGTCTCCAGTCTTGCGTGACATTCCGGGTGGCCCGGCATATTGTGCCAGACAGATATTGGATCTGAAATTACTGAACAACGCGTCATTTGAGTTTTCTTGTCCACGTATCAGGATGGATAATCCACTATTCTTTCCTTTATAAATATCCGTTTTGCTATGAGCGCAGATGATGCTATGTACCAAAAGTGAGCACTTGCACCATCGTCATCAGGGTAAAAAGGAAAAAAGTGAACCGCCCCGGATCACCGGCACCCATGGGGCATAATTGTCCGGAGCATTTCGGACGTGACATTATTCTGATGACAGGTGTGCAGCCATCTGTTCATAGCAGGCAGAACAGAGCTGTTTTTTCTTGCGGTCAAGCTCATCAAGAGTATTGGGTCTGAACATCACACATTCCCGGTTTTCACAGTGACCGAGACCCAGCAGGTGCCCGATCTCGTGTGCGCCTTCCTTGACAATCCGGTCCATCAGGTCATCGTCACTACCGGAAAGCCCGTAATATTCGTTTCCGAGGCGGGCTGTTGAGACCACAGCTGCGCCAACGGATTCCCGTGCAAGCCCAAAGACAAAACTGCAACCCTGTTTGAACAGATCCTGGTGAACCACTAACAGGACGGGTTCTTCTATGCCGTGCCTGTGCTTGTAGGTCTGGATGCTGTCAAGGAGCGCCGGCGCATCGATCTGCTGGCGCTCCGTCACGTATCCCATCATGCGTACATGATTCTCAGAAACAGTTGTTGGCACACCCAGTATGGCAGAAATTTTTCTGGATACGGGCATCTGGAGCCCGGCCGGAGACTGGGCATCCCAAAAAATATGGACATGCATCGCTATATTCTGTTGGAATGAGTGACTATAAACATATTGAAACTTGCATAGGGAATTATATTGCCTCTCATTATACCCGTGCCATTGAAGTCGGGATTGGCAGGAATGATGATGCTGCAAAAATTGTCAGTAATGCCGGTGCACTGGTCTGTTGCACAGATGTAAAAGAGATTGGGAATTCTGGGAATCTTCCTTTTTTTTTAGACGATATTTTTTCACCGGATAATTCCCTGTACACAGGTGCAGAGGTCATTTATGCGATACGCCCGGGACCAGAGATGATCCCCCCACTGATCGAACTGGCACGGCGGATCAACGCGGACCTGATCGTGTACCACCTCGGTTTTGAATCCTATGAAAAAGGCGGGGAGATAATAGACTGCGGGGTGCTCCTCCACCAGTACCATATTCGTCAGAAGCCGTCAAAAAGGGTAGACTGAGTCCGGGGTGGGGTTTTCTTTTCTGCAGGTTCGGTGGGTGTAACGGCTGCAATTTCCGGCTCTTTGACAGTTTTTACCACGGGCTGAGGTTCGGGTTTTATTGATTGTTCTTTTTTTACTTTTTTCTGCGGCTCTTTGACTTTTTCCTGCTCTTTTATTTTTTCCTTGTCTTCTTTTTCGATTGCCTTTACAATCTCTGATGAACGCGCACGATCATTTAAGAAGAAATTCAGCTGGTCTGCATCCAGCATCATCTCGCGGGTATATCCTGCCGGGTCGTTTTCTACCAGGAGTGAAAGAGTGCTCAGGTACTCTTCTCTAAGGGTGCTCTGCGGGATATGCATACCGCCGGCAATTTTGTTGAGCAGGGCAATCCTTATCGCCTTCTGCTTTTTTGCTGTCGACATCTTCTGCCATCGCTCAGGAGGCATGATCCTTGCGTGGATACCTTTCCCGCCGGCAGCATCTGCAAATCCCAGCAGCATGATAGCTGTCGCGTAGCGCCAGAGTGTATGATACTGCCTGCGATAGGTGTTGCCAAGATACTCATCTGCCCGCGACAGATGCTGGTATGCCCGCGTAACAGAGATTGGATCAGAAATCTGGCCAATGTTTCCTTCCACCCACTGCGCTATTGTTTCAGGAGTGTCATCCACATCATAGGAAAGACGCAGCAGTTCCTCGTCAGGAGTCTTTTGAAACAGGGCAGAGATGAGCGAGAAGATAGATACCCGTTCGTCCTTCTGGGAAGTATGCACCTGCGCATCATCAATCTTTTCACGCCCAATCGCCGAGGCGTAGAGCATGTTGACCGCAGACCTGATATCTCCCTCTGCACTCTCGGCGATTGCATGAATTGCTGATTCGCTGCAGCTGATCTTCTCAGCAGAGCAGAGATATTTGAGCCGTGGGGCAATCGACCGCGCAGGAACCGCCTTGAACTGCACAGGTTCACACCTTGCCCGGAGTTCGGGAGAGAGCCCGTAAAGGTCATTTGCGATCAGGATAATCGGTTGCTGGGCTCTCCTGATACATTCGATGATTGCTTTGGCTCCGCCCCGGTCTGCGGTACCCTGCAGGTTGTCAGCCTCATCGAGCACGATCAGTTTTCGCGACGCCCCCGTCAGGCTTGCAGTCTGGCTTCCTGCGCCGGCAATGCGTTCGATGACTCCGGCAGTCCGCGTGTCACTTGCATTGAGCTCTATGGACTCCCACTTCATGTCATTTGCCAGCGCGTACGCACTTGACGTCTTACCAATACCGGGCTTACCATAGATCAGGAGGGGTTTTGACTTCCTCGTCCAGTTCTTTGCCCACTCAGCAATCTGCCGTATTGCTGTCCCGTTGCCTACAATATCCTGCAACCGTAAGGGGCGGTATTTCTCTGCCCAGTCCATACAGACACGTTGACTGTATATCAAATAAAATCACTCAGCTGTCAGCGGTGTTTGTAGTTGCCGGAGTTAATATCAAATAAATTATCTCTGATGAAACGAAATGAGGATGTAAGCTATAATTTTTCAGATGTTTTTAAGGTGATGCCGTGACCCAAAACTGCTCAACAGAGTCAATTGCAAAAGTAGTCCAGGAATATGAGGGTGTCCGGCGCAAGCACGCCATCGGAGAGATGGTCCGGGCATTGAAGATCGATGCCCCGCACGTGGTCGCTTCATTCGGTGAGGATGCGGCAGTGATTGAGCACAATGGAGAAGCGCTCCTCCTTGCCGCTGACGGTATCTGGAGCCGGCTCATGGAAGCCGATCCCTACTGGGCGGGATACTGCTCGGTGCTTGTCAATATCCATGATATCGCTGCTATGGGGGGTCACCCGATCGCGATGGTCGATATTTTCTCGATAGCAAAAACCACCGTGCAGGAACAGGTGGTTAAGGGAATGCACGATGCCTCCGCCCAGTTCGGTGTCCCGATTGTTGGCGGACACCTGCACCCTGACGCCCCGTACAGCGTCATCGATGTCTCGATTCTCGGTTCTGCCCGGATGGATTCAGTCATCTACAGCCACACTGCCCAGATAGGTGACAGTGTTATTGCGGCAATTGATATCACGGGCCGGGTCCACCCGTCCTGTGCGCTCAACTGGGACTCGGTCACTATGAAAACCGCTGCAGAAGTCCGTGCCCAGATATCCTTAATGGAGCAGATCGGTCGTAAGCATCTGGTGACAGCTGGCAAGGATATCAGTAACCCCGGTATCATCGGGACGTTAGGTATGCTGCTCGAAGTGAGCGGCAAAGGTGCCGAGATCGATCTCGGCCTGATTCCAAAGCCGAATCTCGCGGCAAATGACTTAACGTTTGAACAATGGGTCCGGATGTACCCGGGTATGGGCTTTATCCTGACGGCAAACAAGAGGCATGTAGAGGAACTTATCCGGCTCTTTAGCAGCGTAGGAATGACGGCACACGAGATCGGTTCTGTGAATGCATCACGCGAACTGCGGATCCGTTACGAGGGCAAGGACACGCAGGTCTTTGATTTTATCAAGAACGGTATTATGCACCTCTCCAAAGAGGATGTGGCATGCCAGGGCCGGTAAGGCGTATCGGGATTGGGATCGGAGAAGATCCAGAGAAGGTTATAGAGAGTGCAAACCGCGTGAGCGGGAAATTTGAAATTATCTGTTATTGCTGCCCGGGAATTGTTGACAGGAATGCTGCCGGTAGGGGGTTAAGTATTGCCGAACATGCGAATCCAGAACAGGCGCTCGTTGACGATCTGATGGCAGGCAGGATCGATGCGGCGGTGCGGGGAACCCTGCCTGCCAATGCCACGTTAAAAGCTTTGAAGAAAGCAGCAGGTGTCGACCACCTGGAACGCATCGCGCTGCTTGAGACAATTTCTAAGAAAAAATTCCTGCTTACTCCGGTTGGGGTGGATGAAGGGTGGACGGTTGGAGAGAAACTCGAACTGATCAAAAAAGGCAGGATCATTGCAAAGAAATTCGGCCTGCCGGAAAAAGTTGGCATACTCTCCGGGGGCAGGCTTGGAGATATTGGAAGACACCCGCAGGTGGATGCAAGTATTGCTGAAGCCGAACTGCTTGCCCGGCTGGGTGATGCCACCCACTGCGAGATCCTGATTGAGGATGCAGTTGAAACCTGCGGGCTAATCATCGCACCTGACGGTATTAGCGGCAATCTGGTCTTCAGAACTCTCGTTTTTCTGGGTGGCGGGCACGGACATGGCGCGCCCGTAGTAAATATCAGCAGAATATTCGTGGATAGTTCGCGCGCCTCACCAGATTATTCCAATGCGCTATTGCTCGCAGCATCTTTGTCCGAATAATTTAAATCGATGATTTCCCTTTTGTTTGTCAAAAAAACCATTTTAAAGAAAATAAAAAATATTCTGCGAAATTTTGAAGCCCGATTCCCTCTTGCTAAATGCGATGCCGCTTAAAATCGTATTGCAGGGTAATTTGGGCAATTTTCCCAGAAAGTTTTTATATATATCAATTGGATTTAATTTTGAGGTAAGGAAAATGACTGATTTACCAATCGCAGCAGTTGTAAGGATTGCCAAGAAGAACGGAGCCGAACGCGTGGGAAGCGATGCAGCAGAAGCACTCGTTATGAGAGCTGAGAAGTATATTGCCACGCTCACAAAGGAATCCAACAAGCTTGCCGAGCACGCAGGCAGAAAGACGATCAAGAAAGAAGACGTTGATCTGGCAGCAAAGTCCTAGATTAATTCTTTTTTTTCTCGCTGTTTTTAGTTGTTCTTTTTAAGGATTTTTTATCTGTAAGATTTTCTTGTGTGTATTTTTTTTTAGATTATTTTTTGAATGGATAAAGTGTCAATACGGCCCCTAACTTTTTTTTATACCTTCGACGATATTTTAAAAAATTTTTCGTAAATAAAATTGAAATTAAAAACAGTAATAAAGGTTTTGAGGTATACATTTCTCATGTTGTGAAAACTGCAAGCATATCTATCGTTGCGCAGGAGCCACCACAGCTGTGGGGGCGGAGGCATTGCTGTAGCCTCCAGGAATGAAAAAATGATTATTTCAAGTAATTATCGGAAGATTTTATTTTATATTGAGGGCTGAAATAACCCTTTACCTAAATTTTAATGACTTACTAAATTGTTGAGTAAAAGTTAGTTGCCAAGTCGATACTTTACTAAAAAAGATTGGGGTAAGGCGGGTTTACAGATTCGCCGTAATGTTAACCATTCCTTTTGGATTGGACGAAGCTCCATCTGTCAGGATCTGGTTGTTCTTGTAGATTTTGACAGTCATTGGATGGGTGGAACTGTCAAGTTTTGCAAAACCTGCAGATACGGTGCCATTCACCGCGTCAACTGGATACAGCCGTTCACCAGAGTCTTGTACAGCCAGCATGTTGGCGGGTGCACCGTATGATCCTGAGAATGACCCGATATAATTCACGTAGACAAAGACGCCGGTTGCAGGAATTGTGATGGGGGACGCAACCGGTACCTTGATCGTGCCGGGGACCAAAGAAGTACTACCCTGCCCGCCGCTAACGGGGGTACTGGTAGTCGCAGATGCTGTCGGTGCGGCGGATGATGCTGACTGACTTTGCGTGCACCCCGCAATAAGGATCCCAATTATCAGAATCCCAAGGAGAAGAATCATTTTGCGCATAATTGTATTAGCGATCTAGGTCATAATAATTTTACCGGTTCGACTTTCGGACATGATTCCATCATAAAAGTAAAAAATGAGCGGCACTCGAAGAATGCTGAAGTATTCTTCTCCCATTAGGGATCTGATGACCACTTATAAATCAAAGGGAAATGTATCAACAAATATCCTGATTTTTTCGATTCTTCTGAAGTAATTTTTGAAAAAAATACAAAAATCAAACAAAAATTAAAAAGTGACTATGGTTCACAGGAATCACATTTTGCGTGAACGGACACTGTATTTCGGTCTATCACACTGTGGGAGATGCCACCGCTGCGAGTGTGGAAAATTGTTAAAACCTCCAGGAGAGAAAAAAACGAATCATCATAGTAAGATTCACAAAAGATTCGTGTAAAAAATTTGGGACTGAAATAACAATTTAACCAAAAAAAATCAGAACTTACCCTTCGTGCTCCGCACAGCCTTCTTATCCCCACTGATAGACAGTGCCTCACCAAGCGCAATCCCAAACGCCTTGAACATCGCTTCGCACTGGTGGTGATCGTTTTTCCCGGAGAACGCGATATGCGCCGTGATACCGGCCCGGTTACACACACTGTAGAAGAAATGCTCGAAAATATCTGCCGGGATATTACCAATTGTACGGCTGCCAAAAGTGCCGGTAAAGACAAGGTATCCCCTTCCCCCGCAGTCAAGTACAACAGTAGAGATTGATTCGTCCATCGGGATGATCGCGTGAGAGAACCGTTTTATCCCACTTCCGTCACCCATCACCTTCTTCACAGCATCGCCAAGCACGATCCCAATATCCTCGATCGTGTGGTGACAATCCACGCCAAGATCCCCTTTGGCAGTGCAGGTGAGATCGAATCCCCCGTGCCTCGCCATCGCGTTGAGCATATGATCAAAGAACGGCACACCACTGTCAACTGTGATTTTACCGGTGCCATCGGGGTTTAACCTGATAGCAATCTTTGTCTCTTTTGTCTCCCGCTTCACTTCAACAACTCTCATTAACTCTCCTCCAGTGCCTCTTTAAGTCCAATTTTCCCGCTGTACAGGGCAGAACCGAGCACCGCCCCAAACGCCCCGATCTCTTTTAATCCTGCAACATCTGCACGTGCAGATACGCCACCGGCAACAACTACTGGCAGGCGGGTATGATCGATCAGCCGCTTCACCGGCTCGAACCGGACTCCCTGCTGCAATCCTTCAACATCCACGTTTGTATAGAGTAAAAAACCTGCCCCCAGTTCCTCAAACCGGGTGGTCCAGTCGAGGTAGTCACCGGCAGTCTCCTGCCAGCCATGCACAGCGATCTGGTTGCCTTTTGCATCCACACCCGCCATCACACGCTCGCTGCCGTACTCGTCGGCAAGTACCCGGATACATTCCGGGTTCCGGGTGGCAAGCGTTGAGATGATAATCCGCGATACACCGGTATCCAGCCAGTGTGCTGCATCCTCAACCGATCGGATCCCGCCTCCCAGCTCGATCTCAACACCGCTCTTTTTGATAAGATCCGCAATAAGCCCGGCGTTTTTTCCTGAACTGCCAAAAGCCCCGTCAAGATTCACTACATGGAGAGCTTCTGCACCCAGATCGAGCCAGCGGGTTGCACAGGAAAGCGGATCTCCATAAGCAGTCGCACTCTCCCGTTTTCCCTGCACCAGCTGGACACACTTGCCCCCGAGAATATCAACAGCGGGAAAAATCTTCATAAAAGATCAGCGGATCATCCTTTGGATTGCCATTACAAGGATGTCTTTTGCACCAGCACGGCGTAGTGAGTTGATCAGAGAGTAGACTCTTTCCTCATTTACTACTGCATGCACAGCCACAAGATTTTCACTCGATGCAACATCCATGACAGTCGGCCCTGAGAGGCCGGGCAGAACGCGTTTCACTGCTTCGAGCGAGGAACGTTTCACATTCATCATCAGGTAGCATTGGCCGCGTGCCCGGATCACACTCTCCAGTGCGAGATGGATCTCATCGATCTTCTCTTTCTTGGTCCGGAGCGATTCTTTGTTTGCGATCAGGAACGTTGATGTCTGGAGCACTTCATCAATTACCCGGAGCCGGTTGGTCCTAAGTGTAGTGCCCGAGCTCGTCAGATCGATGATCGCATCTGCAATTCCGAGGTGCGGAGTGGCTTCGCAGGCACCGCCCACCAGCACGACATTGACTTTTATCTTCTGCTGTTCGAAGTACGTGCGGGTGATGACCGGGAATTCAGTGGCAACCTTCTTTCCTGCAAGCTGTCTGACTGATGTAATGGATGAATCATCCCGGACTGCCAGCACCAGCTTTCCTTTTCCGGACTGGAGATCGAGAAGCTCTTCTACATCGGACTCCCGTTCGATTACCATATCATGACCGGTGATACCAAGATCTGCTGCACCTGTTGCAACGTATTCCGGAATATCGATCGGGCGGGCGAACAGGATCTCCACATGGGGATCGAGGGTACGGGTAATCAACCGCCGTTCCCCGGCCTCTGCGAGATGAAGCCCGCTCTTTTCCACCAGTTCCATGATAGGCTCAGCAATCCTGCCTTTATTGGGGATTGCAAGACGCACAATATCAGAAAAAGGGGTGGAGGTACCGGTTTTTTTCCCGGTTTTTATTGTTTTTTTGGCTTTTACAGCGTTCACGGTCTTTCCTGTTATGCGATCAGAACGTCCTGAGTTCACCACGGATAACTGCCTCGGTGACATGAGTGACAGTTGCAAGTTTTTCTTCTACTATGGAGTGAATCTCGCCGTTGATGTCTTTTAATTTATACCCGGATTGTGGCAGCACCTGCACGCTTGCAACAAGCGGCTGATCGATGGGGTGACCGATCTGCGAGAGGAGCCTGACGTACATCTCGTCAATACCATCCACCTTTTTCACGCACTCCGTTGCAATCTGGGTTGAGAGAAGATTATAGATCTTGCCGATGTGGTTGATCGGGTTCTTTCCGCTGGTTGCTTCCATGCTCATAGGGCGGTTGGGGGTGATTAAGCCATTGCAGCGGTTGCCCCGACCTACAGAACCGTCATCGCCCATCTCAGCAGAAGTACCGGTGACGGTCAAAAAGACGCTCTCCTTTTTAATATCGTCAGCGGTGTTGACATGGACAACAACCTTGCGCTTGGTGCTCTTCTTTGCAATCTTGCCAATCTCTTCATTGAGAAGAACCATGTACTCCTGGTACTCCTTTATGTCTGCACAGTATTTGTCAACAATTGCGCAGGCAATCGTTAATGTGATCGTGTTGCCGTCTCGCAGTCCCATGATCTTGATATCCTGTCCGATTGCAGGATATTTTTTCCGGAGTTTCACATCAATATATTCTGCTGCGCTTTTAATGATAGTCTCAACTTCGGAGAAGGGGGCATGCCCGACACCAAACGATGTGTCGTTTGAACGGGGTGTTTTACCCTGTGAGGGCTTGAAGACATCCCGGAGATCGGTGGAGCCGGTTCCAAGACGGCAGTCAACCATCAGGTCCCGGTTGAGGTTGAGTTCGGGAAGAATCTTGTGGAGATAGTTGTGTGCAGCCTCTACGGCTACTGAATCGGCGGAGATCTTGATGCCATTGAACTCCTTGGTTGCACGCCCGTCAATCAGGACATAGATCGGGCGGATCATCTTTCCTCCGCCAAACTTCGGGAGGGATTCTCCCGCAACTACTTCACCCTGGTCGGTGTTATGGTGAAGCACTACCCCGAATTCTTCGAGATATGCTTTGCAGAGTGCCTGGCTAATCGACTCGGCAATACCGTCAGCAAGGCTGTCTGGGTGGCCAAGGCATTTGCGTTCAACAAGTTCAATCCGCTGCTTTTCAAGGGGGATCTGTTCCAATGCTTCAATCTGGATATTTCTCTTCATTGATTACCTCGTAAAACTTCGTAATAATAAAATGGACTGGTAGTGATATAACCGTTTTCTTCTGATGTGAAAAAATGATTGGGAGTAATTTAAAATGAATTTTTATCGGTTACTTTCTCACCGGAAAAGAACTCGGTTCGTCTTGTTTTTAGTTTGGGGGTAAAATCCACCCGCGAGAAAAAATCGCCGGTATGAATGAAGAGTGCAGGAAATTTGTGCGGGAAAATGCCAGAGTTTTTTCAGCATTTTTCAGCAGAATTACCCTGTGGAAAATATGCATATGAGATATTTGATTTTAACAGGAAAAAAAGTGTCCAGTAAATTGTTCATCGGACGGATTTATCTTCTAAGGAATTTGTGAAGGATCGTCATCTCACTGCCCGGGGGAACCTTTTTTGCCGGAGGTTTTGCCTGCGCTGGTGCAACATCATCCTCATCATCCTCATCAGCAGTAGAGACCGTGATTTTTGGCACTTTCCTATGCTGCGTTTGCTGAGTGTGCACTGGTGCAGGGGATTGTTCTTCTCCAGCGGTTTGCCCTGCTTTGTGAACCGAAAGCTTGGTTCCGCACCCGGGGCAGAAGTTTGCACTGCCGGGAATTTTCTTGCCGCAGTTATGACAGAACTGGGGATTTGCGGCTTCATCCCGTTCCTTCTTTGCGTGAGTATCCGTATGCTTTTCCGGTGGCTCATCCGGAAGAATTTCAACAAACGGAGGGTGTTCGGGTTCTGCTACCGGCTGGTGGCGCATGGGTTCAGCAGTTACTCTTCTCACTGGGGTTGAGGATGCCTGTTTGAGCGGCTGCATCGCACTCTTCATGGCAACTTTCATTGCCGACTGCATTTCGGGTTTCTTTGTATGTTTAATATTCTCATTATCGGTGGGGAGGATCTCCCTGTCGTATCCCTTGATCGTTATCTGATTTTTAACCGGTTCCTGCTGCCGGACAGGTGAACGCCGGGGGGGTTCTTCTTCTACAGGCTCCGGCACTTTTTCAACCTCGGGCATCTTAAAGCTAGAGAGAACTCGTTTTACCGGGGGTTGCTTCTCATGATCCTTGGTCGGCTTTTTTGTGGGGTGCAGTTCATGCCTCTGCACAGGTTTTTCTGCGGGTGCTTCAGATGCCGGTTCTTCATCCTTCTGGATGGGTTCTTCTGCCTTCTTCTTTGCAGGCTTCTTCTGAGGTTTTTCAACCTGAAGGAGTGAGATCCATTCGTCTACTTCAGTTGATCTGTCCATACCATTCTGGACAAAGACTAACTTCATTGTCTTTATCTCATCGTCAGGAGAACGGATAGAGAGGACAAGTACGGGATCTGAATTTTCAGAAAACTCGCTGGTGCATCCCG
The DNA here is from genome assembly GCA_025360805.1 of Methanomicrobiales archaeon. Classification (GTDB taxonomy): domain Archaea; phylum Halobacteriota; class Methanomicrobia; order Methanomicrobiales; family Methanospirillaceae; genus Methanoregula. The sequence continues at coordinate 24,113 of JANYBK010000138.1, forward strand.
ATATGGTATCCCTTGCAACATCTTTTGCTGTAACCTTGACTTTCTTCTCCTCGGTATCAATTAAAAAAATCCGCCTCTCAGTGAGATATGCATGGAAAAAGAATTTTTTCACAGTAACATTGAGAGAACCAATCTGCACCTGTTCCCCGGGCTGCAGGTATGGTGAGAGTCCACCCTGTCCATCATCTTCGGTTTCCAACTCTTCATCCTGAGATTTTTTGGGCGTTGTCCCTTTTTTTGCAGGACTCTCTTTTTGTATGGTCCTGCCTGCCGCTACTGGATCTTTCTTCAGGTTTTGTGTCTGGTTTTGTGGTATCTTGCCGCCACAATAGCCGCATTCCACGATATTGTCGCGTATATTCATCCCACAGTGAGGGCACTTCATCTAAGATCTCCTTAACCGGTCAGAGTAGATAACTATAATGTTTACATTGCATATGAAAAATACTATGATCGGCATCGCGGGATTCACGAATCCATTTTATGGAGTTGAGCAGTGGGGCTGTTCATCAGTGCATCAACAATTAAAACCCGTTCTTCCTCGTTGTTAACCGCATGGAGATATACAGATGCAGTTTTTTTCTGCATGCACAGCAGCGCATTGATCCTGCAACGGGTGCCGTCACGGTCGAGATAACAATCTCCTGCAGTGATCCGGCTGAACTCAGCTGTAAGGGTCTTTTTAAATGATTCGGGGCTGCTACCTGCGTGACAGGCTTTCCCGTCGGCAACCACAAGGTAAACCCCTTTACTGCCGGACAGGGCGCTGTCTTCTACCATAAACGTACCATATTTTTCATCACCCCACGGATTGAGAAATTCACGGTAGAAGGGATCGTGCTTCTCCTTCCTCTCCCACAAAAAGAGCCCGAGACGAAGCAAAAGGTAGTTTGCATACTTCTCCTCGGTTTTTGCTTTAAGGTGGGAATATACCGGGGTGCTTAAGATATCTTTTAAGCACTTCTGTTCTTTTTCAAAGATATCCTCTTTCAATCCCCCGGAAAAGATCAGCCGGACCGGTTTGAAATAGAGGATCTTATCAAGCACAGGAACCCCTAAAGAACCGTCTTTCATGGGCTGAAGTGTGCCGGTTTTCAGCACAACGGATACAACGGATTGGCGGGGAGACGAAATATGCGGGATACTGAACGGGGTTGTGGAAGCGGAGCGGTGAGAGTGCGGCGGGCTTATGTGCTTTGCAGTACCCGTGCCACTTGCGCGCGCAATCTCCATCCATGATTCGGGCGAATAGGATTTGTTTAAGTGGTGCTTCCAGGTAGGATCGCGGATCGTGGCTATTGAAACTAAGCAGAACAGATCTTTTTCCGGTATGAATTTTGCCCCGCAATGGGTGCATTCCACATAATAATCGGTATGGGCAATGCCATACAACTGCTTTCCGAAAACCCGGTTTAAGATACCGGTACGACAGACCGGACATAGACTCATCCACGGTGTGGGAGGAGTGACACTCCCGGTTCCCGCCCCGTCAACGGAAATGGAGGGTGCAGGCACCGATGCACTATGCCATGTCCATGGGGGCAGCAGCCGGACTGCCCTGCTCCGCGCGTGTGATACAGGGTCGAGAACTTCGGTATTCTCAGCAATTCCTGCACTACAGAGCACACCGGTGATCACTGATGCGCTGGGATCACTCCGGGTAAGGTTGAGGCGCTGCTCCAGACACCGGTTAAGTCCTTCTGAGGCCCTGTTTTCAGGAGCTTGTTTTGTGGTGACGGCAAGCGTTTTTGAGAATTCTGCATTGAGGCATTCCATAGTCACACCAATAAGATCCTGTGTGACTGAGCACCCATCCCTTATGATCGGCAGCTGGCCAACGCGCCGGTTGATCGTTTCGCAGGCAAGGGCAAGAAGTTCTGAAGATATGGGGAAAAACTGTAGGGCAGACATGGATGGGGCTCGCTGTTCGTATCGATTGTCACGCTGACGGTATAAACAATCGTATGGGGGCTTCCAGATTTATCACTGACAGGGAAGCAGGTTCAGTTTATGAAGTCTGCTCTTTTTTTACGCGGTTGGAAGGGGAATAAGCCGTTTGAATTGCAGGAGGAGAGAGTCAATCAGGGAATTCCCATGATAAGAAGAGATATGGATGAAAAAAAGATTACTTCTTTGCCCCTGTCCGGGTGATCTTCTTAGCCGGCTTGATAGGGCCTGGCTGGTTCGTATGGGAAGGCAGCTCATCGCCGTGGGGATGGGAATGCGGTGTGTGCTTTTTTGGGAGCGCAGGCTTTTTTATCGGCTTATGCTCAGGATGATCTAGTGGTCGTGCAACGGGATGATGCCGGGCATCTTCAAGCTGGCGATCGCGATCCTGACCCGGGCCTGCTTTTTCCAGAGTGGCTGCATCCCGTTTGTCTTTGGGAGTGGATTGTCTTGGTGACATAGTGAGTGATCTGTGCAACCGATATAAAAAGAGATAGGAAAAACCGGATCTCGTTTTAATTTAAGAGTTAAAGGTAAGTCAAAGAGAAGGGAGTCTTACGGTCATACACAGACTACAACAATTCCTGTATCAATACAGGTGTAACCTCCGGAGTCATACGGCACGACATGTTGAGGAATACATGCAATCATGACAGGATTAACAAAACCCTTAAGGATCCCGGTGTACTGAAATCAGAATTTAAATATGATACTAACTGTCGACGAACCCTTTCAACTTGCGCTAGCACAATTTTATCAACCCTGCCACCAAACCCCAATAAAGTTGCCTATGAAAAACCAACGCTCCATTGATCTTAAGGCCATCTCTTTTTTTGCCATGCAGAAATACGGCTTCAAACCCGAGTTCCCAAAAGCCGTTATCCGTGAAGTGAACGCGATACACCCGGAAACTTCAGAAGCCATCGGAAAGAACGGGAAGGATCTCCGCTCTCTCCTCTGGTCATCGATCGATAACCACGATTCTGAAGATCTCGACCAGATGGAATATTGTGAACGGGGACCGGATCACGAAATCAATGTGAAAATTGCAATTGCCGATGTTGATCATTATGTTCCCAAACACTCGCAGGCTGACCAGTACGCAGCCTATAACGGCAGTTCCGTATATACGGGAATCGTCACCTACCCGATGCTTCCGGACAGGCTCTCAAAGGGCATCTCCTCGCTCCTGCCGGGACAGGATTGCAGGGCGGTGATCATTGAGTACACGGTACTTGCCAATGGCAGTGTCCGTCACGGCAATCTTTACCGGGCGATCGTTGCCAACAAGGCCAAACTCATCTACGAAGAAGTCGGGGACTGGCTTGAAGGATCGAGGGCCATTCCTCAAACTGTCCGCGATGTTGATGGACTCGAGGCACAGGTGCGGTTGCAGCACGAGGCCGCACTCCGGTTAAAAAAATTCCGGGCTGAACAGGGTGCGCTTGAGCTCGAGACTATAGAAGCCGAACCGGTCGTTAAGGACGGTAAGGTAAAAGATCTTGTTGTCCAGAAGAAGAATATGGCACGGAACTTAATTGAGGAGTTCATGGTTGCTGCTAACGGTACCACCGTGGCATTTCTCGGGAACGCAGGAATACCGATGATCCAGCGCATCGTCCGCATCCCGAAGCACTGGGACGGGATTGTGCTGACTGCGGCAATATATGGAGAGAACCTGCCAGATGAACCGGACGCAAAGGCACTCACGGACTTCCTTGTCCGCCAGAAAGAGGCCGATCCTATCCGCTTCCCTGACCTCTCACTCACTATCGTAAAACTCATGGGGGCTGGCGAGTACGTTCCGCTCGATCCCGGCGAGTCCCCCATAGGTCACTTTGCTCTCGCGGTCACGGATTACACGCACGGCACCGCCCCGAACCGGAGGTATGTCGATCTCATCATACAGCGGCTGGTAAAAACCGTTCTGGACAAAGCAGAGAGCCCCTACTCCATTGAAGAACTTGTTGACCAGTCGGCGTGGCTGACCGAAAAAGAGAAGGGATCAAAGAAAGTCGAACGGTTCATGCGAAAAGCCGCCGCTGCCGTGTTGCTCCAGAATAGTATAGGAAATACCTTTGATGCGCTTGTTACCGGCGCCTCTGATAAGGGGACGTATGTCCGGCTTATCACTCCTCCTGCGGAAGGCAGAGTGATGCAGGGCCAGCAGGGGCTAAGGGTTGGTGAGAAAGTCCGGGTCCGGTTGCTCAAGACTGACCCAATGAATGGGTATGTCGACTTTGCATGTACTGGAAGAGCTTAAGCACCAGACGCGGGATATTCAAAAAAAAGAGCGGGTAATATTGCGATAACAGCTCCCCTTTTTAACATTATTCACTTTCTTTTCCGTTCAGTTATAAGAGGCTCCTCCACCTCATGGATACTCTTTAGGCATGCCGGGGCAAGGAGAAATCAAGATTATCCGGGTATTTTTTTTCGTCGTTATTATGTTTCCGGGAAATCCGTTCCTCTCATTGGCAGCCACATTTAACCGGTATCCCTACCCGACCATCGGCAGTAAAAATTCACTGATTTTTATTTATTTTGTACATAGATATTTACCGGAGAAGAAACTAACATGAACATACCGCAAAATGACATTAATAGACGGTTCAAATGTAACAATCGGGCATCTCGGCATA
>JANYBK010000141.1 GCA_025360805.1 Methanomicrobiales archaeon
AGAGCCTTGTTCTGAAGCTCTTCTGGAGCTATTGTTTTTACGTAACCTTTTGACATAACTCACCTCATTCAGGAGTAGCGTTCTCCTTCATTACTCATCAGTCAGCAATGATGCCATGATGTAGCCATATTATTACGACAAGAACTGCAATAAAGGTTTGTGCCTGACGTTTCTGCAGGTATTTTGTTCAACGGTATTATTGAGACAATAATTGCCGGCATCATCCCGAAAGGCGATAAATTTCAGTTCCCCTGTCAGAATATACCTTATCAAGACCCGCAGGTGAGATATTTACATTGTAGCGCTCGCGCTCTGCATCACCCACGTAGAGAAGGGTTGCATTGTATTTCTTCATCAGAGAGATTGTCCGTTGAGGCTGCTCATAGATGGCCCTGATGTCATTGTTCCGTATACTGAACCATCCGGTATCATCACCGCGCCACATGAACTCGTGAAAGGGCATACCGATAATGCCGGGAATGCCTGTGAACGATGAAACCCGCGAGTAATACGTGTAGTCGCCACCTTCTGCCTCAACGAGGATCTCGTCACTGGAAAGAGTACGCAGGTAAGCAATTGCTGGAGCATCTGACGGGTGCGAGTCACTGAGGTACGCCAGCCCGTCAAGAGTATGGGTTCCATAACTGACTGTAAATGGCACAACAAAGGGCACAACAAAAAGTATGCCGATAACAGTAATGGCAATGACTGCTGACTGGCGGGTGGGCAGTACCGGAATTTTTCCCCAGCTGTCCAGCCATTTCCCTGCCATCACAAATGCTGCAATGCCAAGCAGGATCCATGCGGGCAGGTAGCATTTGAAGATCGTGTTCATCCGGAAATAAGTGTCACCCATGTTATCTTTGAGGTAGAACAATTCGCAAAAAATTAAAATTCCAAGACCCAGAATGGCAAGCAACGCAGCTGAATCTGTCTCTTTCTTTTGTGCCAGTTGTGCGATAAAATAAATCGCCGGAATTATCGCAATTGCTGCGGCTGTATAACCCATGAGTGCAAAAGGGATGGCAACCAGCAGCAGGTATGGGCGCTTTGTGATATCCCGGATAAGAAAGACAAAAAAGAGTGCAACGAACCAGCCGTTTACCAGAATAAACTCGAGAGGGTTTGATGGAGTCTGAACTATTGACAGTCCGCCGGTGCTGGTCTTTAATTGCAGGTAGAAGGGCAGGTAGCAGAGGATGGCTGCCGGAGGAACGATAACGATCAATGCCCAAGAGATACTTTTGAACCAGTCTTTTTTACATCGCCAGAGAATCAGCGCACCAAATACAAGAGTGATTGGGGCATAGATCAGCACGTCCCAGGTATTGAACAGCGGCATGGAGCCAAGACTGAGCGCAGCAAGTATGCAGAGGATCCATTTCGCCCGGGATTCAAGTGACTCCCACCGCTGGTAAGCAAAGATGAGCAGAAATATCAAAAAAACCTGGTTGAATATGGACACCACATGAGCATGGACATCTCCCCAGATAAACGAGAAGAGGGGGTACTCGTTGATGGTATTGGTTATCGTCCGAGTACTGTCCCACAATACCGTATTCATTGCTTTACCCTGAACAATCTGGTAAAAAAAAGAAGGATTTGGTAAGAAGAAGATCAACAGTGGGAGCCAGCGGAACCGGTTAAGTACGAGTGTTCCGATTGCGTAAACGTTCACTGCTGCAATGCCAAATACTGTGGGAAGTGCGAGGTTGAATGCAATGTTGGACGGAACTCCGCTCACGATCGCAAGGCACCCGAACATCCAGTACCCGAGATAATAGTAGACATTTAATGTCCCCCCCGAAAACCACGGGTCTAGTGGTGGAATAACAGGTGCTCGGATCACAGATGCGAGGAATGCGTGATCCATGAATTTCTCTGCATAGGATATGGTGGGATTGACAAACCGCACATCGAGCATTAAAAAAAAGAAGATGAGGAAGAGGATCTCCCAGCGCCACTCTTTTTTTAATTCGGCCAAGGAGTAATCATGGTGCCATATATGGTATATGAGCAGAGCAAGAAATGGCAGAAGGGCAAGTTGGACCGGCAGATGACAAAGGCCACAGTACCAGGAAAAGATGGTGAAGATAAGAAGCGAGGCAGAGAATGCGGCAGGAAAAGCAAAACTCCCAAATGTCTTTTTCAGCGATGGGTAAAGGGATATCTGGATCAGCGAAAGGACACAAAGCCAGCTGAGAACCGAGAAGATCTGCTGATCAACGGCCAGGAGTATCCTCTCCTCCAAATTTGGAGTTCAGTGCATTTTTAATGCTTGGAATAACCCAGTCGCCAAAGTAATAGATCGAGACAATACCTCCGGCAAGGGTGATCAGGTTTTTGATTAAGTGGTCTATCACCGCAATAAGGGTGGCAACTGCCGGTGAAACCCCTGCCAGTCCGAAGGTGACGGCAAGCGCGAGTTCATAGGTACCAACCCCTCCGGGTGTGAGCGGAACTGCTTTTACCAGATTTCCTATCACTACTGCAAGAACTACGACAGCAAAGGGAATCTGCTGCTGGAACATCAACACTACTGCATAGCAGACAATGATATCGAGGAGCCATATCACTAGGGAGGAACTTCCCAACAGGACGATGGATCGCAGCGTAAGAGATGCCCGTTTGATCTCGTGAAGCATTGTTAAGATGATTTGGATATACTTGTTTTTCGAGGAAGTTTTCCCGATGATCAGCAAAAAGATAAAAAAAATTAAACAGGCAATGATTGGCACGAAAATGATGATGTAAAATTCTGAACGCACATTGAGAACAAACAAGAGTGATAGTGCCCCAAGGATTGCAATGGTAACAATATCAAAAACCCGTTCGACAACAAGTGAAGAAACACCTTCTGAGTAGGTGGTGTTGTATTCATGTTTCAGGATAAACACCCGAACAAAATCACCCAGTCGTGCAGGCACGATCAGGTTGACTGTCTGGCTGACAAATATGCATGCAGTTGCTACAGTGATGCTTACCGGATAGTTGAGGCTTTTAAGAATTGTCTGGTATCGCCATCCTCTCAGCCCCCATGCGATAAGGCAGATAATAATTCCTGCCGCAAGGTATGCTGGCACGATGTGCTGGAGTGCTTCGAGCAGATCTCCCCATACCCGGTATAGCATAAATGCAATGATTCCAATGGCGAGGAGCGTCGGAACAAGGATTGCGCTAATTTTTTTGTACATGTACCTGCCACCAGAGACGCAGTATGGATGACCCCATCTCAAAAACATCTTTGATTTTTACTGTTGTTCCCTTTCCCGCCCTCCAGTGTACCGGGAATTCAGCAACCGGGTAGCCCATGCGCTGGGTCCGTACAAGGATCTCTGTGTCCCAGAACCAGTGATCCGATTTTATCTTCGGAAGAATTGGTATTATGAGAGCTTTGTTAAAACCCTTAAACCCGCACTGGTGATCAAAAACCCTGCTGCCAAGAAAGAGGCGGACAAGGAAATTGTAACTTCGGCTTGCAATCTCCCGCCCGTTCGTACGAACAATATCGCTGGCAGGCATGAGTCGTGATCCTGTTGAGATTGCAGCTCCTTTTCGGATAGTTGTTATAAGCTCGGGAAGATGGCGCATATCTGTTGCGAGATCAACGTCATAATAACAGACAATTGTGCCTTTTGCATCAAGGATTGCCCGGTTGAGGGCTTTTCCTCTGCCTAGGCGGCTATCGCTGTGGAGAAGGCGTACCCGCACGTCCTGTGTTGCATACTCCTTCACAAATTCTGCACTACCATCATTACTACCGTCCTCAGCAACGATAATTTCAAAATCGTTTGTAATTGTTCCGAGCATCTCGATCGATCGTGGGATGGCAATCTCTAAAGAAATGCGGTCATTGTATACCGGAATAATTGCCGTAACTTCAGGTTCCGGTGTCATGGCCACTCCGATTGTTTATACACGCTGCAACATCCTGACCGGCCCGGATTGATCCTTCCATACTTCGTTCGGGATAATTGGGCTGGGAAAACATTCCTGCCAGATAGAGTCCTTTTTGTTCGTACGCGGGGATTAAGGAGCGGTAGCCGGTTGTATAAACCGGACCTGCCATGGGATCGATGGCCATTTTATGCCAGTGGATCTCTGTGGGAGCAACGGAAAAACGGTTGCAGAAGTCATCGAGCATACGGCGGTCGAGTTGTGCCGGAACAGACCCGGAAAAGTACGATGCAAGGTACACGATATGCTCGCCATAACGTTCCTTTGGAATAAAGTTCGTATGTGTAACAACAGCCCCGTATGGTGCAGCATCTTTCATGTTCAGCCAGTAGATATCCTTTGTCACTTGCCGATCCATGGCAAGGGTCATGCATGCAGCTCCCTGGTAAGGGATAGGTTGCATAGTGGGCCCACCCGCTTTTTTTAGTTCCTGTGGTGGGATCGTTGAGATAACTGCATCGTAGCGGTTGTCATTTATCGTCCAGGATCCGTTTTTTTGGCTGATCGATGAGACCGGTTGTTGTTTCCTGATCTTCCCGCCATTTCTCTCAATGGATTGTAAAAGGGCATCAATGAGCAGGTGAAAACCACCGTTGAGGTAGCCGAGATGTTCTCCCGATGCCCCCCGGTTTGAGCGTATGGCAATCCGGCTCATAAGCCACGCCGCAGAGGCTTCTTTTCTCTGTTCTCCGAATTTACTTTTTAAGAGTGGTTCAAAAAACGAGGTATAGACATTTTCTCCGAGATGCTCAACGATATACTGTTCTGCCGTGATGTCATCCAATGCCGTGATATCGGCGTTTTTTGCTGTCAGGACGAGATACGCAAGTCTTGCTTTGTCAAAAATGGAAAGTTCGGGGTAGAGCAGG